>JAYSQC010000129.1:0-3872 GCA_043721755.1 Schlesneria sp.
TCAACCCCCGGCTAATCGCTGACATCCCTTCAGGATGAAGACACCGACCGACATCCGTATTTGATCTCTTTCAGTCGCCCCCCAAAACCTCGGATGAACACGAAAGAGAAGAGGTGAAGAGGAGACGAGAGTTCTGCCCCCTCAAGTGACCGCAATGGCCTGACGCGCGATGTCTGGAGATGCTCTCTCTTCACTTTCGTGTTTTTCGAGTATTTCGTGGTTCCTCATGAATCATCCGCTCTGGTCCCACCGCAGATGGTCTTCTCACACTTCGGCAACTTCGGCTATAAGCCCGCTCCAAATTTAGGGTCGAGGGTTTGAACCGGACGAAGTGAAGCGAATGCCAGAGACTCACGCCGCGCGACATGTTCCCGTGCTGCTGCGCGAGGTCGAACGGGTGTTGGAGTTGATTCCCGGCTTGATCGTCGTGGATGGCACCGTTGGGGCGGCCGGGCATTCCAAGATGATCGCGGATCGAATTGGTTCCGTGGGACGGCTGATCGGGCTGGATCGCGATCCGATGATGCTGGCCTTCGCGGCGCAGGCGTTGGCCGAGATGCAGAATGTCACCTTGAAACAGGCCAGCTATGTTGAATTGCCAGAGGTTCTGAGCAGCCTCGGCGTGGCGGGCGTTGATCGAGTTTTGTTGGATTTGGGTTTGTCGTCGGATCAGTTGGCGGACGAGTCGCGTGGGTTTGGCTTTCGCGTGGACGGACCGCTCGATCTGAGATTCGACACGCGGCGCGGCCAATCGGCGGCGGAGTTCATCCGGACGGCGGGCGAAGCGGAGTTGGAGCGAGTGCTGCGGGAATATGGCGAGGATCCGGCGAGCGGTCGGATCGCGCGGTTTCTCGCGGCGCGAGCGAACTCGGAACCGATCACGACGGGAGTCCAGTTGGCCGAAGCGGTGGCCGAGTGCATGAACGTGCAACGTCGCGAGGCGGGGGACAAGCATCCCGCGACACGCGTCTTTCAAGCCTTGCGAATCGCGGTGAACGATGAGTTGGGGCATGTCGCCCGTGGATTGGAAGAGTCAGTGTTTCGATCGCTGAGGCCGGGTGGACTGGCGGCGGTCATCACGTTTCATTCGCTGGAAGATCGCATCGTCAAACACGAGTTTCGTCGGGCCGAGCGTTGGGAAAACCTCACTTCCAAGCCGATCGTGGCGACTCACCAGGAACAGCGGTTCAACCCGCGAAGTCGCTCGGCCAAGCTACGAGTGGCGCGCAAAGTCGGGTAAGGGATATGAGTTGGCGTGGTTTGTAAACCTCACGCGGCACAAAGTGAGACATTTCTGAGCGGGGCGGCGTAAGCCCCCCGGGTCCTCCAACGCGGGCTTACGCCCAAGAATCGGGGGGCTTACGCCACCCCGCTCAGATGCCTCATCACGGACCGCGCAGGTAAAAGTCGATTGAGTTCAGTTCAAGCAAGTTCTCTGGAAGGAAGGAGCCTCCCTCATGACACGCGAAACCAGGGTCGGGCTGTTGATGGTCGTGATGCTGGTCGGCGTGTTCGGCTTCATGGTCTACAAGAAGATGCACCGGCCCTCGGAAGCTTTGGCCGGGCAGCCGGTCGAAGGAAATCCCGCAGACGGAGCCACGGGTGGCGAAGCCCCGAACGCTTCACCGTTCGAGACGGCCAGCGCACAGAACGGACCTGTTGGGCGACGAGTTGTCCCCGCAGCCGCCGCAGAGCCTGGTGCGCTGATTGACGATCCGGCGGCAGTCAGTGCCTCACCGCGCGAAGTCGATCCGTTTGAAGTGACCTCGAAGCCGGTTCGCAAAACGAACGACATTCCCGTTCAACCGGTTACTCAAGCAAAGCCCAAGTTGCCGACTTCCGTTTCCAGCGATGACGCCTTTGCGAATGCCTTTTCACAACCTGCGACCGCAGCCGCGCGCCCGACTGCGACAGTGGCTTCGTCGGAACCCGCCGCCAGCTTCGACCCGTTCGAGCGCGAGGCTCGCCCCGCTGCAACGGCGTCAACAACCGTGATTGAGTCCGATCGAAGCACATCCGCAGTCGCCAGCGACCCATTTGAAGCTCCGTTGGAAGTGGCTCAGCCCGTTTCGCGCAGCGCTGCGGCGGATGTGGCCGTGGACGAGCGTCCCGCCGTGGAGGCCGATCCGTTTGACGCGGCTCCGCAGTTCTCGACCAGCAACGCGCGCGAACCGGCAACTCAAGTGGGCGATGCTTTTGCCCCAGACCAAACTCCCGTTTTAGAGGCTCCGTCGAGTCAACCTGTGTCGCGATCGGCGACCGCGTTTGATGTGCTTGAAGAGCCAGCACCTGTAACCGCAGCTCCACTCACAGCGCCGCCAGCGATGAAGGCTCCCGCGTTTGAATCGCCGCCGTCCACCAGTCCGTTTGCGTCGGAACCAACACCCGCCAAAACCGCCACCGCAGACGAGGACCGGTTGGGTGGCTTCCGTCCCGCCGAGGTAAGTCAACGCGCGATGAATGAGTTCACTCGCGAAGAGCGCACGGCGACAACGGCCATTCCCGTGAGCGACCCGTTCGGCGAGGCACGGCGTCCCGCACCCACGGGCCGGGTTGATGAAGACTTCGCGCCGCGAGCAGTCTCAAAACCTTTGGTGCCGGGCGACACGTACAACATCGAACCGAACGACAATTTCTGGACGATCTCCCGCAAGAAGTACGGAACGGGGCGCTACTTCATGGCGCTGTCGCAACACAATCTGAAAGTCATCCCCGATCCCAAACGGATGAAACCCGGAGTCACAATCGCCACGCCTCCGGCCGCAGAATTGGAGCGAACTTACTCCACTCTCATTCCGCAACCGGCTCCCGCCGAACCGGTCCTGGCCGGAACGATACAAGCCTCCCGATCGACTTCATCGGCAACGGCCACCAAGAATGAAGTGACGGGCTTCTTCGTCTCGGCCGACGGTGTCCCGATGTATCGCGTGGGTCAGGAAGACACGCTGAGCGACATCGCGCAGCGTCATCTCGGTCGATCGTCACGCTGGGTGCAGGTCTTCGAGATGAACCGGGAGATCCTCACGGACGGCAACTCACTCAAGCTCGGCACGGTGCTGCGCCTGCCTGGCGACGCCAGCCGAGTTGAGGTGGTGGCAATGCCCCGACTCAGCCGATGACACGGAGTCGGTGAGTTGTTGTGTGAGCTGGATCGTTTCGTTTAACCGCGTGGGCAACGCCCCGCGCGGATGCGGCGAAACGGCGTCGCTCGACGCGCGGGGCGTTGCCCACGCGGTTAAACGAGGCTGTTTTGGCCGTGCAAGGTATAAATGCAGCGCGGCTCATCACTCGTGTGCCACATGCAAGTTCGTGTTCCCCACTCCTGCTGAGAGTGTTTGCCGTGTTCTTTCGATTCGGGGCGGCTCTGGCGTTGGTGGTGGCGATTGCGCTGGCGGGGACGGCCTTGGAGACGCAGAACCTCGCGTATAAGCGGCAACTCAGCCAGCAGCAGTATCGCTGGGAAGTCCTCGTCGAAACGCAGGCCGGTTTGAAGTTGGAAGCTCAGCGGTTGGGAACGCCCGCCAAGTTGTTTGACGCACTCCAGAAAGACGGTGCGACACTGCATCGCCCCGCGAAGCCGCAACGTCACGACGAGCGACGGACTCCGCTGTTGAACTGGAATCACTCGGCAAAAAACAGGCCGGAATGAGGTCGTTGGCAAGCGGATGCCGCAACCCCACCGGGGCCAGCCCATTGATCTCGACACAATTCTCAGCCCGGTACTCCGGCGAGAGTGGCAGAACGAGGGAAGACAGGAATTGCTGTGTGAATCGGACTTCATCGTCCTGCCCCCCTCGTTCTGCCATTCTTGTTTTGGCGAAAGGGCCGCAAATCTCGGACGATGGAATGGCTGATCCTGAATTGTGTCGAGA
>JAYSQC010000130.1:0-2001 GCA_043721755.1 Schlesneria sp.
TCGTTTAACCGCGTGGGCAACGCCCCGCGCGTCGATGGCAAAACAGCGTTCCACATCGCTCGACGCGCGGGGCGTTGCCCACGCGGTTAAACGAGGCAATGGCCTCATTCTTGGCCGCGCGAGGGCTAACGCCCCGCAGCTGATAGAGCAGCCTGCTTCACTCCTTCTTCTTCGGGAAGTTATTGTGACCGCCGGAACGGTGGAGCGTAGGATGGGCACTCCTGCCCGTCCGGCTTTGGTTTTGAAGAGCGGACGGGCAGGAGTGCCCATCCTACGAGTTGATCGTTCACCGAAAGAACACGAACGTCACGGCCACGAAGAGCGGGATCAGGATGCCGCAGGAGTAGGCCATGTAGCCGAAGAAGCCGGGCATTTTGACGTTGTTCTCTTCGGCGATCGCTTTGACCATGAAGTTCGGGCCGTTGCCGATGTACGTGTTGGCTCCCATGAAGACCGCACCACAACTGATGGCTGCGAGGATTTCGGCCGCGCCCGAAGCGGCGGGCAGTGCGAGGAGCTCGGCGAGATACTTGCCGTCCTCGGTGTTGATGTTGTGTATCCCGCAGGCGGTCACGGCGAACGTCAGGTAGGTCGGAGCATTGTCGAGGAAGCTCGACAGAATCCCCGTCCACCAGAAGAACTGCGCGGGAGACTCGATCCCGAGGCTCTTGCCATGCACATTGAGCATCGCCAAGGCCGGAATCATCGTCGCGAAGATCCCCGCGAACAGGACCGCCACTTCGATGATCGGGCCGAAACCGAAGCGGTTCTTTTCGCGAATCGGCTTTGTCGTGAGGCAGTAGCAAACGACAGCGACTAGCGCCATCAAACTTTCTTGCACACCGTAGGGCCACTCACCCGCCTTGCCCCACGGGAGAACGCTGTTGAGTGCGGTCGCTCCATAAGCCTGCCCCGCGCAGTAGATCACTGCGACGATTCCGGCGAGGCCGACAAAGTTGTGCAGCCCCTCGATTCCGAATGGCTCGGGTGAGACGGGCGTCTCCAGCGAGATCGCCTCAACCGAGGAACGGGCTTCTCGGCGGAACGCGACCGAATCCCAAATGAAGAACACCACGAGCAACACCCCGTTCACGAACGCCCATTGCTTCCACAGTTGCAGCGTCCACTCGAACGGGACACCTTTCAAAAAACCGAGGAACAGCGGCGGATCACCGAGCGGCGTCAGCAGGCCGCCGCAGTTTGACACGATGAAGATGAAGAAGACGACCACATGCGCGACGCGGCTGCGCTTTTCGTTGGCTCTGAGCAACGGACGGATCAGCAGCATCGAAGCGCCCGTCGTCCCGACAAAACTCGCCACGCAGGCTCCCAGCGCGAGGAACAGCGTGTTGACCAGCGGCGAACCGTGGAACGTCCCGCGCACATAAACGCCGCCACTGATGACAAACAGCGAACCGAGCAGCATCAAGAACGAACCGTATTCCTTGGCGGCGTGCTCCAAGGCGTGCGCCCCCGCGCCGTCAAACTGCAACAGGTACAGCACGACCGGAATTCCCAGCACGGTCGCGATGATTCCCTTGTTGCGGTTGTGCTCCCACCAGTGCGAGTTCGCCAACGGGAAGATGGCGATGCAGAGGAGCAGCATCGCAAACGGAGCGACCGACAGGGGTGAGATCATCTCCCCCAGCTTCGGCCCGTGTGCGTGAGCAGCCGGGCCATGACCAGTCGCCTCGTGAACAGCGTCTCCGGGAGCGACCGCCGCCGGTGTTGGCTCTGCGTCCTGTGCAAACACAGTGGAAGTGACGACACACAGGCCGAGCGAAAGAGCGAGCAGCGCCAGTAAACGATTCACAAAAATGTTCCTTACAGATTCGGGCAGGCGAACGAGCATCATTGAAGTGAGAACCTGTTCAAAATCAACTCCGTGTTGTGTGGAGTCGGAAAAACTAGCCCGACGCGCGAGCGAGGGCTTCGTACTGATCGAACGTCCAGCCCTCGCTCGCGCGTCGGGCTAGTTTTGAAATGCGGACTAATACTTGG
>JAYSQC010000131.1:0-30642 GCA_043721755.1 Schlesneria sp.
TTCGCGGGGGGAACCGAGCCCGGTGAGCGCCGGCCACCGCCTGTTCTTCAAGGCCGTGCTTGGGATGGCTCGAACCGGTGCCCCGTGGCGCGACGGGCCTGCGCGTTTCGGCCACGGGAACTCCGCGGGGAGGCGATTCGACCGCGGAGCGATGAAGGCGACTTTGTCGTAAGGCGATGGTCCTGCGACATTCAAACCGCTTCTTGACCTTCACCAAGCGACTCGGCATCGTATTCCGGCCATCGAACCTCTCGGTTGCCCTTATTCGCTCCGTGTTTTTTCGTGGAAAGTAAGTCATGTTTGCGATCACTCGTCGTCAACGGATGTCTCGTTGTTCAACCCCTTCCGGTTTCATCGCCGATTCCAAACCGTGCGGATGGTTCAGGGTCGTGCGGCACAGCCTCCTACTCTTGTTCGGCCTGCTCGGCCCGGCCTCAGCGACCGCGCTGGCGGCAGGCAACGTGACGGCGGTCTATGCGGCAGGCAACCTGACGCTGACGGGAGACAACTCCGACAACCTCGTCACGATGTCCGTGACGGCGGGAGTCCTCACACTGACCGGCCAATCGGGCACAACGGTAAATGGCCTCGCGTCAGTCTCGACTCCGCTGATCGGGCCACTGACCGCCGCGATCAACATGGGCGGCGGCAACGACACGCTGACGATCAACAACGTGACGCTGGTCGCCCCGTCCGTCCTGATGGGTTCGGGCAACGACACCTTCATCATCATCAACTCGAACCTCACCATCACCACCTACAGCGGCGGCACCGGCAGCAACCGCTTCCGCATGTCCAACAGCTCACTGCGGATCAAGAACTTCAGTTGAAGCATGAGCCAACGAGCCTCACTTCCCCAGTCGGTCGAGGACGTTCTTGGTGATCCGTTCGACGGCGGGGTCTTTACCTCGGAGGCCGTGGGACCAGTCGGTGGTGCCGACGGTGAAGACGGTGCCGCCTTGGGTGTAGAGGCCCATCGTGGCGGAGCCGACTCGGTCGGTGGGGAACTTGTCGTACCAGAGGCTGTCGCCCGGTGCCCATTTGGCGGGGCAGGTGCCGAGGATTGTGAAGCCTTTCGGTGTGCCGTCGCGGTGTGTCGGGACGGGGAGGCCGTCGCGCAGCTCGAACTCGCAGCCGTCGCACTCGTAGCCGACGATCGTGTCCTTGCCGCCGAATGAGTCACCGCGTTTGAGGCCGGTTCCTTCGAGAACCCAGTGATCGGGACGATGAACGGTGAAGGCCGATGCGCCGTCCATGAACTGGCCGTGGCTGCGGTGATAGCCGCCGAACAGGAAGCCGACGCCTGTCAGTTGGTTCTCGGGACGGCCGATCAGCTCGTGACTCCAGGCCGTCGTCAACAGTTTGATGTTGCCGTCGCGATAGGCGGGATCGAGGTTGTACCACTGCTTCCAACAGGTGAGAGCCTGCCCCTGATCTTCGCTCCGCACCTGCCAACAACAGGTGTTGCCACTAAAGAACGCGACGTTGCCGCCCGCTTTGATGAACGCTTCCAAGTGGTCGCGCATGAGCGACGACCAGTACTCGTCGTGCCCGACACTCAGAACCAGCTTGTACGCCTTCAGTTCTTCGGGATGAAACTCCAAGTCCGAGTTGGCGGCGTAATCGAAGACGTACCCGTTCGCTTCGGCCCACGCGACGAAGGGGAGTTCCCACTGACCGAACTGTCCGGCGCTGGGTCGTTGAAACGAGACGCGATGCCCCTGCACGTTGGCTCGTCCGTGGTAGCCGTACAGACTGAAGCCACCCCAGTTGTTGTAGGCATTGTACGTGTTGGTCGAGAGCTGAATCAGCGTCTTCGTGTTGGCTCCGGGTTTCGCGGCGCGGACGATGAAGAAACAGTTCGCCTCGACAGTGCGACGCCCGCGCTGGACGAACTTGCCGCCACCGTCGGCCGCTTTGAACGTCACTTGGTAGTAGCCGCTCTTCCACGTCTCGGGGATCGGCAGCTTGACGAGTGCTGGCCAGTTGCAGCCGTGCGTGGAAGCGTTCTCGGGGATGGACGATTCCACACCCGGAATGTTTGCGGCCGAATGGACGATCTCGGTCTTCGCTCCCAATCGAGCGATCTCGACGGAGAAGACACTCGCGCTGGTCGAGACATGGAGCGCTAATTCCTCACTCGGCCGGTAGCTCATCTGTCCGGCATAGCCTTCGATGTGCAGTGGCTGCGGATCGGAGGAGTCGCCCCACGCGACGGGACTGGCGACAGCCAGCAACAGGATTCCAATGGCGACACGGATGACGGTCATGATGCGGGTCTCTCGGTGGGGGAAGGGTTGATGGCCGAAGGTTGAGAGTTGATGGTGAAGTGAAGTCGGGCTTCGGAGCAACGAGTACTTCGTCGCTTTCACATTGCTGGCGAAAGTAGCCATCTCGCGCGAAGAGATGAAGCGAGTGGCGATTGCGTGCGAAGAGCGGATTGCGCGTGGTCGCTCGGCAACAAGCGGTCCCTCACTCCTCGGCCCGTCTCTGGCAAAGGGAGAATGCGGGAACGATATCCGCTCGCGCGGTCGTTGATGAGACATCTGGGCGGGGTGGCGTCAGCTCTCCGGTTTTTACAAACGGGCTGACGCCCAAGAACCAGGAGGCTGACGCTCAATGGCACAGACTTTGAGCGAATTCCAAATGGACGTTCTGTGCGACGTAGCTGAATTCGTAAGAATTCAGCCAGCGTTGACCATCCTCTGAAGTCTGACGACTTCAGCTACCCCACAAAGTGAGTGCCATTGGACTGACGCCACCCCGCTCAGAAATGTCTTACTCACGGCCGCGTGAGGTATAGAATCCGCCGCCAACCCGTTGACTCAGATTCAGTCTCTCACTCGAAAGGCCGATCGCTCATGTTTGAACATCACTCGCACCCGTTGTTGCCTCAAGATCGCTATCTCCGCCGATTGGCTTTGTCGATCTTGGCGGGGTTGAGCGTGATCGTGCTGTCGTTGGGAGTGGGCATGGCTGGTTACCATGTGTTTGAGAGCCTGTCGTGGTTGGACTCGTTCCTGAATGCGTCGATGTTGCTCTCCGGCATGGGGCCGCTGACGGCACCGCTGACAGACAACGGGAAGCTGTTCGCGGGACTGTATGCCCTCTATAGCGGGTTCGTGGTGATCTTGGTTTCGGGCATGGTCTTCGCGCCGGTGGTTCATCGCACGCTGCACCGATTCCATCTGGAACCGACGCACCACGCCCACCGCACTAGTCCTTCGTCAACTCTAAGTTTGGGGGTTGGCGGTGGGGTGGCCGGGGCTGGAGCGTCTTCGCGAAACCCCGGGGCTTCCTTCGCTGAGCCTCAGTCCAGCCCCGGCCACCCAACCGCATGAAGATGCAAAACGAACGGCTGGCGCGAGGCTGGCGCGGCGGCAACCGTGCGCTGGCGGCCACCATGCCGATGCACTGGTGCGGTGATGACCATGTGTTGCTCAACAACTACCGGCTGTTCGATGTGAAGCAGAAGCTGATCGTCTGGCAATACCTGCTTCCCGTCGGGGCACACATCTCCAACAGCACCGATGGGCGACATTGGTACGTCACCACGAAGTCGATCAAAGGGAGCGGGCCGCCGTTTCTGGTGGCTCAATCCATGCCCGACAAGCTGGCGATGAAAGAGGTGGCCGGAAGAAACCTCGAACCGAACTATCTGCTCTCGCCCGGGAAGCCGGTCAGCCTGCTGTTGAAGTTGATCGCGCCCCCCAACAAGAACGGTTTCGTCGATGAAGTGCGGCTGGCGGTCCTCAAGGAATTGGCGGACAACAACGTCGCGGTGTCCGATGGCCAGCCGCTGACGCTCACCTTGTTCATGGAGAAGAAGACGGGCCAGTCGATGCCGTACCAATCACAAAAAACGGGCGAAGTGCAGCAGGTCCAGAAAGAGTTCGTCCGCTGTGCGGCGTACCTCGAATCGGGCGGCACGAAGCATTGGGACGTGAGTTCGGAATCGTCGAACGCGCTGTGGTCCGTCCAGTACCGCAGCGATAAGAGTCTTGCTGCCGCACTGGCCGAAGGGATGTGGGCCGGCCCCTCGACCTACTTCCAAACGCTGGCGTTTCCGAGATACATCTTCGACAAAGTGTCGGCTCAAGGGCTGGGCGTTTCGTCGCCGACCATCGACGGCACCGAGAAGCCCCCCGCCGCCAAGCCGGGACAGGGGCGATAAACAGCGAGGGTGAGAAAGTACGGTGAGTGGATTTCTTCGAGTTTGAAACTTGACTCATGGAGTCAGGTTTAAGAAGAGATTGCTCAATGCCAATTGCAAATTGATAATTGAAAGACCCTCGCCGCGAGAATTTTACTTTCAATTTGCATTTAGAAATTAGCACTTATCAATTTGCAATCGCCTTCCTTCGTCGGTCTGAGGCGAAGCCCTCGCAGAAATCTTCGGAACACAGCCCGAACAACGGGCAGATCGCGGCGATTAAGATTCCACGCGACGAACTGGCCAAAGCGACGAAGGCGATCGCAGACAAATCGGACCTCGGCGGTTTGTGAACGTCGCTCCAAGTGATACCTCGTGCGGGCATGAGCGAGAGCGTGTGCCTCGTTTCACCGCGCGCGGTCAGTGATGAGACATCTGAGCGGGGCGGCATAAGCCCCCCCGATTCTTGGGCGTAAGCCCGCTTTGGAGGAACCGGGGGGCTGACGCCGCCCCGCTCAGAAATCTCTCACTTCGTGCCGCGTGAGGTATGAGCGCTCCGCCCGCTACACGCCGATCAAATCGCGGACTTGCGCGAGATCGGTCATCAAGCGGTCGGGCTTCAAGGCCGGATCCTTCATGTCTTCCGAGTCGGCTCGCAAGGCAATTTTCTCGGCGGCGTAGAGGGCCGTTCTGATGCCGATCGACTTGGCGATGGACAGGTCGCCACGCAGGTGCGAGCTGATGTAGAGGACGTTCTCCGGTTCGAGGCCGAGCTTGTTGAAGCGGTCCATCGCGCGCAGGAACATGGTTCGCGCGGGCTTCTTCACCCCTTCAAGGTACGAGAACGTGTGCAGCGCGGGCTGGAACAAACTGTCGGGAGCGGCCACCGGTCCCTGTTCTCGCAAGGCTTTGATGAGCTGTGTCTCGGTGAACGGCTGAGCGTCGGCGAACAGCGCCTGGCGGAAGCCGCCTCCCGCCACCGCCGACAGTGCCGTGTGCGCATTCGGCGCGGCTTCCACTCCCTGCAACGCACTGTGAAAGAAGTACGCAACCTTCTCCGACAGTCCGTCTAGGTCTCCGTAGATCGACGTGTCGTATTGATAGTCCTTCTTGTCGAGCATCCCGATCAGCTTGAGCCACAGCTTGGACGAGTTCACCTCAACTATGTCGCCCTTGCGTCCCGACGACGCCATCTGCTGCTCTTCCAGCGCGTGAACGTATTTCTGCAACATGTACTCCCACGGCTTGCCCATCTTGCGGGTCATGCTGTTCCACATGTTGAATTCTTGGATCGTCTTGTCGAGGGCGACTTCCATCCGGATCGCCTGCGGATGCTGAAAGAGCAGCTCGCCGTCGGCGATCCGCAGCAGCGTCCCGTACACGTTCCACGAGACCGCTTTGATGGCGGTGAGCGGCTTCAGATACGGCGTCGCCTTCGCCGGTTCCGACTTCGGCGGCGCGGGCCAGCGCAGTTGGCGTTCGGTCAGCCAGTCGGCGTATTCGAGAAGTGTCTTCGCCATGAGTGTCTCAATTGAGCGAGGGCGGTTTTCAAAGTGACGTGATGCTGCGGCCGAACGGCCCGGTGTCGGCTCGAAATGATATCGACACGTCAAGGCCGGGACATGTGTGACAGGTCGCGCGGCAGGAATTGTGGGTGCAGTCGTTCATTGGGGGGGGGCCACCAAAGCGGCAATGGAGTCGCTCCTTCCTGTTCCCTCCCCTCGGCGGGGAGGGTTAGGGAGGGGGGCGAGTGGCAAGTCAACTCGACGATCCTCTCCCCGGCCCTCCCCGCCGAGGGGAGGGAGTCAGAAGACCACGCGATCAGGTTCCTAATGACCACCAATGAACGACTGCACCCCAAGAACTGTTCACTCCCAATCACCGTTTTGCGGGCGGATTCATCGTACTCGCGCAGACCGGGAACGGTCTTGTTGGGGCTGTCGGCTTCTGCTCAAATCCCGCCCCTTCGGCAGGATTTGAGCCTTTTGGATTGGCTCGTCGTCCTTCGCTGATCGAACAAGGATGTTCCCGCCATGCGTCGCCTTTCAGCTTTGTGTTTCGGAGTTTTGCTCGGCGGCGTGCTGGTCTACGGCGGATTCAACTTCCACTTGGTGCGGGCCAACGACGGGTATTTGGTCGTGGGTCGAACAAGTGTCGCGTTGGAAGATGCTTACGTGGACATCCGCAACTGGAGCTTCTCCGACTGGCGCAAGCATCCGACCCTGACGCGCGACATGCTCAAGGCCGGACACGGTGAGCGTGTGAAGGCGGCCGTTCAAGAGGGACTTGTGGACGAAGCTCTCCAAGGGATCGGACTGACTCGTCGCGCGGGGGACGATGAAGCGCGGCGTTGAAGTCGATGACCTTTGACAGTTGGGCCTTTGACTGGCTCGGAGCTGTTGAGTGCCGAGAGAAGAGCCACTCACCCCCGGCCCCTCTCCCCGCAAAGCCGGAGTGCGGAGAAGAAGTGACTCTAACCACGAACGTGATTTCTTCGCCGTGTACCTGTCTTTCGGACGCAATCTCGACGATGACCGGACCTCACCGCGATGACACTGATGCGAGCGACAGCCAGCGACCACGCACGCTTTGTGCTGCGTGGCCTCAATGGTCCGTATTGGCCGTTCTATGCGGCGTGATCGGTTGTCAGGCACTTCAGCGTCCGGCTCCGATTGCCTTGCCGACGCGCCGCGCGTTGGAGAACGAACACCTGCTCGTCCGCAGTGACATCAAACTTCCTAAGAATCACAGGCTGCTGCACGATCTCGACGGTCTGCGCGATGAGATCGCCGAAACGCTGCAACTTCCCGTTCAGAAGCAGCCGGTCACGGTGTACCTCTTCTCGGATGAGGTCCGTTACGCGCAGTACCTGCACGTCCGTTACCCGAATCTGCCGCCGCGTCGCGCGTACTTCGTCGGCACGGCCAAGGAACTGGCCGTCTACACGTTCTGGGGCGAGAAGATTCAGGAAGACCTGCGGCACGAATACACGCACGGCGTGCTGCATGCCTCGTTGCAAGATGTTCCGCTATGGCTGGACGAAGGGTTGGCCGAGTACTTCGAGGTTGCCAGTCGTCCGGCGGGCTTGAACCGCGAGTATGCCGCGCGCGTGGCGAGTGACTTCGTTAAGGGCTGGCATCCGAACCTAGAGCGACTCGAATCGCTC
Source organism: Schlesneria sp. (assembly GCA_043721755.1). Classification (GTDB taxonomy): domain Bacteria; phylum Planctomycetota; class Planctomycetia; order Planctomycetales; family Planctomycetaceae; genus Schlesneria. The sequence continues at coordinate 7,320 of JAYSQC010000131.1, forward strand.
GAAGCCGTCGGTGACATGCAGAAGGCCGACTACTTGGAGTCGTGGGCGTGGGTTCACTTCCTGCTACACCACAGCGATGACTCGCGCGAGGTGCTGCTGAGCTACGTCCGTGAACTCCAAACGAACGGCAAGCCCGGCTACCTCTCGACCCGCCTCCGCACGACGATCCCTCACGTCGATGAACGCTTTGCCGCGCACGCCGCGTCGCTGTCGAGCGGCCTCGTGACGGTGGGTGGTGAGCGGTGAGCGGTGGTGTCTGTCTGGCGCGATGAACCGCCTCGTTTAACCGCGTGGGCAACGCCCCGCGCGTCGAGTGGCGAAACAGCTTTCCACGTCGCGCGGGGCGTTGCCCACGCGGTTAAACGACGCGGCGTAGCCGCAGCCAAAGTAGCCTTCATCGCTCCGCGTGAAGGAAGCCGAGTGCGAGTCGAGCATCGATGGGCATGATCCGCGTCCACTCCCATCGGCTTCCTTCACGCGGAGCGATGAAGGCGACTTTTTGAAGACGGAAACGCGCGCAGGGCGGCAAGAATCTCAGACCCAGTAGTAAGACGGAAATCTCGCGCTCACGAGCAAACAGTGGCGAGCGGTCTGAGGCTGGCTACAATCGCCGCCGTGGTTGCAGCTCACTTCTCCTGTCCTCACGGTTCGGTTTCCTGTCTCGGAGAGACGATCATGTCGCGCGTTCGCTGTTGTCTGGCGGTTTGTCTGTGTGCGTGGGTTGTGAGCCATGAATCGGCTGTCGAGCGTGCCTCCGCAGCGGAACCGGTTGCGGGCGCGGACCTCACCGCAGCGCGACGAGTCTCGCGCGAGGCGGAGACTCGGCTGCTGGCCGGTCTGCACAAGCAGGTGAAGGCCGAGTGGGAGAACGCTCCGCTCGAAGAGGTACTCGCGACGCTCGCCAAGACGGCGGGAGTCAACCTGTGGATCGATCGCGAGTCGTTGACGGAGGACGGCATCTCGACGGATGAGATGCAGGTCACGCTGAATCTCGGCACGGCAACCGTCTGGCAGGCAATGCACTTCCTGCTGAAGCCATTCGCCCTCGAATGGCATGGCTCCGACGGCGTACTAACGATCACGACCAAACTCAAAGCGGATGAAAGTCTCGTCACGCGGATCTACGACGTGCAGGCGATCGTCGCGGCACTCGAACCCCAACTCAAGAAATTGCCGCCACGGCTTCGCGCGAACATGGGTGGCAGTGGTGGAGGCTACTGTGGTGGTGGTTCGGGGACGGGCCATGCAGCCGGTGGTGGTGGCGGCGGTGGTTTCTTTCGTGTGCCGGATGGTGCCGAATCGGAATCCGTCCCCACATTCGTGTTGCCTCAGTTTGGTAGTAGTGGTGGCTACGCCGGCGGGGCAAGCCATTTTGAAGCAGGCATTCCGATCCGCAACCCGTCGATGAATGGAGGAGCGTTGCTCGTCGAACTGATCATGGAACATGTTTCCGGGAGGGCGAAGTGGATGGATGTCGATGGCGAGGGCGGGACGGTCCAAAGTGGTCACGGACGGTTGATCGTGCGGCAGGACTATCAGTCTCACTTCCTGATTCGCGAGCTGTTGCAGGTGGTGGAAGAGTTCGTGGTGCGCGGAGCGAAGACGAAGTCGGTGCTCGTCGCCCGGCCCGGCTACCCGCACGAGGAAGACGCGGCGATCTTCAAGAAGCTGGCCGAGCCGCAACTGGTCAACGCGCGAGACGTGGCCTTGAGCGAACCGCTCAGCTTGCTCGCCAGCCGTTGTGGATTTCGGTTGTGGATCGACAAAGAGTCCCTCGAAAGTGATGGGATCGATCTCGAACAACAAGTCACGCTCCGAATGAACGGCGCACCGCTCGATACCGTGCTGCACAAGCTGCTCGATCCGCTGGCGCTGACATTCGTGGTGGAAGAGGGGACGTTGGTTGTCACCACTGTCATCAAAGCTCGGGAAATGCAGTCGATGCGAATCTGCTACACGGGCGACATTCCCGAAGCACGTTCCGCGTCTGAATGGCTGGCAACCATTCAAGAGACAACCTCCGGACTATGGGAACAGGAAGATGGCGAAGGGGGCACACTGTGGAAGGTCGTGCCGGAATGGCTCGTCATCCGGCAGACTCATGCCTGCCATTTAGAGACGGCGGAGTTGCTGGACGATCTCCGTCAGGGAGCCGTCGTGAACGACGAGCTTGCTGCGCCCGAGCTTGAGCTGCGGCTCTATCCCGTCGCCGATGAGACCGCGAACCAAGATCTGATCGACTCGCTGCCGACACTCGTCTCGGGCTGGGATGCCAAGCAGGGTTCCATCGTGGGGTTGGGCCGCAGTCTCGCCATCAAACAGCCCGCGCGAGTCCATGAGCGCCTCGACGAAATCTTCGCGGCCCTCAACCAAGCTCACGCGCGACTGAACCCGCCGAAGCCGAAAGAGGAAACGACGCCGAAGCCCGAACCCAAACCTGCTGCTCCCGTACCCGTGGCGAAGTAGAAGCTGACTGCGGTGACGCTTTCAACACGTCGATTGCATCAAGCCTGAAACGCGAGCGATTCCTGTCTTCGCTTGCGCTTCAGGCTTTGATCGTTCCTACCGCCGCCATTGGTTCATTGAAGGGTTCACCACTCCGGCATTCGGTTCGCCCATCACATCAGTTGGCGCGAGTGTTCCGGGCCTCGAAGGCTGTTCTTGCGGCCGATATACTCCCGCCCGCCTTCGGGCTCCGGCGAATGACATCGAATGGAGAAGGCGCGGGTCGGAGACCTCATTTACGTTTGCGAAGAAGGCAACACGGCATGGCAACTCAACAACAGACCTTTCACGACAAGCTTCACGCACTGGCTCGCAACTATTGGTGGTGCTGGCAGCCAGAAGTGGTGGCGATCTACCGTGATCTCGAACCGGTTCGCTGGCGGGAACTCGATCACAACCCGGTCCTGCTGCTGGATGAGTTCACTCCCGAAGACTTGGAACAACGGGGTCGAGAAGCCGTGCTGCACTCGCGCGTCAACTATGCCTACCGTCGCTGGCAGGAGTACATGACCTCGCAGCACACTTGGGGCGACACCCACACTGGCTTGCTGGGGCATAACCCGGTCGCGTACTTCTCGGCGGAGTTTGGCATTCATGAATCGCTGCCGAACTATTCGGGCGGTCTCGGTGTGCTGGCGGGCGATCATTTGAAGAGCGCCTCCGATTTGGGTGTGCCGCTCGTGGCGGTCGGCCTCTTCTATCAAGAGGGTTACTTCGTCCAGCAGATCGACGAGACGGGCTGGCAGCGCGAGGTCTACCCGTTCGTGCAAAACAAACGGCTGGCGATCAAGCCCGCGAAGACGGCCTCGGGTGAGACCGTGGTGGTGCAGGTCGAGACTCGCAACGGCCCGATTCATGCGCAGGTGTGGCAGGCGGACGTGGGTCGCATCAAGTTGTTTCTGCTCGATTGCGATGTCGAACAGAACACGCCTGAAGACCGCAAGCTCACGGCGCGCCTGTACGGCGGAGACCAGCGCATTCGGATTCGGCAAGAGTTGGTCCTTGGTATCGGTGGCGCGCGAGCGCTCACCGCGATGGGCTACCAGCCGAGTGCGATTCACATGAATGAAGGTCACTCGGCGTTCGCTGTGCTCGAGTTCATCCGGGCACGTATGGTCGAGGACAACCTGTCGTTCGATGACGCGATGCAAAAGACTGTTTGGCACTGTTGCTTCACGACTCACACGCCCGTTCCGGCGGGACACGATCGGTTCGACTGGGGGTTGTTCGACGAACATCTCGGGCCGATCGCCGATCAATTGGGAATCGGAGCCGGTGGCTTGGTCGGGCTGGGGCGCGTTGAACCGAACGACGCGTCGGAGTCATTCTGTATGACGGTCTTGGCATTCAAGTGCAGCCGCACGGCGAACGCCGTGTCCAACCTGCACGGGGTCGTCAGCCGTCGCATGTGGACCGAGTTGTGGCCGTGGCGCAGCGAAGAGAACGTGCCGATCGGCCACATCACCAATGGCGTGCATGTGGCGAGTTGGCTCGCGCCGCAGATGAAGTTGCTGTACGACCGCGTGCTCCCGCTGGAGTGGAACTTGCGTACGGGTGAGCCAGCCGTCTGGGCGGGATTTGAAAACGTCACGCCGGGCGAACTGTGGGAGACGCATCAAGCCCTCAAGAACCGGATGATCCTGTTCGCGCGAAACCGAATGCTGCGTCGAGCCGACCGGCTGGGGCTCTCTGCAAGTGAGACGGCCGACATTCACAACTGCCTCGATCCGGAAGCGCTGACGATCGGCTTTGCACGGCGGTTCGCTCCCTACAAGCGCGCGGACCTCGTGCTGCGCGATATCGAGTTGCTCGGGCAGATCGTCGCCGACTCGAAGCGGCCCGTGCAGTTCGTGTTCGCGGGGAAGTCGCATCCCGCCGACAACAACGGCAAGGCGATCTTGCAACGCATCTTCAAGCTGACTCAAGAGCCGGGCTTCAAAGGCAAGATCGTGCTGCTGGAGGATTACGACATCAACGTCGCGCGACACTTGGTGCAGGGTGTCGATGTCTGGCTGAACAACCCGCGTCGGCCGTTGGAAGCGTCCGGAACGAGCGGTCAAAAGGTCGTGCTGAACGGCGGACTGAATTGCTCGATTCTCGACGGCTGGTGGGCGGAAGCCTTCGACGGTCGGAACGGCTTCACGATTGGCAATGGCCGGAATCACTCCGATCAGGACGTGCAGGATGATCGCGACGCGAAGTCGCTCATGCGCGTGCTGCATGAAGAAGTGATCCCGCTCTTCTTCGATCGCGACGACGATGACGGCCTGCCGCAGGCGTGGATCGCTCGCATGAAACGCTCGGTGCGGACCCTCGGCTGGCGTTTCAATGCCGACCGCATGGTGATGGACTACGTCGAGAAGGCCTACATCCCTGCGGCAGGCGGACTGTCGAGCGACATGGGGCGTTTGCCCTGACCGCACGACGGTTCATCGGTTGCAGTACCTCTCGTTGCAAAGAGTGTGTTGTGCTTGGCGAGCCGCGTGCCTTAGGACCTGTCCAAAATCAACTGTGTGTTTTGTGGAGTCGGAAAAAACTAGCCCGACGCGCGAGCGAGGGCTGGACGTTCGATCAGTAGGAAGCCCTCGCTCGCGCGTCGGGCTAGTTTTGAACTGCGGACTATTACTTTCGACAGGTTCTTACCAGCCTGTTGAAGAACCGTAGGACGGACGCCTCGTCCTCGATCAAGCGACCCCACCGGGCTTGCCCCGGTGGCTCGCGGGTTTCTGCACTACTCATGTTGGGTTTCAAATGAAGTCACAATTCAAATGAAGTCACAAGTAGTGCAAAAACCTAAATCCACCGGGGCAAGCCCGGTGGGGTTCGCTTGTTTGAGGACTAGTGTTCATCGGAGGCAGCCGCACCTACTGCGGGCGGCATCCGAGCGACATCGATCCGCTGCTGGGGACGCACTCGTACAACCTCTCAATGTTCGCGCACCTTCGGAGTGGAGACACAGGCCGAGGGGCTGGCGGTGAATTGTTTCGCACACGCTCAATCGACATAGAGAAACTCGTTCGAGCTGAGCAATTGTTGGCAGAGGTTCGTGAAGGCGAGTCGTTCGTGATCGTCCTTCGGAGCGGTGACTCTGAGCGTGCGGGACTGGTCTTCGATGAACTGGCAGGCGAGTTGAAGTTCTTCCGCGGTGACGGGGCGGCCGTAGGCGAGGTGCCACGAACGGACAATCCGATGCGGGATTGATGAGGGGAGCGGGCCGTGAAAGTCGGTCTGCGAGTTCCACGTCTGGAGTTCCGCCCCCGACGTGTCGGTCAGACGCAGACTGACGGGCCAATTGAACGAGTCACTGGTCTCGTTCGTGATCGCATCGGTGACGAAGTCGAGCGTGTCACCCGCGCGGACTTCCACACGCGCCACGGGCGTCTCGATGCTGCCGTTCTTCGCGGTCCATTCGCCGACGAGACCGCTGCGGCTGGAGACGACTCGCGCGCGAACACCGTCACCGTTTTCAGAACCATGCTGGAGCTGGCCACTCACGGCGATGAAGCCGTCGCGCGGTGCGGTCCAACGCTTGATGGAGGCCAACTTGGGAGAGCCACCGGGATGACCACCTCCGGCGTGTGAGAGGGCGTAACCGAGCGTCGCGTCAGGCAAGGTCGCTCCGCCCTGCCATGCTGATCCGGTCCAGTGCGGCAGGGGATGAAACTCGACGACCGCGCGCGGTGCGGCTGCTGGATTCTCTGTTGCTGCGGCCGTGATGGGCGCGTCGTTGATCCCGCCGTAGCCGTATTGCCACGCGGCACGCTGTCCGGCGAAGCGGTTCACGAACGGAGCGATGTCGAAGGCGAGAGCGTTCGAGGAACTCGCCATCAGTCCGGCCGAGGCTTCTTCCGCGTGAACCTGTTGAGACAGATGCTCGGCCTGTGCGAGGATGAAGTCGCCGTTCATCAGCATGAGTGATTGCGGAGCGACGGTACTCGACGGACGGCGGTCGCAGTTGAGCGTCATCACCGGCGCATCGAACGCTGCTAACAACGAGACCGGCTTCGTGCGTCGCGACTGGATATAGAGACTGCGGCGCGGCGAGTCGTCCTTCACATGGACTTGCCCTGCGAAGTCTTCGACGACTTCAATCGGCGATCCGAAAAGAGCGTCGTTCAGGCGACCGGCCACAGCCAGTGCGCGATCGCGCACGATCTCGGCTTCCAAACGTCGCACGGGGAAGCGCGAGTAGAACGCGCCGTCTGCATCTTGCATGGCGGCGTCCGACGCGCGTCGCGACGACTGACGATAGGTGGCGGATGACATCACCGCGCGATGCAGTCGTTTCAGCGATTGTGTAGGACGGGCACTCTTGCCCGTCTGGTCTTCGTTGCTCACCGAGTCGCTGGTTGTGTTGGAAGACGGGACGGGCAGGAGTGCCCGTCCTACGAGTTCGACGGCCAGCCAATCGAGCAACTCGGGATGGGTCGGTCGCGTGCCGAGAATGCCGAACTCGCCCGGCGTGTCCACGATGCCGCGTCCAAAGTGATGCAGCCAGATGCGATTGGCGAGAACGCGGCCGACCAGCGGATGCGACCCGTTGGTGATGTGCTTCGCCCACGCGAGCCTTCTTCCCGAGGATCGCAACAGCGCGACGTTCTTCACTTCCATGTGAAATCGCTGTCCGTCGGGAGCGGCGATCGTCAAATCGGCGGGGAGCAGCACCTGCATCGGGACGCGATGATCGCCACGATGAAAGAGGTGCGTCGGGTTCGGCATCCCGCCCGATTCCATGAGGACGCTCACGAAGTCCTCGATTTTTTTCTCGCCCCGCTTGGCCGCGACGCCCGCATCGTCCTTCTTCAGTTCCTCGGCCGCTGCGGCGTTGTACTGATAGAGATTGCCGCCGTTGATGTTCAGACTCGGGGTGGTGGCGACCAGTTTTTTCTGCTCGTCGGTTTGTTTGTCGGCAGGCGTTTTGAAGGCGGCTCGCAGGGCTTCGCGCTGGTCGGCGGGATGCTTTTCAATTTCGAGATCGAACGCGGTGTCGATGAACTTCTGCCGTTTCACATTCACGTCCGCTTGCAACTTCACCGCGTCGGCTTCGATGGCGACGGCGCGTGCGCGGTCCTCGTCGGTGTAGAGCGAGATGACTCGTTCGCGCGGGATAACCCAGCCCTTGGGATCGAGAGCCGGTTGGAAGATCGCTCGCAGTTGGAAGTAGTCGGCCTGCGGGATCGGGTCGTAGCGATGGTCGTGACACTGCGCGCAACCGACGCTGAGACCCAACAGGCTCGATGAGACGATCTTGATCGTGTCGGCGACGACTTGGTTTCGAGACGTGTCGGGATCGCCCTGACCGCTGGCCGTGGGATCGGCGGCCATGCGCAGAAAGCCGGTCGCGACGAGCAACTCGGTCTGTTCCGGCGTCAGGTTTTTGTAAGGCGGTGCGACGAGTTCATCACCCGCCAACTGCTCGATCAGGAATTGATCGAGTGGCTTGTCGGCGTTGAGCGAGCGGACTACGTAGTCGCGAAACTTGTAGATGTACGGCCGGATCGTATCGACGCTGCCGTCACCCTCGGAGTCGGCGTAGCCCGCGACATCGAGCCAGTGCCGTCCCCAACGCTCACCGTAATGCGGCGACGCGAGCAGCCGATCAATCCGCTTCTCAAACGCATCCGGTGCGGAGTCACTCAAGAACTGCTCGACTTCATCCGGAGTGGGTGGCAACCCAATCAGATCGAACGTCGCCCGCTTGAGGAGCGTGAACCGATCGGCCTCGTCGTTGCTGACCGTGCCGCGCTCGTCGAGCTTCGCCAGGACAAAGTGATCGAGCGGTGATCGCACTCTCGTCGGCTGCTTCACAACGGGAACGTTCGGTCGGCGCAAAGGTTGGAAGAACCAATACGCTCGCTCTTCGGACGTGATGCCCAGACCCGGCGGCAGTGATTCCGGTTCCTCGCGCAGCGTTGCCGCACCCGCCGCGATCCAATGTTCGATGATGGCGATCTGCTCGGCCGGAACCTTCTTCTCGGTGGGCGGCATCTCACCACTCTTGAGTCGCTTGATGAGCAGACTTTCAGCGGGCTGGCCGACTTGCAGCGTCGCGCCGCTTTCACCGCCCGTCAGCATGAACCGCTTCAACCGCAGATCGAGCTTCCCTTCGAGTTGCTCGCCGCCGCCATGACAATCCAAACAGAACGCTTTTAATATCGGGCGGACATGCTGCTCAAAGGTGACGGCGGACGGCGGCGTCTGCACGTCGGCCGCATCCACGCGAGCCATCGAAGCCAAACAGAAGCCGCTCGCCAACAACAGCGCGGCTCGACACAAACAATCAAAACGGAGTGACGACTTGGGCATCAAGTGGCCTCGTGCAGGCAGGGTGTTGAACAGGTGGCGAGGAGTGCAGGCGGGGCCATCGCAAGCGACGGCATGGGCGGGCGGGACCATTGTGTTGGCAGGCCGCAGACGCCGCAAGGTCGGTCTGTGTCGCGGCCGATTTCGGCTGCCGTCGGTGATGAGGCAATCCCAAACGAAACGCTGCGAGACAATCGCCTTCACGAAGGTAGCCCTGTCGCTCCGCGACGGGAGGCGCGATCAAGAATGGATGTCAATCTGTCGAATCATCTCAAAGGAGCGGGAAACACGACTCGTACTACTACCGTTTAGCTTCTTGTCGGCCTTCGCAAATTCTTCTGCTTCAAAGTCGCCTTCATCGCTCCGCGTGAAGTCAGCCGATCGCGAGTGCGGTGTGGATTGGTGCAACAGCCGTTCAATCGCGCTCGGCTCTCTTCACGCGGAGCGATGAAGGCGACTTGGGTTGCGGCCGTTGGCCGCGCCGGGCGTTCTCGCTTCCTGTCGCGGAGCGACAGGGCTACCACAAATTGGCGACTGCGCCAGTCGCTGTCAGTACCACTTGTGCTTATCAACCAGCGTTGCGGGCGGCTCGCCCTTCACGAAGCGGCGAATGTTTTCGAGCAGTGTTTCGAGATGCCGCTCGGCAATGTGAGGCGATGCGGCCGCGACGTGGGGCGTGATGATGACGTTGGGCATCTGCCAGAGCGGATGGTCGGAGGGGAGCGGTTCGATCTCGCACACATCGAGTGCCGCACCCGCGATGTCACCCGCGTGCAGGGCTTCGGTCAGATCATGCAGATCGACGATGGCACCGCGACCAATGTTGATGAGGATGCCGGTGCGTTTCATCTGTTGGATGACCGGGCGACGAAACAGCTTCGCGGTCTCGGGCGTGTGCGGTGCCGCGATGACCACGTAGTCGCTTTGGCCGAGCAGCTCGCCGAGTCGATCAACGGGCCACACGTCACTCAAGACCGCGGTCACTTCGCGACGAACCGGATCGACACCAAGCAACTTCATCCCGAAGGCCGACGCGCGTCGCAGCACTTCGGCCCCGATGTGTCCGACACCGACAACGCCCAGCGTGCAGTCGGACAAGTGCTGGTGAGCGCGATCCATCGGCAGGATAGTTCCCGGCGCGGCCACGAAGTTGGCGACATAGCTCTGGTCACCGACGGGCGACCATTCGCCGCGCTGTTGCTGTCGCAGGTAGATGTGCAGGTTGCGGGCAAAACACAAAACATAGCCCAGCACATGGTCGGCAATCACGTCGGAGAAAAGTCCGCGCATGTTGCTGAGCAGACACGGATGTTCGACGAGTTCAGGGAAGAGAAAATGTTCGAGACTGGCGGTGGGAGATTGCACCCAGCGCAGCCGCCGCGCGTGAGCGAGCAGCTCGGGGGTGAGCTTGCCGAAGAACGCTTCGGCCTCGACGATCTCACGCCTCGCTTCGTCGCTGTCGTTCGCGTTGACAACGTTCATCGAAGCCGCCGCCTCGCGAATGCGGGCTTCGCGCACAGCATCGACAGGGGGATGGATGACGAGTTTCATGAGTTGGATTCTCTGCTGAGTGCGAACGATTGGGAGTGACGTGGCGCAGAGGCGAATTACGGAAGCGACAAAGCGTTTCACGGACGACGACCACCGCGTGGCGCAGAAAACGTGGACCGTGTGACTCACACTTCTGGCATTAACTTCCGCAGCTCGTCGGCTCGTTTCGAGGCGTCATTCGAGGGACAGGCGGCATGGTAACGAACGATGTGTCAAGTGATGTGCCTAGCGCGCGGGTTAGATTCAAGAAGGTACTTTTTCCCGCTTGCTCTCATGAAAGTCCCTCGGCAGAATGTCGCCGTATTGAAGGCTCCCTTGAGCCACTGACATCTCACACACACCCGTCACGAGGTCGCCTGATGCGAGTTTATACGCGTGGAGTTCACGAAGGTTTGATGATCGGAACTGGCGTTCAAGTGAACGTCTTGGAGGTCCAAGGCGACCGCGTCCGATTGGCCATCATCGATCCCGATTCGTCTCCCACGTACCGCGAAGAAGTGTTGTTCCTCTCCGCACCTGATGACGAGGACACGGATGCTGAGGACGGTTGCTCGACCGAGTACGTTCCGATTTTCGATCTCCTCGGAACGACCTCGTTGATGGGTTCTTTGCGGTGATGAGTTGAGGACAACTCGAAGGCATCTGGCGTTGGGAGCGACCTTCCTCACTCACGCTGCGGGTTTCTTCCTTGCTCACGCTGCGGGTTGGTGTTGGCCTCGTGTTTCACGGATCGATCACAGCTTCAGGCGGTGCATGGAATGCAGGCTCCATCCAGTTCGCGTCGCTCCGCAGATGATCCGTACACCGACGAACAGATTGCCGCGTTCGGGTTGCGTGCTGATCGGCTTGCGCGTCATGTCGCGGTCATCATGGATGGCAATGGACGGTGGGCGAGTTCGCGCGGGTTGCCTCGCATTGAAGGGCACCGGCGCGGCGTGGGGACGGTACGGGCCATCGTCGAACAGTGTTCGAGATTGGGCCTCGAACAGTTGACGCTCTACTGTTTCAGCAGTGAGAACTGGAAGCGACCGCCGCTGGAACTGAAGTTGCTCATGCAGCTCTTCGAGCAGTATTTGATCGAAGAGCGGAGCGAGATCATTCGCCAGAACCTGCGGTTCGCCGTGATTGGTCGGCGCGAGGGACTGGGCGATGGCGTGCTGCGCGAGATCGAGCGGACTTGCGATGTCAGCCGCGAACACACGGGGATGCGACTGTGTCTCGCGGTGAACTATGGCAGTCGCGGCGAGATCGCCGATGCGGCTCAAGCCATCGCGCGCGAAGTCGTGGCGGGACGGCTCGATCCCAACGCGATCTCGGAAGAGACCGTTGCCGCACACTTGTATACGGCAGGGATGTCCGATCCCGACCTCGTGATTCGCACGGCAGGCGAACTGCGCGTCAGCAATTATTTGCTCTGGCAGATCAGCTACGCCGAACTGTGGGTCACTGACAAATTTTGGCCGGACTTCACCACGGACGATTTGCATGAGGCCCTCCAGAACTTCGCGGCACGTGATCGTCGGTTCGGAGGATTGTCGAGTTGATTCGCTTCCCGTGCTGGACCGTTTACCATCGCGACCGGCTCCGTGCGCTCACGTTTCGATTGTTGTTGGCCTGCGCAAATTCTGCTGCTTCCAAGTAGCCTTCGTCGCTCCGCGTGAAGGAAGCCGAACGCGAGTTTCGGTGTTGGCTGTTGAGGCACAGGTCGATTCCCAATCGGCTTGCTTCACGCAGAGCGATGAAGGCCACTTGGGTTGCGACCGAAGGCTGCGATGGTCGATCGGTGATTGAGACTCTCTCCTTCCAGACTTCTGATCCCATGCTGCGTTGGCGACTCCTTGTATCGGCCGTCTTGATTCCGCTGTTCGTCGGGCTGTTCTGGCTCGATGCGCGGTGGGGAGCGTCCGCGCCGATTTTGCTCGCCGTGGTGATCCTACTCGCCATTCGCGGTGCCAGTGAAATGGTGGACCTGCTTTGGACGCGATCGTTCACGCCCAACCGCGTGATCGTGTCGGCCTGCTGCGTGTTGGTGGCCGCCGCCGCATGGTGGGGTCGATTCGGTCATATGCCGATCAAGATTCCGTCGGACGACAACACGCTCGCGCAGGTCATGCTGGCGTACTCACTGACGGTCCTCGTGCTGTTCTTGCTCGCGACGTATCGCTACCGAGAACCGGGGGCGAGCATGGAGACGCTCGGGGTCGAGTTGTTGATCGTCAGCTACATTGGCGTGTTGCTGGGCGTGGCGTCTCAGTTGAGATGGGTCGCCGGTTCCGATGCCGGTTACCTGGTGATCGGCTCGTTGCTGATCGTGACCAAGGGGGGCGACATCGGCGCGTACTTCTTCGGTCGGCTGTTCGGCAAACGGAAGCTGGTCCCGCTGCTCTCACCGGGCAAGACGTGGGCCGGCGCGGTCGGCGCACTCATCGGCTCGGCGGCCACGGCGATGGCGTGGTTGCACTACGCCACGCCACTGTTCACACCGGTCGGCTCAGAACGCTGGGCCTCGCCCGATTGGTTGAGTGCCGCCGTCTACGGCCTGATCCTCGGAGTCACCGGGTTGGTCGGCGACTTGTGCGAGTCACTCATCAAACGCGACGTGGGCAAGAAGGACTCGGCCCACTTGCTCCCCGGCTTCGGCGGACTGCTCGACCTGATGGACAGCATCCTTTATGCGTCGCCGGTCGCCTACGTCCTGTGGAAGGCACTGCCCTTGGCGACCTGGATGCCGTGAGGCTTGGGTGCGGTCGCTCCTCAAACCAACTGCGAGAGGGGGGAGTCGAACCCCCACGCCGATTAAGGCACTGGATCCTAAGTCCAGCGCGTCTGCCAATTTCTCTACTCTCGCAACTACGTTGCCTCGCCGGGCGAGCAGGATTCTATCCGCCGCTCATTCGTTGGGTAAGCCAGAGGCACACCCAACATTTCACGCCAGAATATCTCGCACGGCAGGGTGGCCGTGGCTGGAGCCGCTTTGGGCGAAGCCACGGAGACAGGGATCAACACAATAAACCGGGGCATCGCGAAGACGCTCCTGCCCCGGCCACCCCGCCGTTGTCGGGAACAACTTCCTTGAATTGCCAAGGAGAAATAGCCAAGCTTCTCGCCACTCACCCACCTGTAATCAAACACTGACCTGGAGACAACCGTGAAAGTATTTCGAGGCCCAGCGTCAACGTCTTTCGATCATGACTCGCATGTGCTGGTTGACACTGTCCAACCAGAAAAACTCGAAGAAGGCATCAGATCGCAAGCGTTGATTCGATTCAACATCTCCAAAGAGGTGAATGACCTGCAGGCCGTCTGCACGGTACGATTTGAAGAAACCGATATTGTCCCAATGATAAGTGGATTGCTGGTGCGATTATCCACCCAACAAGTTTTGTTAACAAAGATTACTTCCATCATGAGCGGCACCAAAACCAGCGATGAGAAGGTGAAAGCAATTCAAGCAGCGATGAAACGCAAGCCAAAGGTTGGCACGCCCTGACGTTTCTTGTGCTGTTGGCACCCTATATTTTCCTCACTTCAACCGCTCCTTCAGCCGGTTGAGTTCCTGCAGCGCGGCGAGGGGTGTCAGGTTGTTGAGGTCGAGGTGGCGGAGTTCGTCCATGACGGGATGCTCTTCCGGGGCGAAGAGGGTCCGTTGCTGTTCGCGCTTCTGTTTCGTGGGGCGTTCGGGGACTTTGGTTTTGCCCGTGTCGTCGAGGTGGTCCGATTCGAGCGTTCGCAGGATGACCTTCGCGCGGTCGAGGACCGTGCGCGGGACTCCCGCCAACTGCGCGACGTGGGGAGAAACCGAAATCGGGCGCGGAGCAGAAGCCCCTTCGATGTGAGGCGGCGGCTCGCAACTATGCACGAGACGCCACAATGATCTTCAATGCGGCGGTTGACCGCGAACTGCTTGCCAAGAATCCGCTCGCCCAGCTCCCGAGTTCCGTCTTGACTGCGAACCGCACTCGGTACGTGTCGCCCGAGGAATCGCAAGCAATTCTGGAAGCCTCTTCCAGTGCTCATCCGTGGCGGCTGATGTTCGGTTTGGCTCGCTTTGCGGGACTGCGAACGCCCAGCGAAACGCATCGGGTGACATGGGCTGACATCGACTGGGATCGGAAGCGGCTGACGGTCTGCTCATCCAAGACAAACGCGACGCGCATCGTGCCCATCACGGCGGACCTGTTGCCGATCCTGCAAGAGTCGTTCGATGAGGCACCGGAAGGGGCGGTCAACATCGTGACGCTCGGTGCGCACCGGTCGAACCTGCATCGCGGCTTAGAGAAGATTATCCTCCGAGCCGGACTGGTTCCGTGGGATGACCTGATGCAGACGCTCCGTAGATCGGCGGAAACCGACTTCGCTCGGATTCATCCCCAACATGCCGTCAGCAAGTGGATCGGCCATTCGATGGCGGTGAGCGAGCGGCACTACCTGCAAATCACGGATGACCTTATCGACGCGGCCGTGAACGCTCCCGGACTGGTCCCGCCGGGTGGCGCAGATTCCGGCGCAGTAACCGTCCGCATGTCGTCGCAAGTCCAAGAAACACGTCGCAACGGCGAGTTGGACGATGAGCGGCCGGGGATGGCCAAAGAATGCGAAAAGCCCCTGAAAACAGGGGCTTTCGTGAGTAGCAAGAGCGGGACTCGAACCCGCGACCCCAGGCTTATGAAGCCTGTGCTCTAACCGACTGAGCTACCTTGCCGTGTTCATGGTCTCTACACAACTCTCGGCGCATCGCCTTTCCAAACGTGTTTGTTGTGCCCCTCTTCATCCGTGCCTCGGCTTTGCCATCCGTGCTAAAGGAGCTGTCTTGAAACGCTCGAACTAGCACGGATGGCAAAGCCGGGGCACGGATGAAGAACAGCAGCCAGAGCCGAGCACATCACCAGAGGATGCCTGTTCTGAATTGTGTAGAGACCAATGTGTCGTGTTGGCTTGCACCTGTCTCAATGAGAGTTGAGACAGGTGCAAGCCCCAAACGGTTCATTGGGGCGGCAGGAGTTTAGCGATTTCGCTTCGCGTCACAAGCCTGCCCGTTGGGCGCTGAATCTGCGATGCGAGGTGACCTGAACAGTCAGCATTCGGCGATCAAGTTCCAGTCAGGCGACGGACCAGAAGTCGTCGTCATTGACGGGTTCGATCTTCGTTTCTGCGGGCGGCAGTTCGCTGACGTGCTGGCGTTTGGGGCGACCGCGATGGGCTTCGACGCCGTGAACGGCATACGGTTCGATGACGAGGTTGACTCGCATTTCGATGTTGGTCAGCAGTTCGCCCTCATCCCCCGAGACGAAGGTGAACGCCGAGCCTTTGATTTCATTCGACGAGAGGCGTCCGGTGCGGCCGATGCGGTGGACGTAGTCGTCGCAGTCTTGCGGGATGTCGTAGTTGATGATGTGCGAGATGCCGCTGACATCGATCCCGCGTCCCATCACATCCGTGGCGATCAACAGGCGGATGGTGCCATCGCGGAACTGACGCATCACACGGTCTCGGGCCGTTTGGGCGAGATCGCCGTGAATGAACGCGGTTTGCTCCAATCGGCCACCGAATCGCCGAAAGACTTCCTCGGCTCCACGTTTGGTGCGTGTGAACACGATCGCTTGTTGAGGCCGCTCTTGGACCAACAGCCGGACCAAGACCGGGAACTTTCGGTCGTGATCGACAGCGACGTAGTACTGGTCGATGGTGTCACTGCGCACCGTGTCGATCGACATGTCGATCCGCTCGGGGGACTTCATATAGCGTTGAGCGAGTCGTTCAACGGGAGCGGGAAGGGTGGCTGACAACAACATCGTTTGCCGTTCGGCCGGGCATCGTCTGAGGATTCGTTCGATGTCCGGACGGAAGCCGATATCTAACATGCGGTCGGCTTCATCGAGCACCACGATCTTCAGATGATCCAAGACGAGGCAGCCTCGCTCCATCAAGTCGATCACGCGCCCGGGAGTGCCGATGACGATTTGAGCGCCGCGCTGCAACTCGTTCATCTGCGTTCGCAGCGGTCGTCCGCCCACACAGCAAGCGGTGGTCACGGCATGATTGGAGGTGAGTCGAATGGCTTCGTCGGCCACTTGCTGGCTCAGCTCTCGCGTGGGCGTGAGTGCTAACGCCTGAGTGCGCGGATCATTGAAGTTCATCCGCTCCAAGATTGGCAGCACGAACGCCGCCGTTTTGCCGGTTCCAGTGCGCGCTTGGCCGATGCAATCACGACCGGTCATGGCGACGGGAATGAACGCGGCTTGGATCGGGCTAGGAGCCTTGAAGCCGATCTTGCGGAGCACAGCCAGCGAAGCCTCACCGAGGCCCAGGTCTTCAAATCGTGCTGGAACGGGAACTGTTTCGTCGGTCAACCGACCACCCTTACGAAGAGCTGCGAAGAGAGGCCACAAAAGAGAAAGTCGAGCGGGCCGAATCGCATGTAGTGTTGGGGCGAGACTATAGGACGCGCTATTGGTGAGGTCAATCAACGCTGATGAGGGGACAGGGCCATCGCCTTGGTGAGTCTGCGAAACCTGTCGGGTGCGTGGAGTCTTCGGAACGCACCAAATTCCCCGTGAAATGCCGGTGTGTTCCGAAGACTCCACACACCCTACATGGAACAAGACGATGGCCGTGATGAGGGGAGCCAGCCTCTTTGTCACGAACCGACTGCTTTCGGCTCTGGGTGACGAACGCTAACATCGCCCCGCCATCCAGAGGCTACCTGTGGCTTGCCCCGTGTACTCGCGATCGCGCATTCGGGTTTTCGCCGAGGCGCGTTCCATCAGCGAAGAGGATCAACGTCATGCTTCCCAAAACTTCCGGCCTATTGCTGATGTGCTTCGTCGTGTTCGCTGAGCAAGTCTGCTGCGGGGACGAGCCGAAGGCCAAGCCGGTGCCGCCTACAAAGGACTCCGCCAGGGGTGACGAGCTGACTCCGTTGAACAAGTCGGGGACGGTGCAGATCGACCTCAAGGGGAAGCGGCTGCTCGTGAAGTCTACGGTCGTGATGCGAGAAGGCTTGCTGGAGATGCTCGTCTGTCTCAAGCAGACCAAGGAGCATGAGTCACTGCTGTCGGTCGATGCCAAAGCACAGGTGATTCATGCGGGACTGATCGCGATCGGAGCGGAAGTCGGCAGCCCGGCACAGTTCGTTCCCGAGTACAAATCCGCGACCGGACAGCTGATTGACATCTTCTTCACCTGGACCGATGCCGACGGCAAGCTGCATCGCGACCCGGCTCAATCGTGGGTCCGTCATGCGACGCGGCGGTATTTCGTTGAGAAGCTCGATCCCGTGCCGAAGGGTTTCGTCGTTCCCGTAAACGACGATCTGAAGTGGGACGACAAACGGAGCGAACTTCTTTGGTTCGGCCCCATGAGCGACACACAGCGTGATGAAATGTTGAAGCTTTCCAAAGACACTCAGTTTCAGAAGGCGATCAAGGCGATCCACGCCCAGACGCAGATTCGGCAACTCGATGCGAAGTGGGTCTTCGCGGGGAGTGGCTTCACGACCGATGCGAACACGGGCGAGAAGTTCTATCTCGCCGAGGCGGGCGATCTGATCTGTGTCGCCAACTTCACGACCGCCACGTTGGACCTCGCCATCGAGAGCAGCGCCACCAACGACACGCTGATGTTTGAAGCCTTCACCGAGCGGATGCCGCCGGTGGGAACAGTGGTCACGATGGAGTTGGTTCCGGTCTTCAAGAAGCCCGCAGGATCAGCTCGCTGAATTTTACTTCTACGGTGAGGGATTGGGTGGGAGGCTGGAGTGCAAAGTGAGAAGTGATCAGTGCCAAGTGCAAAATGAATGAGGGGAATGACTCCGACAAACACGAACGTCCCCCAATGATCCTTCGAGACCACCCGCGCCACGCCCGAGGTAAGGATGCAAGTGCCTTAACTTTGCACTTGGCACTGATCACTTGGCACTCCTCTCAATCTGGCGAACCTTCACAGTCGTAATAGGAAGAACAAATCATGAGCACCGAACCTTCGACTACTGCACCCTCGCAAGAACTGGCGACTCTGGGAGCGGGCTGCTTCTGGTGTGTGGAAGCGGTGTTTGAGCAACTGCGCGGCGTGTCCGCCGTTGCATCGGGCTACTGCGGCGGGACGACGACCGCGCCGACCTATGAACAGATTTGCACCGGCAAGACCGGACATGCGGAAGTCGTGCAGATCGAGTTCGATCCGCAGGTCATTTCGTTCGACGATCTGCTGGAGGTCTTCTTCGCGACGCACAATCCCACGACGCTCAACCAACAGGGGGCCGATGTGGGGACGCAATACCGCTCGGCGATCTTCTGCCACTCAGAGCAACAGCGCGACACGGCCGAACGCAAGATCGCCGAACTGAACGCGAGCGGTCAGTGGCACGGCAAGCTTGTGACGCAGGTCGTTCCCGCCGCAACGTTCTTCGCGGCGGAGGCCTATCACCAAGGCTACTTCCAAGCGAACTCACGCCAGTCTTATTGCCAAGCGGTGATCTCGCCCAAGTTGGCAAAGCTGAAGAGTCAGTTCGGAGGGAAGCTGAAGGCGGGGGAATGACACAACGAAACAGGCCCCGAGCATTGAAGCTCGGGGCCTGTTTCATTGTGTTGCTGGAGTACACTTCAAAACCTTTTGTGCCTCGTAAAACTAGGCCGACGCGCAAGCGAGGGCTAGACATTCGATGACAGTGAAGCCCTCGCTTGCGCGTCGGGCTAGTTTTGAAATGCAACTGGGCTTCAGTTCATGCCCGTCGTCACACCGGTTGCGACTCGTGGAGTCACCGCGACGGGGAGGAATCCGTAGCGAGTTTCCGTTCCGCGAATCACGAAGAACTTCAGTGACACTTGGCCGTCTTGGTTCTGCGTATTGGGCTGCTGCAGGATCCAGCCGATATTGTCGGGCGACATCGTTTCCCACTTGTCGAGACCGACAAGGATGTCTCCCTTTTGAATGCCGTTCGATGCGGAAGGGCCACCGTCGCGAACATCCATCACTCGCATCCCACCTCGGTATTTGGGGCCGACGAGATTCTTTTGCGATTCGGGAAGAGCCGACATCTTCACGCCCAGTTGCTGCCAGAAGCGATCTTCCGTAACGGTACTCGGTGCGGCGAGTGCCACGGGGCGAGAGGCGATTGTGTCGAGATTCAGGTTCGAGCGACCTCCGGTGTACGCGGCCAAGACAAGTGTCGCTTTTTCCACTTTGTCGCTGCGTCGAACGGTGATCTCGATCTTGTCGCCGACCGGTCGGCCGAGCAGTGCCCGCTCCCAGTCGGCACCGTCCACGATGTCGATCTCACCCGCGTGCAGGATCACGTCGCCGTTCTTGAGGCCCGCCGTTGCGGCCGGGCTGTCGGGCTGAGTCCCATCCACCATCAACATGCGCGAGGAAGCGGATTTAACATTTCGCGGGATTAATCCGTGATACGTGCGGTCTAACTGCTCGACGCTCATTAGACGCTCAATGATGACTCGTGCATCGTCGATCGGAATCGCGAAGCCGATCTTTTGGGCACCGGCGCGAATCGCGACGTTGATCCCGATCACTTCGCCTTCGATATTCACGAGCGGACCGCCGCTGTTGCCGGGGTTGATGGCGGCATCGGTCTGAATGAGGTTCTTATAGAACTGCGTTTCGTTCGCTTCGACATCGCGCCCGAGGGCACTGATGTAGCCGACCGTCGCTGTCCCTTCGTAGCCGAACGGGTTGCCGATCGCGATCACCGTTTCGCAGACCATCAGATCGGACGAGGTTCCGTGTGGGATCACCTTCAGCGGCTTCGTGGCTTCGATCTTGATCAGTGCCAGATCGTTGACGCGATCAGCGTTGATCTTGCGAGCCAGATAGCTGCTCTTGTCGGCGAACTCGACCCGAATCGTGTCCACGTCGGCGACAACGTGGTAATTCGTGATCATGTAACCGCGTTCATCCACGACGACGCCGGTTCCCATACCGTTGATTTTGCGGCCTTTGTCCGACGAGAACACGTTGTCCCGCGGATTGGCCGACTTCTCGGTGTGGATGTTCCCGACTGAAGGAATCGCCCGTGCGGCGGCTCGTGTCAGCGGGGTTTGGCGATCATTAGCCGACAGCAGCGCCGACCCTGCACACAGGGTCAGAGCACACCAGGCTGAGAGTGAGAGAAACCGCTTTGTCATGGGGAAGGTCTACTCGTGGGCCGCTCAGGTTCGATCAAGGGGTGTACGGACTTCGCGTTTGCCACAATCCTTCGCAGCCGACGAACTCAGGAACCCGCAGGTTCCTGAGACTGCCGCCTTTGACCGGACCCGTGTCTGGCCATTCCGCCGAAGCGGCATTGGAGACCGATCCATCGGTTCTCCGCACGGCTTTGCATCGACGAGCCGCCGCGCGGCGCTTGAAACGGCACCTCCTCATGACGCATAACTTGCCCAGCCCGACAGTCCGACAGGCTGGGCGGACTGAAACGCGACCGGTTGGATCAGTTGTGCCGTTTTGGGGATTCGTCCGAAGCTTGAGTGAAGTCGGCCGGGCTGATGTCTCGCGCACGACCGGCATTCGACGGACATCGGCAGTCTCGGCGCTATCGGTCCATCAACCACCCGCATCTATTGCCGTTCGACGGTATGCTCCGCATCGAGCTTGTGCGTTTTTCGTAGGGCAGGCGGCTCGCCTGCCTTTTCTTCCGAGTAAGCAAACAGGCGAGCCGCCCGTTCTACGAAAAACGCACAGCCTCATCGTGTCGATGCCTGCTCCTCACGGCGGCGTCCCTTCCCACACATCAACGAGTCCCCCACTCATGTCACGACGCGAACAACTGGAAGAAATGCTGGCCACTGAACCGGATGACACGTTCCTGCACTATGCCCTCGCGCTGGAACTGGCCAAGGGGGCCGACCGTCCCGCAGGGTTGCAGCGACTTGCCGACATGAATGTGCGATTTCCCGACCACGTTCCGGCGTATTTCCGTCGCGGGCAGTTGCTGGCGGAGGACGGCGAAGACGAAGCCGCTCGCGCCGTGTTGAGGCTGGGAATGGTGGCCGCACAACGCACCGGCGACGATCACGCCGCCGCCGAGATGCGGGAACTGCTGGAGTCGCTGTGAGGTGGCACGGGGTGCGAACGCGGTTGCGACCATTGAAACGTGTGGCTATACCTCGCGCGGTCAGTGATGAGACATCTGAGCGGGGTGGCGTCAGCCCCCCGGTTCTTCGGGCGTCAGCCCTTCTTCGGTGGCTGGGAACTTCCAGAACCGGGGGGCTGACGCCACCCCGCTCAGAAACAGACAAGAGGGCTGACGCCCAAGAGACACACTTGGGTTGCGGCTGAGCGAAGTGAAGCCGCGCCGTGTTCTTTGGGGGCCACCAATTAACGACTGCACCCCGAATTCCAAGCCCTGAAATGCCAACCCGCTTGGTCATACCGAGCGTCGCTCAGAACAACTCGTCGATCGGCTTGCCGAAGGGGAGGACCGGGTGGGGGCGGCCAGCGTGATCGGTGTAGTTGATCGTGGGATCAACACCGAGATGGCGATAGATGGTGGCGAGGACATCCTGCGGGTGCTTCGGGTTGTCTCGGACGACGGCGGCTTGAGAGTCGGTTGAGCCAATGGCGCGGCCCCCTTTGACTCCACCTCCTGCCAGAGCGGCACTGAAGGCGCTCATCCAGTGATCGCGGCCGGCGGTCGCGTTGACTCGCGGAGTGCGACCGTGCTCGCCCCAGGCGACGACTAGTGTAGTGTCGAGCAACCCGCGCTGATCGAGGTCTTCGATGAGCGCCGAGTAACTCTGGTCAAACGGTGGCAGGAAGCCGTTCTTCAGCGACCAGAAGTTGTCGTCGTGCGTGTCCCACCAGCGCAGGTCCACGGTGACCAGACGGACTCCCGCCTCGACAAGACGACGGGCCAAGAGCAGACGCTGGTTCCAGCCGGGGTTGTCGCCGCCCGCCCTCATGCGGGGCGTGTACTGCAGAGGATAGCGGTCGCGAGTCGCCTGCGATTCGGAATCGAGATCGAACGCCTGGCGGACTCGCGGGCCGGTGATGATTTCCCACGCCTGTCGCTGGTACGAGTCCATCGCGCCGAGCGTCCCCGTGTGATCGACATCGCGGCGAATCCGATCGAGCGTGTCGAGCAACCGGCGGCGGTCGGTCGTCTGGTCCACGGTCATTCCCCGCGGGACGGCGAGGTTGGGGACTTCAAACTTCTGTCCCTTGGCGGCCGGGTCGGCCATCGTTTGAAACGGCTGACACGCCGCGCCGAGGTACGCCGATCCCGTGCCGGGGATCATGCGCGGGACCATGACATACGCGAGCATCGTCGGGTCGATGTGTTGCAACTGTTTGGCGACGACCGATCCCATGCTGGGATGCGCGTTCTCGCTCTCGTTTTTCCCTGGAGCGTGGCCGGTGAAGACGACCTGATCGCCGCGTGAATGACTGACATCGCCGTACTCGGGCGGATGCTGGAGGCTGCGGACGATCGACCACTTGTGCATGATCGCGGCGGTCTGTGGCAGCAGTTCGCAGATTTGAATGCCCGAGACCGAGGTGGGGATCGGCTTGAACTCGCCCCGAATCTCGACGGGTGCGTCGGGCTTCATGTCCCACGTTTCGAGTTGGCTCGGCCCGCCCCGCATGTGCAGGACGATGACCGAGTTCTTTCGTCGGGCCGCTGGATTCGAGGTCTCAGCCCGAGCCTGCGATCGCAACACGTCGGACAGCGACAGCCCAAATCCGCCGAGCATCCCGACATTAAGCAGGCCGCGACGGTTGATGCGAAGATCATCTAAATTCATGGGCAAGTTCTCGCAAGGGGTTCTTGACGGGGAGAGGATACCGCCGAATTCCCCCTCGTCACCAGACATGCCGACAAACTTCGGGCATCGACTTCGATCAAAACAGTCAAGCAAGACGTTTCCGACAGAACTCCCTCTTGGCGGGGTTTTACGGAATGGGGCTATTTTGTAGGGTTTGTCAGTGGCTGGGGCTGTTGGGGTTGCGTTCGGTT
>JAYSQC010000132.1:0-8447 GCA_043721755.1 Schlesneria sp.
GTGGGCAACGCCCCGCGCGTCGTGTGAAGTGAAACCTGTTTCGACCATCGACGCGTGGGGCGTTGCCCACGCAGCTAAACGGTGCGGCGCTGCCGCAGCCAAAGTAGCCTTCATCGCTCCGCGTGAAGGAAGCCGAACGCGGGGCCAACATCGATTGACATTTTCAGCGTCCACTCCCATCGGCTTTCTTCACGCGGAGCGATGAAGGCTACTTTTGGAAGATGGAAACGCGCGCAGGGCGACAAGAATCTCAGACCTAGTAGTTCTACTGTCCGGTTCATCCAGATGTAGGGTGGGCTGTGCCCACCAAGACCCAACGGGTTGTGGTGGGCACTACGGAAAGTCGGACAGTAGAAGTCGTACGAGCCACACTTAATCCCACGCTTGTCCCATTACTCTCAACACAATTCCCAAGGACCACTGCGTCATGCCGAAGAAAAAAGCTGCCAGTAAGAAGACCGTCAAGAAGGCTGCCGCGTCAGCCGCCGCTCTGCCTCGCATCGTGATGCGGACCGGCGAGGCTCTCGTTGAGGCCGCTCCGGCGTATTCGGCGGCCGAGCCAGAAGTTGTCATCGGTGAACTCGACGGCCCCGTCGGGTACGCGATTGCGAACTTGATCGGCGATCAATCCCGAGGCCACTCCAAAGTCTTCGCGATCCTGAACTGCGACGTTCAAGTCCGACCGGTCACGGTGATGGTGAGCAAGGTGACAGTGACCAGCACCAAGTACACCAACATCCTGATGGGGTCGGTTCAGGCCGGAATTGCTAACGGTGTGTTGGACGCGGTGCGTGCGGGAGACATCCCCAAAGAGAAGGCCAACGATCTGGGAATTATCGTCTCGGTCTGGCTCGACCCGAGCGTGACGGAAGTCGAAGTCGATCACAACATCCTGTTCGAGACCAATCGCGCCGCGACCGCGAAGGCCATTCACAAGGCGATGCACAACGAACCGGGAATCGACTGGTTGCTGAAGAACCAGGCCAACGTCACGCACTACTTTCACCAACTCGGTGTTGAGAAGAAGCTCTGACGGGGTCGCTACCGCACACCAACCCGAAGCGTGAGCGTGAGCGAGGACGAAGGCGAGGATGCGAGCGATTCACGCGAGCGGAATTCACGCGAGAGAGACTCACGTCCTCGCTCACGCTTCGGGTTGGTGTGTTGGGGCGACCACTGTTTGCTTCTCACCTGAGAGAGAACATTTTCCATCATGAATGCTGTCTTACTCGCGGGCTTGTTGTTCAGTCAGGTCGAACCACTGCCGACGGGCAAGTCGATGATTGAGGTGCGGTTCGGCGAAGTGCCACTCAAGCTGTTCCTCTACAAGCCCGCCGCCTTTCGCGACGGGCCGCTGCTGATGGTCTTTCACGGCGTGCTGCGGAATGCCGAGGAGTACCGCGATCATGCGGTGCCGATGGGCGACCGGTTCGGAGCACTCATCGTCGCGCCCCTGTTCGATGAGGCGATGTTTCCACTCGAGAAGTATCAACTGGGTGGGATCGTGGCCGATGGTCGTGTGACTCCGCCCGCCGAACGAACCGGCGAGTACGTGAACCGGATCGCGAAGGAACTTCGCCGGCGCGAAGGCCGCGCCGACATGCCGTACTCGTTGATTGGCCACTCGGGAGGCGGACAGTTTTTGGTGAGACTCGCCGCGTTCGTGCCGACCGAAGCGACGCGCATCGTCGCCGCCAATCCGGGGACGCACACATTCCCAACGCGGGCCGCCGACTTCCCCTACGGTTTCGGTGGACTCCCTGACGAGCTGCAAACGGACGCCGTGCTTAAGGCGTACTTGGCCCAACCGCTGACGATCTATCTCGGGTCGAAGGACACGGAACGCGACGAGTACCTCGATATTCTGCCACCCGCCGACGCACAGGGCCGCGTCCGATTCGAGCGAGGCCAGAATGCGTTTGCCGCCGCTCAAAAACTGGCGAAGGAGCGAAGCTGGCCGTTCGGCTGGAAGCTGGTCATCGCACCGGATGTCGAACACGACCACGAGAAAATGTTCGACCACGACGCCTGTGCGCAGGCACTCGGCTGGACGAAGCCGTAGCACGGGCGGCCCGCCTGTGTACTCGCCATTGGAAATGGCGTGCAGGCGAGCCGCCTGCTCTACGTTTTTCAACGGACTTCCCCTCAATTCATCGAGGATCAATCAAATGCGAATGGCGTTC
This sequence comes from Schlesneria sp., assembly GCA_043721755.1. Taxonomy (GTDB): domain Bacteria; phylum Planctomycetota; class Planctomycetia; order Planctomycetales; family Planctomycetaceae; genus Schlesneria. The sequence goes on from JAYSQC010000132.1 coordinate 2,184, forward strand.
TGTTTGATGGGACTGTGGGCGGGTACGGCTTGGGCGCAGTTGGTGCCTGAGATTGGTTACGTATCGCCAGCGGGGATTCGCGCCGGGACGACGGTGGATGTTGTCCTTGGCGGGTACGACTGGACGCCCGACATGCAACTGTTTGTGCATGACTCACGGATCAAGCTGGAGTTGATCGGCGGGGCTTCGCCGGTGCTGGTCCCCGAGCCGCCGTATTGGTTCGGATTCAAGGCGCGTGGCCCGGCGTGGCCGTTGCCGCGCGAGTTCACGGCGCGATTGACGATCCCCGCCGATGTGCCACCCGGTTTGGTGCGCTGGCAAGTGGCCAATGCGAACGGCGCGTCGCCACCGGGAACGATTCACGTCGGACATCAGCCCGAAATCAGGGAGGACTCGAACAGAAAGTCGGCTCAAGTTCTTACCGCGCTGCCAGTGCTGGTCTCGGGACAAATCCGGCGTATCGAGGAGATCGACCGCTACCAATTTCAAGTTCCCAAGGCGGGACCGATCACGATTCAACTGCTCGCGCGGCAGCTCGGTTCGCCACTGCACGCGATGGTGCAGGTGCGCGATGCCGACGGGCGAGTCGTACTCGACGCCGCCGATTCCGAGGGACGCGATCTCACCCTCACCATGATCGCGCAGGCGGATCGGCCCTATGAACTCAGCCTGCACGATCTCGACTTTGCTGGCGATCGCTCTTACGTCTACCGCTTGGCGCTGACTGCGGGATCAAGCGTGCAGACCGCGTATCCCGCCGCGGGCAAGCGTGGTGAAACGCGATCGGTGGAGTTCGTCGGAATCGGCTTGGCGACGGGTGGTCCAGCCGTGGAGTCCGTCACGCGCGACGTGAGCTTTCCGGTCGCGGGCGTCCTCGCGAGCGGCGATGGTGGCGTGACAAGCTCGTTCGCCTACGTGTTGGAGACGCCCTGGGGCAATGCGCTGCCGCACACACTCGGGTTATCGGACCACTTGGAATCTGTCGAACCGCCGACGGGCGAGTCCACTTTGGCCGCACCCGCTGCGATCACAGGCAGCATCGAGTCGCGGTTCGGCTCAGATCGTCATGCGGTCACGTTCAAGAAGGGTGAGTCGTGGCGAGTCTCCGTGCAGGGGCGCGAGATCGGTTCACCACTCGATCTGGAACTGACGATCCTCGGTGTCGATGGGAAGTCGCTCGCCACCTCGGACGATGTGCCGGGAACGACCGACGCGCAGTTGTCGTTCGTCGCTCCGGCCGACGGGGTTTATCAGTTCGTCGTCGCAGATCGCTCGGGGAAGAGCGGCTCGCGCGGGGCGAACTATCGGTTGAGCATCGAGCCTGAACGCGAAGAGGTCTCGCTGACGATGCCGACTCAACTTGGCATCCCACTCGGGACGCCGGGCAAGTTGGCTGTAAAGGCAGTTCGTGTGGGAGGCTTCAAGGGACCGATCCCATTGGCGTTCGACAGACTCCCCGAGGGTGTGACGGCTCCCGCTGACTTGCTCATCCCTGAGAACATGACCGACCTGATCATTGATCTCGTGTGTGCTGCCGACGCGCCGACAAACGCGGCGTTGTGCCGTCTCACCGCGACGCCTCGAATGGGTGAGCAACCCGTCACTCGTCTCGTCGGGACCGTATTGATCGCGACGACCATGAAGCCGCGCATCAAGCTCACGCCGGAAGGACTCGATGATGTGCGCAAGGTGCATCGCGGTAGCACGTTTCTCGCGCCAATCTTGATTGAACGGCTCGAAGGTTACGCGGGACCGATCACGTTGGAGATGACTGCCAAACAGCAGCGTCACCGCCAAGGCTTGGCCAGTGACGAGTTCATTGTGGTCCCCGAAGCCAAGCGGATCGAGTACCCGATCTTCGTCCCCGAATGGATGGAGACGACCAAAACGAGCCGCATGATCCTGAACGGTTCGGTCCAAGTTGCCGATCCGAAAGGGACCGTACGAACTCTTCTGCAACGACAAGAGCTGCGCATCGGCATCCTCCCGGAAGGGGCGTTGATGAAGCTCAGTCACGCGGGAGGCGAGGTCTCAGCGATGCTCGGTCAAGAGCTTCGGATCCCATTCACACTGGTCCGCGCTCCCGAGTTCCGCGCTCCGGTGCAGATCGAACTCGTGTCCGACGAATCTCAGGCCGGACTGCTCTCCGCCACACCGATCACCGCGACGGAACAGCGCGAGGGCGTCTTGACCGTGCGACTCGGCAGCGACGCTCGACTGGTTGGTGAACAGTCGCTCACGTTCCGCGCGAAGGGACTCAAGGACGGTCGCTGGCCCGTCATCGCGGAGACGACCGTGCTGGTGAATGTCCGACCAAGCCCTTAACAGCCTGTTGAAGAACGTAACTTGGACGCCCTCGTCCGAGTGATTTCGAGTTGAAAACGGACGGACGAGGGCGTCCATCCTACCTTTTTCAACAGGCTGTTAGCCAACGGCCCCGCGTTTCACGTAGGCTGGACGGCCTCGTCCGTCCGCGATCATTTTGTTCGCAAACAGGCATTTGGGAACGGGGGCGATCGACCGCGCCGAACAGAACCGACGCCCCTTCAGAGACAAGTGAACGGAATCCAGATGGCCAAGAAGACAACTGCCGTGATGCTTCCCACGCAAGAGTCACGGGAGGCCGTGTGGCACGCGATTCGTGGCAGTGACAGGCCGCTGACGACGAGCCAACTCGCCAAGTTGATTGCCGCACCGCACAAGCTGTCTGCCGCAGTGCTCGGCCCGATGTTGGACGAGTACGTCGCGGTCGGTACGTTGCATTTGATTCTGCCCGCGAGTGGGAAAGGCAAGCCGCAGTATTGGGATCGCGATGCCACCGCGCTCGGCCGCGCGGCCGTGTTGGATGTGATCCAGCGGGCCGCAGGGCCGCTCACCGCGAAGGAACTTTCCCGTCAGCTCGTGGCTCCTCTCAAGATTGCCGCAGTAGCACTGACGGAGTTTCTCAACGAGTCCGTTGCGGCCGGGCGGCTGCATTCGATTCCACCGAAGACCGCGAAAAGTGGGCCGCAGTATTGGAATCGCGATCTCGCACAGTTCGGACGCGGGTTGATTGTGGACTGGCTCGACAAGCAAGGTTCACTCTCAAAGGCGGATCTCAAAAAGGGAGTCAAAGGACTGAATGCGACGGCATTTGAACAGGCGTTTCAAGCTCTGATCGCGGAGCGTCGCGTGTGCGAACATCCGCCGATCGGCCGGACCAAGGCCGTTCGGTTCGGCATCAGCCACCCGCGCCGGAACCGTACTTAAAGGATGTGGGTGTGCAATTGACGAAAGTCGTCGCGCAGTTGATGGCGGCGAACGTGCCGTGCGACGAGTTGCGTCGAGCTTTGTGCAACTCGTGGAATCGACCGGCATCTCGTTCGGTTCCACTGCGACATCCCTGGCGAACGGGGGCGTTGCGTGTGCCACCGACATGGACCTGTTGGCTCTCATGCGACAGATCGAGCCGGGGGCGGACAACGGCGCATTGGTGCCCGCCCGCAATCTGCGTCGCGCGGCGCAGCTCGACAAACGCGATTTCGACGGGCGGGTGCTGGACTTGGCGCGGGCGGGCCGACTCACGCTGCATCGCCATGATTTCGCCACCGGCCTGAGTACCACCGAGCGGGACGAACTCGTCTGTGACGGCGCGGGAACGTTTTATGTCGGCATGGCGTTGCGGCGCGGAACGAATTGAAGACGTTTCCGACAGAACTCGGCGTAGGGTGGGACAAGCTCGCTTCGAGCGCCGGCCCACCATGCAAAATGACTAGACCTCCTGGTGGGCCGGCGCTCGAAGCGAGCTTGTCCCACCCTACTTTCTCGGTTCTTTCAGCTTCTGTTGGAAACATCATTGAACGCCTCCAGCCCCCCCCGATTGAGGAACTCGAAGTTGAACCCCTTTCGTGACACCATCGTCGCCAGCCCGTGGCAGCCCACGGGCGCGGACGTGCCCGAGATTCACCGCACCGTGTTTGATAAATGTCTGGAGGGTGTCGAAGACGTGCGGAATCGGCAGCGGTCTGCCGCGATTCTGATTCACGGCGAAGCGGGCAGCGGCAAGACGCATCTGCTGCATCGGCTTCGCAAGGAGCTGACTCGTAAGGCCCCCACGGCGACGGATCGTGACGAAAGCCTCTTCGTGTGGGTTCGGCTGCAGACGAGTCCGCGCACGATCTGGCGACACGTCCGACAGACGCTCGTCGATGACTGGTTTCGCTCCGTGCGGGAAGCGTCGGCGGCTTCCCTCGACGGACTCTCACAATTCGATCGCGTGCTGCTGCATCGGCTGGCCCGTTTCCGTCCCGCCGAAGGAGACATCGAACGCTGGTATGAGTACATGGGAGAGATCGATCCCGACGGCTTGGACCAGTTGCTGGAAACGGTCTCCACCGAACAGGAGTTGGATCGCAACACGGCCATCGCCTTCAAACACTTGGCGTTCGGACGACATCGCCGCGACTTGCAGGCTTGGCTGGCGGGCAATTCGCTGCCCGAGAAAGTCTTGGAGGTCTTGGGCTTCTCGCCGGATGAGGGAACGGACGAAGACCGCGAACACGAGGCTCGGAAGGCCGTGCTGCGGCTGTGCCGCTTGGCAGGAAACGATCTGCCGATTGTGTTCAGCCTAGACCAGGTCGAAGCGTTGCAGTCGTCGCCGACGGACACCGACGGCCTGTTCGCGTTCGGGCAACTCGTCAGCACGCTGCACGACGAGACGACGAACGTGCTGTTGATCTCCTGCGTTCAGTCCGCCTTCGCGACCGCCTTGGAAGATCGGACGCGCGGGGCCGATCACGACCGCATGACCTCGCTCGGCAAGCTGAACCTGGAAGCCCTGACGCGGGCGCAGGCCGAGCGATTGATCGCGGTGCGGTTGAAGGCGATGAGCCCGACAGTTTCCACAGCGGCGTCGGGTGGAGCCTGCTGGCCGCTGGAAGAGCAAGAACTCGCGTCGCTGTTGGAGCGAGGCGATCTCACGCCACGACGTCTGCTGGCACGCTGTGTCGAACGATTTGAGACCCGGCGCGAACCATCAACCGCGACCGGGGCGGAACCTCGTCGAGAGATCCCGACATCGACAGCAGGGACGGTGGCCAATGTCCGGACGTTCCTCGACGGCGAATGGGACGCGCGTGTCCAACAGTCCCTGTCCGGGAGCCAGCCCGAGCGGACGGAAGACATCTTGCGGCACGGGCTGCCGCTGCTCTTCAGGTTGATCGCACCGGACATGAACGTGGTGCGCGATGAGCAACTTCCGGATGTGCCTCTGGTGTTGGAATTGCCGACGGGGCGCGTCGGCCTGACCATCCGCACCGAGCCGAACATGAAGACGGTCGGAACGAAGTTCGGGCACCTCAAGCAACAGTGGGCGCTGGGACGGCTCGCGCGGCTGATCGTCGTCCGCGACAGCCGTGTTCCACTGACGAAAACCGCCAAGGTGGCGCAGAAGAATCTCGCTGAACTGGAACAACAGGGCGCGGTCATCGCGCATCCAAACCTCGAAGCGCTGGCCGCCCTCGACGCGCTGCGCGGCCTGCTGTCGGATGCCAAGTCAGGTGATTTGGACCACAACGGTGTCGTCATCACACCTCAGACGGTCGAAGAGTGGGTTCTCTTAAACCTGCCCGACAGCCTGCGCGAATTGGCCGAGCAGTTGACGGGTCTAACCAAGCCACCGCCATCACGCAGGTCCGCCCGCCCACGCCAACCGGGCCGACGGACGGAGTAAAACCGCCACCGACGCCCAACGCACGAGTGTTCACCGCCGTTCCACCCCCCGAGGAACATTTGAAGCTGGGGAGGGACGTGGTCACAGCGCTGGCCGAGTATGGCGTCAACGTCTCACTCGACGAGCCGCCCATCGTGGGGCCGACGTTCCTGCGCTTTCCAATCACTCTGGGACGCGGAACGAGAGTCCATGCCGTCGAACGCCACGCGGCCGAATTGCAGGAGCCGAGAAACTGCTCGGTGACGGCGATCTGCTGTTCAAGGACATTGGACCTCCGCGCCGCTTGCAGGCTCCACTGCTGTCGCCCAACGAGCGAAACGCGATCTTCGGAGGACAGTGAGATCGTTGCCTCTCGCGGCCCGTGATGAGACCTCGGAGCGGGGCGGCGTCAGCCCCCCGGTACTTGGGCGTAAGCCCGCATTGGAAGAACCGGGAGGCTTACGCCCAATGGCACTCACTTTAGTAGCGGTACGGCGCGAGCCGTCCGGTTGAAGCGAGAGCAAACTCGACAAAACCGGGCGGCTTGCGCCGCTCCGCTACTCGATCGGTTCTAA
>JAYSQC010000133.1:0-23281 GCA_043721755.1 Schlesneria sp.
TTCAACCAGAAGACTCCGCATCCACGCGATCATCAGTACGCAGGCAATCACGAGCGTCACCAGTCCGACCTTCCGTCGCCAGCCTTTGAAGAACTCACCCACGCTTCACGCTCGATTCGAGAAGTTGCGCCTTGCCGTGCATCGTCGATGGCGCGGGCAGTCTTCGGAGAAGACCCCTCACCCTAACCCTAACCCTAACCCTCTCCCCGCAGAGCCGGGGCGAGGGGACCAGAGAAGAGGTGCGAACGGCGCGAGGCTTCGTACCCGCTCCGGTCGTCGCTCCCGTTCTGCCCCTCAACCCTCAACCCTCGACCTTCAACTCCCCCGCACTCACATCAACCGTGCTGGCTGTCGTCTCGGAGAAAACCGGTTATCCAGTCGAGATGCTGAACCTCGGAATGAGCCTCGATCACGATCTTGGCATCGACTCGATCAAGCGCGTCGAGATTCTGTCGGCGCTGCAAGAACGGGTGCCGAACTTGCCCGCGTTCAAGCCCGAAGAATTGGGTGCGCTGCACACGTTGCAGGATGTCGTCGCGTTGGCCGACGCGCGGATGAGTGGCGCGAAGCAGGAAGAACCCCTCACCCTAGCCCTCTCCCCGCAGAGCCGGGGCGAGGGGACCGGAGAAGAAGCGCGAATCGCCACGCTCGCTCCCACTCCAACCCTCAACCCTCAACCTTCAACCTTCAACCCTCCCCGGCCTTCGATCCTCAATCCGCTGTCGCTCGACATGCTGGTTCGCAGTGTCGTGCGACCCGTGGAACTGCCTGCGGCGGAAACGCGCGCGTTGCTGCCACTGGCGCGCGGGTCTGAGATCTGGATTACTGAGGACGGTTTGGAGTTGTCGCTGCGAATCGCGGCCGAGTTGTCGGATCGCGGGTTCAAACCGCGCGTGGTCAATTTGGATGAACCATTTCTGCCTGCGGTGCCCGAACGGGTCGGTGGTTTGATCGTCGTCGCCCCGGCCGACGGGATCAGTGACCGACAGTTGTGGCGCGCGATGGAATGGTTGCAGAAGGCGGGACCGGGATTACGACGGGCGGCGGCAGCGAGTGCGGCGGTGTTCGCGACGGTCTCACGGTTGGATGGTCGCTTCGGGTTTGAGGCGACACGCCCACTGACCGATCCCGTCTCGGGTGGTCTCGCGGGGCTGACGAAATCGACGGCGCGCGAGTGGCCCGAGTTGACCTGCAAAGCGTTCGACCTTGCCGACGGATGGCCTTCACCGAGCGAGGCGGCGCAGGTGTTGGTCGATGAATTGTTGCGAGTCGGGCCGATCGAAATCGGTCTGTCGCCGAAGCGCGCGTGTACGCCGGTGGTGTTCGAGGAACAGCTTCCCGATGCCTTCCGTGGTTCGGCCCCGGTGCGGCCGGGTGAATTGGTGATCGTCAGTGGCGGAGCACGCGGCGTGACGGCGGCGGCGGCGCTGGCGATCGCTCACGCTTGGCAACCGCGTCTGGCCATCATCGGTCGCAGTCCCGAACCGGATCTCGAACCCGACTGGCTGACGGGACTGACCACGGAAGCTGAGATCAAGCAGGCGCTGATCGCCCGCGCTCCGGTCGGAACGGTGCCGCGCGCGATCGACACGAAGTTCAAACAAGTCGTGGCTCAACGCGAAGTGACGGTGGCCTTGGCTCAACTCCGCGCAACGGGCGTGCCGCTCACGTATCACGCGGTGGACGTGCGCGATCAGGCGACGCTCCGGCCGTTGATCTCGCAGATGCACCGTGAGTGGGGACCAACGCGCGGTGTGATTCACGGCGCGGGCGTGCTGGCGGACGGACGGATTGAAGACAAGACGCGCGAGCAATTCGAGCGGGTGTTCGAGACCAAGGTCTCGGGACTGCGGCATCTGCTCGGAGCGATCTCACCGAATGACCTGCGCGTGCTGGGACTGTTCTCGTCGTACACGGCGCGCTTCGGGCGAGTCGGTCAGTCGGACTATGCGATCGCCAACGAAGTGTTGAACAAACTGGCGCGGCAGTTCGCGATCGAACGGCCTCAAACGCGCGTCGTGTCGTTTAATTGGGGACCGTGGGACGGTGGCATGGTGACGGGTAGCCTCAAGCACTTGTTTGCTTCCGAGGGCGTTGGCCTGATTCCAATGGCGGAAGGTGCCGAGTTGCTCGTGCGCGAGCTGTCTCACACGGAATCGCGTCCCGTCGAAGTGCTGGTGATCGGGGAAACCGATGCCGCACGAAACGCCCGTGAGCAACGCGGCGTCACGAGCAGCGATGTCGCACCACAGCCCAGCCACGGCGCGGCGCCGGCGGGTTCCTCGTCGATCTACGGATCGAGTTCCAACATCAACGTGGCGGGAGTCCAGACATCAGGTCCGGCCTACCAGGTCGAGTCCTCCAACATTCTGTTGGCGGGTCCGTCGCCGGCCCGGCCGTTCGGTAAAGCGCCGACGCCGGGCACCAGTTCCTCGTGGGTCTTCGGTGAAATCGGTCAGGTCAAAACGCCCGAGCCGGATGAGATCAAGCCGTCGTTCGAGCGACTGCTCGATGTGGTTCAACACCCGTTTTTGGAATCGCACGTCATCGGCGGCAAAGCCGTGTTGCCGGTCGCGATGATCGTCGAATGGTTGGCTCACGGTGCGATCCATCGCAACCCCGGACTCGAACTGCACGGATTCGACGACCTGCGGATCTTCCAAGGAGTTCGCATCGACCGGCAAACCACGTCCCTGTTGCGAGTCCTCTCGGCCAAGCCGTCTCGTAGCGACGGGCAATTCCAGGCGAAGGTCCAACTGATCGGGATGTCTCAACACCGCGAGACCGTTCACGCGGGCGGCCACGCGGTGCTCGCGCCCGGTTATCCAGCCGCCCCCTCGCCCGCGTTGCGTGTCACGCCGCGCGGCTACCCGCTCGACGTGGCCACGGCCTACGCCACGCGGCTGTTCCACGGCACGCAACTGCAAGGGATCGCGGCCATCGAAGCGTGTTCGGCAGACGGGATCGTCGTCTACTCCCGCACGGCCTCCGCGCCGTGGGCGTGGATGAAAGAACCGCTCCGCAGCACTTGGATCGCCGATCCGCTGGCTCTCGATGCCGCGCTGCAGGCGATCATCCTGTGGTCGCAAGAGTTGCGGGGCGAACCGTGTCTGCCGTGTTCGATCGCGCGGTATCGCCAGTACCGACGCACGTTCCCGCGCGAGGGCGTTCGGATCGTGGTGCAAGTCATCCAAGCGACCGACCACGCGATCCGCTGCGACGTGGAGTTCCTCGACGCCGCCAATCAGGTCGTCGCCCGGATGGAAGGCTGCGAAAGCGTCGCCGATCCTTCACTCGCCGCCGCGTTCCAACGCAACCGGCTGGAATGAGTAATGTCCTCGATTGACGAACCCTTGTAGGACGGGCACTCTTGCCCGTCCTGTCTTCGTTTTCCAGACAGGTTTCGTTCTCAAGCCGGACGGGCAAGAGTGCCCATCCTACGGGAGTCACCATGACCCGCACGACGAAGCCACCGAAAGCTGCGGCAACCAAGGTGCGAGCCGCGCCTCCGCAGCCGGTCCCACCCTATGGCACTCCCGAATGGATCGCCTATCGCAAAGCGGCGATCGCGAAAACGTCGGGGTTCATGGACTACGGCGATCCGACCGAACCCGTCGGACACGCGTACGGGGTACGACTCAGCAGCCGGTTGACTCGTGACTACCGACAACTTCACAGGAAGCTGGCAATGGACATCACTCCACAACCGGTCATCGACGTACTCGTCAAAGCAGGCGTCAAGAAGTGGGTCTTGATGGGCCTGCACGGCTATGTCGGTTACATGGCGGCTCCGCGCGCGACGCAGGATGTCGATATCCTTGTTTCCCCCCAGGAAAGGAACAAGGCGGTCGAAGCAATCAAAGCGGCATGGCCAAGTCTGATTGTCGAAGACTATCCCGAAGTCGTCCGCTTCTTGGATCCCAATGACCCGGGGCCGGACGGAAAGCCCAAGCCGACCATCGACCTGATGCTCCCTTGGACGCCTTTCTATAAGACGATTCTCAAGAGTTACGTCATCATCGACAAAGCAACGGGCCATTCGATACCGCGCATCGAAGCGGCTCTTGTTTCCAAGTATGCGGCCATGGTGTCGGACACGCGCAGCATGGCGAAGAAGGCACATGATGCGGGCGATTTTCGCCACATCGTGCAGGCCAACCGCAAGCTCATCGACATCCCGTCACTGCGCCGCTTGGCGGATCAAGTCTGGGCCGGAGCCGCCGACGAGATCGTGCGGTTCCTCGACATCGCCGTGAGCGAACGACCATTTGAGTTGTGAAGTTGCGAGTCCGCTCTCAGTCGGAGGGGCACTCCTGCCCGTCCGGTCTTCGCTGTTGATCACGTTTCATTTCTAAGCCGGACGGGCAGAAGTGCCCATCCTACAAATCTGAGGTTTCACACTCTCATGCGTCTCCCGGTTATTTGGCTTGTGGCCGCGATGGCTGTTGTTGGATCGACTCACACGTCGTTTGCTCAAGACTTGAAGAAGGGTGTGACGGAGTTGGCTCACGTTGATGCCGACTTTCACATTCAGGGCGAGTACTCGGGAAACGTGACTCATCCCGACGGCTGGTGCCGCGCGGTGGGGTTGCAGGTCGTCGCGCTGGGCGATGGAAAGTTCGACGCGCTGTGGTCTCGCGGCGGTCTGCCGGGAAATGGCTATGACGGTTCGACGCGCATCAAGCTGAGCGGCCAGCGTACGGGAGACAAAACGGTTCTCGCGGGCGAGGGCTGGACGGTCGAGTTGCAGCCGGGATACGCCGCGTCGGTGAAGAACACGGGCGGAGTGATCGTCGGCCATCTGTCGCCGCTGCACCGCTACAGCCTGACCGCCGGAGCCGTTCCTCCCACGAATGCCCTCGTGCTGTTCGACGGGAAGAACACGGATCGACTGAAGAACGCGAAGGTCACGGCGGACGGGTTGCTGGAGATCGGGTGCGAGACCAAAGAACCGGTCCAAAACTTCACACTGCACGCCGAGTTCCGCACGCCCTACATGCCCTACGCACGCGGACAGGCGCGCGGAAACAGTGGCTTCTATTTGCAGAAGCGGTACGAGGTCCAAGTTCTCGATTCGTTCGGCCTCGAACTGCAATTCAACGACTGCGCGTCGCTCTACCGCTTCAAGGCTCCCGATCTGAACATGAGCTTTCCGCCGCTCAGTTGGCAGACCTATGACATCGACTTCACCGCGCCGAAGTTCGACGCCGACGGCCAGCGCATCGCCCAGGGACGCATCACCGTCCGACACAACGGTGTCGTCGTTCACAACAATGTCGAGTTGGAAAACAAGACGGGAGGTGGCTCGGTCGAGGGACCGAATCCGCAGCCGATCCTCTTCCAGAATCACAGCAACCCGGTCCACTTTTGCAACGTCTGGCTGGTCGATCACGACGCGACAACCACCCGCGCCCAACCGGCCTGCACTTCGACCTCAACCTTCGCGGCGGGTTGTGGTGGGACAACGATTCCCGTGTGCTGCGTTCCGGAGATGAAGTGTCGCAGCCCGCGTCTGAAGCGGTGCCGGTGATCGAACAGCACCGCGAGTTCGCGCGCGTCGAGCCTGCGCAGCCGTGAACAAGTGAGCGGCAGTTTCAAAACCTGTCTTTGCCTCGAAAAACTAGCCCGACGCGCAAGCGAGGGCCGGACCTTCGATGACGAAGAAGCCCTCGCTTGCGCGTCGGGCTAGTGTTGAAATGCGCTCCAGGAAACTGTGTCGAAACAATTTCACGGTTTCGACTGTGACCTCGCCAAGACGCGGTGCGATCCGAGCAACTCACCCTCACACAGCAGTTCCAGCACGAAGACTCCTTCGTGCGGGATCGGCAGCGGCGGCAAGGGGACCGTGATTTGAATCGTCTCCAACGGGTCGCGACACGAGACCTCGAACGCCGTGCCGAACAGGACGTTGTTCTCGGCGAGATCGACGTAGCGCAGCTCGAACTTGCGCGTCCCCTGCAACTCGGTCAGGCTGACGTAGGCGAACGGCGAACCGGCTCGCACCAGCCGCGCGATCGGGACGGGTGCCGGAACGGGGGGCGATGACTCGAAGCTCTCACCCGCTTCGGGCGTGTCATCACTCGTCGCACCGCCGCCACCTGATCCCGGTTCTGATCCTGCGGCTCGGTCCTTGTCCGCCGCATCGTCTCGCGGCGTGAAGTGGATCGCGCTGAAGATGCCACAGATCACGTACTTGCCCGTGCCTCGGTCCTGATAAACCTGATCGGCGAGCAACATTGCCTGCAAGACGGGAGCAGCCATGTGAGTTCCTTGAATGAGACCGGTGAGCCGGGGCTTCCACCGGACGAGGCGTTGATCGGCAGCATACCAGCCCTTTGGAAAAACCGGGACCGGCAGGTTAGAACCCGTGGTCGCCACGTAGGATGGACGCCTCGTCCGTCCGAGTTGAGACTGGCAACTCGGACGGACGAGGCGTCCATCCTACGTCCGTTTCAAAACACCCTTCACAAGACGTTCAACCTCATGCCATGTCCGCTGCGAGTCTTGTTTGTGATCGGCACTCTCGGAGGTGGCGGAGCCGAGCGACAGGTGATTGAGATTCTCAAGCAGCTCGACCGATCACGGTTCGAGCCGGTGCTCTATCTCGGCAGTCGCAGCGGTGAGCTGCTGAGTGAAGTTCCCACCGATGTCCCGATCCATTCGTTTTGGGAGGGCTTTCTGAAGTCGTGGGCGTTTCCATTTCACCGCCTCACGCGGACGGTGCCGATCGCGCGGTGGAGGCATCTCGCGCGACTGATGGCGTCGGAACGGATCGACATCGTTTACGACCGCACGTTCCTCGCAACGCTCGACGCCGCCGCCGCCTGTTGGTTTCGACCGACGCCGCGCATCGCCTGCTGCGTCGCCGATCCCGCGTGGGAATTGAATGCCTACGCGCGGCGGATGCCGCTCTTTGCGAGACGCTTCGCGCGCTGGGCCTACTCGTCCGCGTCGGTCGTGCTGGCCAACTCGGACGGGCTGAGAGAACGCTTGACCCAATTCTTCCAGCTCCCCGACGAACACGTTCGCACATTGCGCAACTTGGTCGATTTCGATCGCATCGAGCGACTGGCTGACGAGTTCATTCCCGGCGCGCCGCGCGATCCGTTTCTGATCGTCTCGGGCGGACGGCTGCACGTACAGAAGGGCCAGCAGTTCCTGCTCGAAGCGATCCGCATCCTGGTTCGCGAGCGAGGTCGCTCGCTCCACTTCGTCTCGCTGGGACAGGGCGAGCAAGAACGCGAACTGCGCGACTTCATCGCGACTCATCAATTGGAAACTCACGTCACACTTCCCGGTTTCGTGGCGAATCCGCTGCCGTGGTATCGCCACGCGCGGCTGTTTGTGCTGCCATCGTTGAACGAAGGTTTCCCGAACGCCCTCCTTGAAGCAGTCGCCTGTGGCACGCCGGTCCTTGCCACCGATTGCCCCTGCGGACCCAGCGAGATCCTCGACGCCGGCCGCTGCGGCCACCTCGTTCCTCCCGCCGATGCGCCCGCCCTCGCCAATGCCATCGCCGACTGCATGGATCACGAAGCCGACTGGCAGTCGCTGACCAACACCGCCCGAGATCGCGTTCGCCAACTGTGCGACCCGCGCGCGGGCCTGAACCAATTGGAAGCACTCCTCGAACAGACAGCCGTCCGCGATTAGCAGCCTGTTGAAAAACGTAGCTTGGACGCCTCGTCCGAGAAAAGTTCACTTGGAAACGGACGGACGAGGCGTCCAAGCTACGTTTCTTCGACAGGCGGTTATACCTCACGCGGTCAGTGATGAGACATCCGAGCGGGGCGGCGTCAGCCCCTCGGTTCTTCCCAAGCGGGCTTACGTCCAAGAACCGGGGGGCTGACACCGCCCCGCTCGGAAACCACTCACTTTGTGCCGCGTGAGGTACAAAGCGACAGCTTGTCCAACTTCAAACCCGCATTGGCCCTGAGACACCCGCCAGTCCCATTGAGTAGTGGAATCCAACGTGAAGCCTAAAAATGTGATGTTCATGGTGGGATCGATGGGGGGGGGAGGTGCCGAGCGCCAAATCCTAGAGATCATCAAGCGACTCGATCGGGCACGATTTCGTCCGGTGCTTTATCTTTCTCACCGCAAGGGCGAACTGCTGGAGGAAGTTCCCGCCGACGTTCCGATCCATTCGTTCTGGGACGACTTTGCCGGAACGCTTCGTTCCAAGATTCATTATCTGCTGGGAACCACCGACCGTGCCCGCTGGCAAAACCTGGCGCGAACGCTGCGACGTGAGCAAATCGATTTGCTGTACGACCGCTGCTATCTGGCGACTCTCGAAACGGCTCCGGCGACAAAGGCCGCCCGCGTACCGCGCGTCTCCGTCTGCGTTTACGATCCTCTGGATGATGTCACGCGCCTGGCAGGTTCCACTCTCGCACGAGCCAAGCGAACCGCGAAGCACGCCTACTCCACCGCCGATCGTGTCATCTCCAATTCCCATGGGATTCGGCAACAACTGATTGACGATCTTGGAGTGCCCGGCGATTTGATCGAGGTCCATTACAACTTGCTCGATTTTGACAACGCCCAACGCCGCGCGGCTGAGTACGACCCCGGATATGAACCGGGACGATTTCATCTGCTGACCGTCGCTCGATTGGCCGCAGAAAAGGGACACCAGTATCTGCTGGAAGCGCTCGACGTGCTGGTCAATCAACGTGGGCATCGCGAACTGCTCTGGCACTTGGTGGGAGTGGGACCGCTGGAAGAGGACTTGAAGGCCGAGGTGTCACGCCGCAGCTTAAACGCACACGTTCAGTTCGACGGTTTTCATCGCAATCCCTATCCGTTCTATCGTCACGCCCATCTGTTTTGTTTGCCGTCGCTGCATGAGGGATTTCCCAGCGTGCTCATGGAAGCACTGGCCGTGAATCTTCCCGTGTTATCGGCCGACTGCCCCAGTGGTCCGAGCGAGGTTCTCGATCACGGACGTTGCGGATGTCTCGTTCCACCCGCAAACTCAGCGGCCTTGGTGGAGGCAATTGAAGACTGCCTCACCCACCGTGAGGCTTGGCGCGACCGAACGACGGCAGGGCGACTCTGGGTGAACCAGACATTCTCCATGGAGGCCGGAGTCGCCCGCCTCGAAGACTTGTTTGATTCCGTGATCGAACGGCACCACGTTTCGTAGGGCCGATTCCAACAACCGAGCTGAGCGACACCCGCAGAGATACTCCGCGCGGTCAGAACTGGCTCGTTTCACCGCGTGGGCAACGACGCGGCGAAGCCGCAACCAAAGTAGCCTTCATCGCTCCGCGTGAAGGACGCCGAGTGCGAGTCCAACATCGATTGGCATGATCGACGATCCAATTCTCATCGGCTTCCTTCACGCGGAGCGATGAAGGCTACTTTCAGGAGGCCGAAATGCGCCCAGCCCAACAACATTTCGAGACCTCGTAGTACGACGCGGCGTCAATCTCGGCCGCGTGAGGTAAAACCTCACGCCGTTGAAACCTATTCTGTGGGCACCGCGAACAGAATCGTTTCCGCATCAAAAATGGTTTCATGGCCCAAGTAGAATCGATATCCGAGATTCAAATCTGCGATCCAACGGGGAATCTCCACGAAATCGTTCAGGCTGTGATAGAGCGCGATGGCAAGTTGAGGCCGATCTCGTCGCAGTGTCGCCTCGGCTCCTCTTAAAGCCGCTGGCTCCGCACCTTCAATGTCCATCTTGATCATTCCGACACGACCGAGTTGACGCTCTCGAACCACATGGTCGATGGTGGTCGTGCGGAACGAGGACGCGGCGGGCTCGGCTCCGTTTGTCATTCGTGTCGCCGAGCCGTTGAGAGCAAACGAGAGGAGCTTGCCGTCTTCGTCCAGCAGGGGTGCTTCGACGACTCGAATCTGTTCCGCAAGCATCGGATTGAGTTTTCGATTCTCGGCAAAAATCTCCAGATTCCGCGGCACAAACTCAAAGGAAATCACTTGGCCCTGCGGCCCGACGCGCTCCGCGAAGAACAGCGCCGTGTCTCCCCAGCACGCCCCCGCATCCAGCACGAGATCCCCCGGTCGAGCACCTGCCAAGACCTGTCCGGCAGCGTCTCGATACTCGTATTGCCGCATGCCGAAAATCGCCAAGACAACCTGTGGATTCGCATACATCGTGATCGGATAGCCGAGAGTTTCGAGCTTCATCCGTGACAGCGTCCAATCGTGAACGCCCGCCGTCAGGGTGTCTTCCCGATTCTCCAGCGAACGAGCTTGTTCAAACAGCTCCCTGTAGCGAGGCGTTTCGGCCGGCAAGGTCACACGCAGTGTCCCGAGCATCCGATGGGCGATCACCTTAATCAGTGTGTCGCGCGAAGCGCGGTTCTCCAGTCGCTCATACAGGAACTGGAGGCCGTCCCAATGCGGATCCACAGTGCCGAGCAAATCTCGGAGTTCGCGATTCTCCCAGTCCACCCGCGCGAAACGAAACCACCGCATCACCTCCTTAACCGCTTGCTTGAGTCGCACAGAAATGCCGGACGGCGGTGTCATCCCACACACCGCGTAGTACAGGCTCAAGTCTCGCTTGACGACAAACATCTTGGAGAGAATCTCGTCCATCAACTCCACCGCAAACGGGCGTAATCCATGCATCTCGAATGCCCCATCCATTTCACTTCCGGTTCAGCGGCTGTCGAGATTCGACAGCAACCCGCGATCACAACACCATCATTGCCGTGACCGCCAAAAGTCGCCTTCATCGCTCCGCGTGAAGTCAGCCGAGTCACCAGCGACCCGGATCCGCGGGAAACAGCGTCATTCCGCGTTCGGCTCTCTTCACGCGGAGCGATGAAGGCGACTTTTGGCGGGTGCATCGTCATTGGCTCTTTCGAGCAAAGGACGAAACGATCATCTGAATCGTAGCCGAATCTCGCTGATGGAGATCCCCTCAGCAATGCTCTCTCAGCAAAATGTACGCGGGGCGTCGTCTCACACGAACGGTGACTCGACTTGTTCAAACCCGGCGCAGCGAACGACCGGCAACGGCGGATACTTCGGGAACCGAGAATCGTCTTTCGAGCGGGTACACAATACGAACCGCGACCCTTTGGGCGTCGTCACAATCCGCACATGGCGGCAGGTCTCACAAAGGTTTCGCGGCATGAGGGACTCGCAGAATGTTGAGGCGGATCGTGGGCCGTGGATCGGTTCGAGACGAGGCTCGCGAGGAGCGAGACCCGGCGATATTGTACCCGCCGATTCGCGTGGCTGCTTTACCGCAGATCGCAGCCTGACGCGCAGGGTGGCCCGGCTTGCTTCAAGCCGGGGGCCGAAGGTCCAAGAAACTTGGGATCGACGTTCTAGGGAGTGGAACGCTCGTTCTTGTTCGACGTTCGTGCTGAAGTTTCTTGTGCTTCGCACCCAGCTTGAAGCAAGCTGGGCCACCCCGTCATACGAAGCGACCCTGCCACACATCACATTCCTGGAACCGCCTGAAGGATGCTAGAGATGCCCTCCGCTTGGCAACGCTACTGTCAGTACCTCGTCACCGATCGTGCGCTGGGGTTTTCGCTCGATGTCAGCCGCGTGCGGTTTGAGGAGCGTGATCTCGCGCCGTTGTTGCCTCGGATGACGCAGGCTCTCGCCGCGATGCAGGCTCTCGAAGGCGGGGCGATCGCCAATCCGGACGAGAAGCGGATGGTGGGGCATTACTGGCTGAGGGACTCGGCGCTGGCTCCGTCGGCGGAGATCACGGACGAAATTGATGAGACGCGCGCGGTGATCGCGAAGTTCGCACAAGACGTTCACGACGGGCGTCTGGAAGGGGACGCGAGCAAGTTTCAGTTTGCGTTGGTCATCGGAATTGGTGGCTCGGCGCTCGGCCCGCAGTTCGTCGCGCAGGCCCTCGGTTCGCCGTATGACTCGATGCTGACGTTCTTCATCGACAACACCGATCCCGACGGGATCGACACGGTGCTGGGGGAACTGACCGGGCAGCTTGGCAGCACGCTGGTCGTCGTCGTGTCGAAGTCGGGCGGCACGCCGGAGACTCGCAACGGGATGCTCGAAGTGCAGCGAGCGTACAAGCTCGCCAATCTGAAGTTCGCCGAACATGCGGTCGCGATCACGCAGGAAGGGAGCAAGCTTCACAAGACGGCGGTCAACGAGAAGTGGCTGCGCATCTTTCCGATGTGGGACTGGGTGGGCGGGCGGACTTCGGTGCTATCGGCGGTGGGATTACTTCCGGCCGCGCTGCAGGGTCTCGACACGAACGGACTGCTCGACGGAGCCGCCGCGATGGACCGGCTCACGCGCGCAGCCGACCCAATGCAGAATCCCGCCGCGCTGCTCGCCCTGATGTGGCATCACGTTGGCAACGGTAAGGGAGCGAAGGACATGGTCATCCTGCCGTACAAGGATCGGCTTTGTCTGTTCAGCCGGTACTTGCAGCAGCTCGTGATGGAGTCACTCGGGAAGGAACATGACCGGCAGGGGAAGACGGTTCATCAGGGGATTGCCGTCTACGGGAACAAAGGTTCGACCGATCAACACGCTTACGTGCAGCAGCTTCGCGACGGCGTGCCGAACTTCTTCGCGACGTTCATCCAAGTCTTGAAGGACCGCGAAGTAGACCTCGACCCCGACACGCAGTACGTCCAGCCCGTGTTTGAAGTCGATCGAGGCATCACGTCGGGAGATTATTTGCAGGGCTTTCTGCTCGGGACGCGCGAGGCTCTCTCCGACAGCGGCCGCGACTCGATCACGATCACGGTGAACGAGGTCACGGGTGAAACCGTCGGTGCGCTGATCGCCCTGTATGAACGTGCCGTCGGTCTGTACGCCGAACTGATCGACATCAACGCCTATCACCAACCGGGAGTCGAAGCGGGCAAGAAGGCGGCGGCGGCGGTCCTCGACCTGCAATCGCGCGTCGTCGCTCAGTTGCGGGCGACTCACGCCCCGCAAACGGCCGACCAGATTGCCACCTCGCTCGGCGAACCCGCTCGCGCCGAGTGGGTCTTCAAGCTGCTCGAACACTTGGCCGCCAATCCCGGTCGCGGCGTGATCCGACACGGCGGCACAAGCCCTGCCTCCGCAACGTACCAAGCGCACGACGAACAACCCGAAGAAGACGATGAGATCGACGAGGAAGAACTGAAGAAGTTTGATTAGTCCTTTGGGAACGGGATCGCACTCACTTACCGATCTGCAACTGCCATGCTCCCGCCCCTCGGCGGGGAGGGGGGAGGATTCACCAGCGACGCCTGATTCTGTGCAGACGCTTCACACACAATCCTCCCCCCTCCCTAACCCTCCCCGCCGAGGGGAGGGAACAAACCGGGAATTCGGGAAGTGAGTGCGATCCCGTTCCTTGAACCACCTGACCCCGATTCTTCCTGAACACTGAAAACTCCCATGTCCCTCTTCCGTCCCGAACTTGATCGCATGGCCGGCTACATGCCGGGTGAACAGCCGCAGGATGGCGGCTGGGTCAAACTCAACACGAACGAGAATCCGTACCCGCCGTCGCCGCGCGTGGTCGAAGCGTTGACCGCCGCCGCGCAGGGGAAGCTCAATCTCTATCCCGATCCGCAGGGGACCGCGTTCCGCAAGGCGGCGGCAGCGGCTCTCAATCTCGATCCCGATTGGATTCTGCCGGGCAACGGCAGCGATGAGATTCTGACGATCCTGACCCGTTCATTCGCGGGATCCTCCGACCAGATCGCCTATCCGTACCCGAGCTACATCCTGTACGAGACGCTCGCCGATTTGCAGGGCGTGCGTCACGAGCGACTGCTGCTCGAACCCGACTGGTCGTTCAACTTCGACCGCATCGGCAAGATCATCGAGCAGAGTAAGCTGATCTTCGTTCCCAATCCGAACTCGCCCTCGGGCAATCGTTGGCCGTTTGATGACCTGCTGGCTCTGGTCCCGAAGCGCGGGATGCTGGTCTTGGACGAAGCCTACGGGGACTTCGCCGATCACCCGCATCAGTGCGAGTTGCTGAACAGCACCGCCGGTCGGCAGATCGTCGTCACGCGCACGTTCAGTAAAAGCTACAGCCTGGCGGGCGTGCGGTTCGGGTTCGCGGTCGCTCACCCCGACACCATCGCCGGGCTGCGCAAGATGAAGGACAGCTACAACTGCGACTCGCTCTCGTTGGCCGCAGCGACGGCGGCCATTCAAGACCAAGACTGGATGCGCCAGAACACATCTCGCATCCGAGCCACCCGCGAACGACTGACAGCCGAACTGAAGTCACTCGGGTTCGATGTCGTCCCCAGCCAGACGAACTTCGTCTGGGCCACGCATCCGACCCGCCAACACAAACCGCAGTACGAGGCCCTCAAGTCGAAGAAGATTCTCGTCCGGTACATGTCGTTCGGAAACATCGCGTGGGCACCGGACCAACGCCTCGACGGCCTCCGCATTACGATCGGCACCGACACCGAGATCGACTCACTCCTGACCTCGCTCCGCAGCATCGTTTGAAGAGGTTTGAACCACGAATCTCACGAATCCACACGAATAAGAAGGAGGGCGAACATGACGACAAATCTTGCCGACGAACCGTTTGACCCGCGTGAACTCTATCCACTAATCGCTCGCACTGCGGCTGATGCAGGATGGAATGACCCCGTAATGGATGACTATGACCGCTACGAAGAATTGATTGAGAGTCGATCAGGCGGCACCCTATCACACCGTCCCCTCTTCATTCGTGCGGATTCGTGAGTTTCGTGGTTCCCTCCGCCTTCCTGATTTGAAAGAAACCGACATGCCCCGTACTGCGAAGATCGAACGGAACACGGCCGAGACTCAGATTGTGCTGTCTCTCAATTTGGACGGGACCGGCGTGGCGAACGTCTCGACCGGCGTGGGGTTTCTCGATCACATGCTGACGCTGTTCGCCAAGCACGGGTTGTTTGATCTCGATGTCGTCGCGAAGGGCGATCTGCACATCGACGATCACCACACGACCGAGGATGTCGGCATCTGTCTCGGCAAAGTGTTGGCTCAGGCGGTGGGAGACAAGAAGGGGCTGACTCGCTACGGCAGTATGACTCTGCCGATGGAAGAGACGCTCGTCACGAGTGCCCTCGATCTGAGCGGTCGCGTGAAGTTCGTCTACAAAGTCGCGTTCCCGACCGAGAAGATCGGCACGTTCGACACGGAACTGGTCGAAGAGTTCTGGCAGGCGGTCGCCTCGAATGCCCAGATGAACCTGCACCTCATCCTGCACCACGGCACGAACAGCCACCACATTTCCGAAGGCCTCTTCAAGGCGACGGCCCGCGCCCTGCGACAGGCCACGACGATTGATCCGCGTCAAACGGGCGTGCCGTCTTCCAAGGGGACGCTGTAATCCCAATGCGTGCCGTCGAGCCGTATTCGCTGTGGATCGGAAACGCCGGTGACGTGCGGCACGTGTCGGACTTGATGGACGCTGGCATTCGGGCCGTCGTCGATCTGGCGGCGAACGAGCCGGTCGCCACTTTGCCGCGCGAGATCGTGTACTGCCGCTTCCCGTTGCACGACGGGGCGGATAACGACCGCTGGCTGTTCCGCGCGGCCATCGCGACCATCGTCGAATTGCTACGCAACAACGTGCCGACCCTCGTCGCGTGCAGCGCGGGGATGAGCCGCTCACCCGCGCTGGCTGCTGCGGCCATCGCGCTGCTGACCCGCCGCGATCCGAACGAGTGCCTGTTGGCGTGTGTCGCGAGTGGTCCGGCGGATGTCTCGCCAGCACTGTGGAACGACGTTGTCGCGGTCCTTCGGGAATCGCTCGTTTAACCGCGTGGGCAACGCCCCGCGCGTCGAACGGTGAAACAAGCTCAAACGTCGCCCGACGCGCGGGGCGTTGCCCACGCGGTTAAACGACGGAATCGAGCAACCTCACGTTGATCGACCCTCAGGCGAATCACTCGAACGCCAGCTTCATTTGCGTGGTCTCTGGCACGCGAGGCGGCGTTCCGCAGCGGGGCGTGCGGTGGGGAGCGGCGTCGTAGCCGAGGCTCTTCAATTCGGTGACGAACTCGTCAATGTAGCCGTGGGTGACGAGGATGCGTTGCGCTCCGGTGGCGGCGACGGCGGCGAGCAGTTCATCATGATCGGCGTGGTCGGAGAGGGCGAAACCGCGATGGACTCGGCGCTGAGCCGGTCCGTCGGGGAGCGTCATCCAGCCCGAAGCGAAGGCCGTCGAGTAGTTCCCCATGACTGGAAAGCCGACCTGCCATCTCACGGCGGGCGGCAACAGGATCAGGCCGCGCGACCATTCTTCGCGCGTGACGCCCGACTGGGGCGTCCGAGTCTCGGGGAGCGGCACGCCTGACTGACGGTAGAGCGCGTTCATCTCCTCGATCCACGGATGCGCGAAGACGGGGCCGAGGGAATGGTCGAGTCCCGCCATCAGCCGCTGCGCCTTGCCGAGCGAGTAGGCATAGAGGAAGCAGGCTTTGTCGTGCTGCTGATTCTCACGCCACCAGTCGTGAATCTGCGCGAACGTGTCGGCCTGCGGCTCCCAGTGATAGTGCGGGTGAGCGAAGGTCGATTCGGTGATAAACGTGTGGCAGCGCACCGGCTCGAACGCCGCACAGGTCGCATCGGGCGCGACCTTGTAATCGCCCGAGACGACCCAGACTTCATCCTGATGTTCGACGCGCACCTGGCTCGAACCGAGGATGTGTCCCGCCGGGTGGAGTGAGACTTTGACGCCGTTCAGATCGACGGTCTCACCAAACGCCAACCCGTCGATCTTCGCACCGGCACCCATGCGATGCTGCAAGACGAGTCGTCCCGGTTCAGCAGTCAGATACTGCCGCGACCCTTTCACCGCGTGATCGCCATGCGCGTGCGTGATGACCGCCTTCGCGGCGGGACTCCACGGATCGATGAAGAAACCGCCTCGCTCGCAGTAGAGGCCCGCGTTCGTCAGTCGCAATAACGGCGATCCCATGTCAGTCCTATTGTGTCGTTTAACCGCATGAGCAACGCCCCGCGCGTCGATGGGCAAACCAGCCGTCCACGTCGCTCGACACGCGGGGCGTTGCCCACGCGGTTAAACGACGCGGCGTAGCTGCAGCCAAAGTCGCCTTCATCGCTCCGCGTGAAGGAAGCCGATGGGGGGGCGATGCGGCGGCGGCCAATCGATGCTGGAATCGGACTCGGCTTCCTTCACGCGGAGCGATGAAGGCTACTTTTGAAGACGGAAATGAGCGCCGTACGACAGGATTTCGAGACCCAGTAGTACGAGCGTTGTGATTGTCACGCCCGTCACTTCGCCTTGGGAAAGCCCGCGTCGAGCAACTCTTGGATTCCCGGCTTGAGTGCTCGGACATCGTAGCCCTGCTTGGACAACTCTTCGGCAGCGGCCAACGCGCGGCGACCGGCGCGGCAGTGCGTGTAGACGATCTTGTCCTTCGGAATGATCCCGAGCAGCGTCTTGGCGTCGATCCCCTTTTGAAGTTTGCTGTTCGGCAGCGAGACCGCACCGTCCACGTGAGCTTCGTCCCATTCGGCCTGCTCGCGCACGTCGAGCAGCACCGCTTCCTGCTTCGCCAGACGTTGTTTGACGACATCGAGTGAGTCGGTCGTGTGCGTCAGTTCCGCCAAGGACTTGATACGGATGTTGCGGAAATCGACTCGATCCCCGTGGCCGAGAAACCCGAGATGCCCCTTCGTGCGCGACAGTCCCGGATGAACAGTCCCATCGAGTGTGCCCGCCTTCGTCGCTTCATCCAGATCCGCATCGACGATGGTCTTCCCGTTGACGACGATCGTCACGCGACGCCCCTTGGCGGTGACCTCTTGCTGATTCCATTCGCCCAGCGGCTTGAGCGACCCGACCTTGGCCGGGACGATCCCGTAGACCGAACCGTGGTACTGATACGGCTTGAGCGTTTTGTACTTCTCGGCAGTGTCGTCGAGGATTTGAAGCTCGATGCCATCCAGATGCAGGTTCCCTTCGGCGACCTTCGGACAGCGGATGCCCAACCCGTTGTTCGCTCCGTCCGTCAGCTTGAACTCAAACTTCATGGTGAAGTCGGAGTACTCAGCCTCGGTCAACAAATTCCCTTTGCCCCCCGCGACACAGATCAAGTTGCCGTCTTCGACCGCGTACCCGGCCAACGATCCGGTCCAACCGGCCAGCGACTTCCCGTCAAACAGCGAAACAAATCCCTCTTCCGCAGCGACGGCCTTGTCCTGCGCCAACATGTCGCCACTCCACGCGGCCATCAATCCCAGTACGAATCCCAACGTCAATCGATTCATGCTGCGAGACCTTTCCAATGAGTTCGATGAACAATAATCAACCTGCTCCAACGACAGCAGATCGTAGGGTGTGCCAAGCGAATCGCAACGCACGCCGATCGCCAAGCAGAGCCGTCGCTTTGTTCAACGTAGAGTGCGTGGAGTCTTCGCCTCCGACCAAAGCAGCCATCATCGCTCTGCGTGCTGAGCCTTGTGAGATCAGGCGTTCTCTTGCGAAAGGCTCAGCACGCGGAGCGATGATGGCGACTTTGCGGCATCGAGCAGGGTGCGGATGTTTTGCAGGATCGCCTTGGGGTCGGGGCGCTTGAAGCGGATGATGAAGTCCAGTCCGAGGTTCTCGGCTTGGGCGTATTCCACGAACGCCCACGGGTTGCCGAACCGGCGGCCGTAACGGCATTCGAGCAGATCGAGGAACGCCCGGCGGTGGTCCCCCTGCACCAGCGGCGACTTTTGGTAGGAAACTCGACGATCTCGGGCATCGTGAGTTTCAGCGTCGAGAACAAAGTGGTCTGTGGAAACGGTGGCGGCCTCGTGGTCGCCGCACAAGGTTGATCTGGAATCGGGCGTTCTCACCCGGCGCGGCTTCTTCTCGAACTCGCCGCTGCACGACAGCAACTTCGACATCGGCGGCGTCCGCAAGGCGTTGGCGCAGGCCGAGGAAGTCTACTCCCTGTTCGAGCCACTCGACGCCAAGCCGCCGTTCGCGCGCCTCAAGCTCGCCACCCCCGACTTCCCCGAACCCGAACGCAAAGCCGCCTACGAGTGGCTCGATGGCTTGTTGAAATGAGATAGAAAACGTAGGGCCGGTTCCACGGCCTTTGAAGCCATTATGCGATCCAGAAGCGGCCGGTGGAACCGGCCCTACCTGACTTGCTGTCTTTCTAGCCGAACCTTCTACGGCCTCTTGACAACATTCTTCTGCAACGTAACCGCGGTCTGTGCCAGCAGCCTGCCGTTGATTGTTGCGCCGGTCTTCATGGCGATCAACGTCTTAGACAGAATGGTCCCATTGAATTGTGATGTCGTCCCTAGCGTCGCCTGGCCGCCAACTTGCCAGAATATGTTATTGGGGTTTACGCCGTAACCCAAGATAACCCTCCGGGCGTCGGCAAGCTGGAGATTTCCCGCTACCTGTAGGATCCAAACATCTCTTGAGCCACCCCTGAAATAGACGTTTGTCGGGATCGTTACGTTCGAGCTCCATTTGTAGACGCCAGGGGCAAGAATCCGACCACCAATATTTCCGGCGCCCAACTCGGTGACTGTAGCTGGCCGACCGGCGGCGTCGGTGTACGCGGTTTGCATGTCACTCACCGCCGTCGAGAGCTTGGTAGCGTTGATGATTCTGCATGGCAGGGGTCCGGCGGCATTGACGCTGTAAATATTGCCAACCACTTCACGGCAGGTGAGGTGAATCGCGGCCCCGGTGATCGGGCTCGCCCCCACATCCCCGGTGACCGCCGAAGTGGGAACATTCGTCACCCCCGATTTCGAGAGGATCGCAAAGCTGCCCGCGCTCCTCAGGTTTACCGGCGCTGGACCGGCCGCGTACGCCACCGATCCACCAAGCGAAACCAGGAGCAAGCCGAGCAGTGATGCTCCACACACCGGAATCACGAACACTTTGCTAGAATTCATCTTCTCTCTCCCTCTGAGAACCGAATCACACGCACCGAGCGGACATTCCGCCCGTGAACTCACTCCGCTGTCGAGCGGCGAAAAAAAAAGCCGACGCGACAGAACACCCTGAGGCATTCCACCGCGTCGGCTTACTTTCTAATTAGCCCCCCCGAATGAGCCGGGGTTGCTCTTTATTTAGTCTTCCGCTGCGATCAAGGAGCAAGCTTGCAAACTCATGCATCCTCGACAACAGTGACCATAGGATCTCAGAACTGGAATAACAAGGAATTTGTTTTACCCATTTCGAGATAAATACGAACTCGTCAAAAATTTCTTTTTATGATCTTCTCGCGGCAGGGTGGCTGGGGTCGGGCGTCATCGACCGCCCCCAGCGGTGTGATGGCACGAATGCTGGGGGCTCGAAGACTCGACCCCAGCCACACGACACACGAATTCCGTTGAAGCAACCCTACCGCGACAATTGCTTGACTTGGCTGCGCGGCAACGGCGGGGTGGCCGGGGCTGGAGTCGCTTTGGACGAAGCCCCGGGGTTTCGCGAAACGCTCCAACCCCGGCCACCCGACGCGTACGACCCTGATGCTGTAAGCCGGCTGGGTGGCCCGGCTCGACCTCGTGAACAACTCTGGATGTGCCACTGCTTCGGAGTCTTCGGAGAAGCAGTGCCTCTGCGGGATTGGCTCACCGACAACACTGCTTCTCCGAAGACTCCGAAGCAGTGGCACGACTCCCTTTGCCACGCCAGCCAGGCCGCACGAGTTCCGTTGATGCAACATAGCCGCGACGATTGCTTGACTTGCCTGCGCGGCATCGGCATCGTTTCCGCACATCTCTGAATGACATTCAACACAACTCTGATTGGTCGGTCTGGCAGGCGGGCAAACACTGGGGCCAAGCAGACGCAAATGATGGCCAAGTGGACTCACAGCGCTGGAATCTTGGCTGATTTCCGCGTGAAATGGACGGACTTTGCGACGGAATGGACTCATCTCGTCGGAGAATGGACTCATTTCTCCAAGGAATGGACTGAGATCATGACGGAATGGACTCATTCTGTCGGGGAATGGACTCATTTCCTCGCGAGATGAGTCGAAACGTCGGCAGTTTGAGTCCATTTGTCGCCGGTTTGGGTCGGTTCCGGCCTTGGTTCGACGGACACTTCTGAGCTGCAACATCATTCGCATCATTGATTTGAGGAATTCCTCTGCGATCGGGTTTGTCGCACCGACGGATCGGGTGGAGAATCCAAACGTGTTGACAATCTCCTTACTCTCTCGTTTCCAAGGAGTCTCGCGATGGCCAAGGTGAAGCTCGCACTGCAACAGTTGGCGGTTCCTCAGAAGGTGCAATTCCTGCGGCAGGTGGTCACGGCGATGACGGGGAACGCGAACTTTGCGACTCCCTCGCCCACGCTCGCGACGATCACCGCCAAGGCCGACGATCTGGAGGCGAAATTCAACGACGCGCAAGCCGCTCGGCTGACCGCTCAGCAGAAGACGTCGCTGCAAGACACGGCGGCACGCGACGCCGATGCCGCCGTCACGCAACTGGCCTCGTATGTGGATAACGCTTCCGGAGGAGACTCGACGAAAATTCAAAGCGCGGGAATGGAAGTGCGGGCCACGCCATCGCCGGTCGGGACGCTGCCCGCTCCTGCGGGACTCGTCGCCCTGATCGGCGACATGGACGGTGAGATCGACCTCGATTGGGATTCCGTGCGCGGAGCCACCTCGTATGTCATGCAACGCAGCGTTGACCCGCCGACCGCGACGAGCTGGCTATCGGCCGGTGTCACGACCAAGTCCAAAGGCTCCGTGACCGGCCTGACGAGCGGCACCAAGTACTGGTTCCGCGTCGCCGCCGTCGGTGCCGCCGGTCAGGGAGCCTGGAGCAACCCGGCCTCTCGAACCGCTCAATGATCTCGAAGTCCGGCTAACAAAGCTAAGGAACGGGAGCGCAATAACTTCCAGAAGTGAAACAGGCTGATCGGGAAGTTATTGCGCTCCCGTTCCTAAGCCGGACTTCAGCCGCCGGTTGCCACTGGCGGCTGGAGACTTGCCTCGTCACTTCCCCTGAATGAAGGCCATCACCTCGGCTCGGCTGGCTTGATTGGTTTTGAAGAGGCCGCGGACGGCGCTGGTGATGGTGACGCTGCCCGGTTTGCGGACGCCGCGGATCGTCATGCAGGTGTGAGCCGCCTCGATCACGACGATCACTCCCTTGGCGTCCAGCTCCTGCTGCATCAGATCGGCGATCTGGTGCGTCATCCGTTCCTGAACCTGGGGGCGGTGCGAGACCTCTTCCACCACGCGCGCCAGTTTGGACAGACCGACCACTTTGCCGCGCGGGAGATAGCCCAGATGAGCCGTCCCCATGAACGGCAGCAGATGGTGCTCGCACATGCTGTTGAAGCTGATGTCGCGGACGAGGACCAGTTCGTCGTAGGTCTCGGAAAAGACCCGCTTCAAATGGCGAGCGGGGTCGAGTCGCAGGCCCGCGAAGAGTTCGGCATACATCCGCGCGACACGCGCGGGCGTTTCGAGCAACCCCTCACGGTCGGGATCTTCACCGACCGCCGCGAGGATTTCGCGAACGGCCCGCTCCATGCGCGGCAAGTCCACGGGACGTTCGACAGGCAACGCCGCATTGGCCGCAGGCGAGCAATGGACGCAGTCATCGGTCTCGGGGGAAGAATCGTGCGGCGAAGAGTCGTTCAAGATGCTGTTTCCAAGAGGCGGTTGAAGCGGCGGCGTATCGTAGGCCGGGTCTGTAAGACATTCAAACAGCGCGCCGACGATCCGAATGCTGTGGGGCACAGCATTTCTGAAAGGTAGCCCTGTCGCTCCGCGTCGGGTGGCCGGGGCTGGACTGAGGCTCTGCGAAGGAAGCCCCGGGGTTTCGCGAAGACGCTCCAACCCCGGCCACCCCGCCGGAGCGGGTCAACCGAACCCGCAACGGTTCGAGCACGCGGCTCCGAACGATCTGTGGCAGAGGGATTTCCAGGGCCACTTGGCGATGACTCGCGGCGGGCGCTGCCAGGCGTTGACGGTGTTGGACGATCACTCGCGGTACTCGATCGGGTTGCGGGCGTGCGACAACGAACGGACGGAAACGGTGCCAAGTGAACTGGTCGAGATGTTCCGCCATTCGGGTCTGCCCCGGCGGATGTTGATGGACAACGGCCCCCGTGGGGCGACATGGCCGATCAACCGTGGACGCGCTGAACAGCCTGTTGAAAAAGGGAGGGCGAGCCGAGCCGTGTGCGTGAGGAAAGTCGCTTGTTTCTCGCGGCTCGGCAGGAGCCTCGCCCTCCCGACAGGCCTCGCCCTCCCGACAGCCGTTTTTCAACAGGCTGTTGACGGCGTGGCTGGTGCGATTGGGAATCTCGATCAGCCACGGCCGTCCGTATCAT
>JAYSQC010000134.1:0-25399 GCA_043721755.1 Schlesneria sp.
AATGTTCGACCAACGTCTGCGTCACCTGTTCGAGCGGCCTCGGCTCGTCATCAACCGTCGATCGCTTGGCCGCGTCGTAATCGAGAACTGCGGGTTCTCCCAACAACGGCGACGCCGACTTCATCGCATCCAACTGATCGAGCGCCCGCAGAAACGAGAACACGAAATAAGCATCATGCACCCGATCCGACACCGGCTGAGGAAACGCCTGCCGCAACGAGGCGACAAGATCAAGATAAGGCGAGGACATGGAGTGGGTGTCTCCGGTAACTCGTGTGAAAGAACAGTCAGGCGGCTCAAATTGCGAACAACCGGATCGAATGTTAGCGGGACAGCGAACGGACTGCTCGGCTGATCGGAAGGCATTTGCATCCCCTTGTGCGG
Source organism: Schlesneria sp. (assembly GCA_043721755.1). GTDB lineage: Bacteria > Planctomycetota > Planctomycetia > Planctomycetales > Planctomycetaceae > Schlesneria. The sequence continues at coordinate 385 of JAYSQC010000134.1, forward strand.
CAGCTACGATGCGTCGCCCAATGCGGCTTGGAATGGAGGGTTCACCATGTCAACGACGATTGTCTTAGAGGATCACCTCGCGCGGCGATTGCAGGTCGAGGCAAATGCCTTGCAGACGACCGTGGACTCCGTTGCAAACGGGATGTTGGAACGGCTGTTCCCAGCCCCACTTGTTCCAGACGACACGGATCTCACAAAAATCGTCAGCGTGATCCGCAGCACCCCGCCCGACGCCACTGCCGTTCGCGCCGCTCTGCCGATTCCTAGCGACTCACCGTTGTTGTCTGAAGCCACCACCGCAGACTTCGAGGACGCCGAATGGAATCGTCAATGGGCGGAGTTTGAAACAGGCTTAAAGGCTCAGTCGCTGCTCAAAGCGATGGCGGAAGGGCGTGGGTAAATCGCCATGGCAAACTCTCTCTTGGATGCCAACCACGCATCGCCTTTGGTGACGATCCGCCATTCGCTACGAGCCCGAATCCTCGCGGAGTTGAACGCCGGACACACGTTTGCGATTGCCGCGCCGGTTGTGACTGAGACCTTCTTCGGAATCTCGGTCCGGCCCAGAGGAGACCAGAACCGGGAGGAATGGTTTCGTCTCGCACCGAAAACTCGCCCCCTTGGCCCGGTTGCCTCGCTGAACAACAGACGGACGGCAAGGCACCAAATGTCTGAGCGACTCGGTAGCAGAGAGACGGCAACCCTTCACAGGTTATTCAACGTTCGTAGTCGATTCCCCGCCATTCATCGTTCCAATGGCGCGCCACACGTTTTTATCGATGGACTCATTGATGAAGCGGATGTGGCCATCGAGATAGGCGACGTTCACGCCACCGAAGTGTTCACTGCTCACACCTCTATTCTCGCGGAGGAACGGACTGTCCATCGGAAAAGCCGTCGTAATAAGAGGCCCCACGCTGCAATTCCTCCGGTTTGGATTGAGCCAATGCGAATAGGTGGTTGAGTGAGTGTTTGGCTGTTGCCAACTGAGACAACCGGCTCCCGATCCAGCCCAAGTTCGGGGGCCGTTTTCACAATTGGAAATGGAGAGTTCTGTTTGTGCGCTCCGTTCGGCCAACGCAGACGGAGTCAACGGATCGAAGAGGGTGGCCACGGAGACGGGTGTATACGACACATTCCACCAGCTTCTTATCCGATGTCGCTCCGCCATGGATTCATTGGAAAACGTCCGATAAGAGACCTTCTCTGAAAGTGCCGCCGTTTGACTGGTGCCATCGGTCACATTACTCAGGCGATAGACTTCGTCGTAAGTGCTAAACGGGCCTTTCGCAGCGGATCCTGCGTTCCTACCGGGACCGTGATTCAGGCGGTAGCTCAGCGGGGACTCGAACGAACTTAGGTCGCCATCTGCGGGACACTCGAAAAGGGGAATACGTTTGACACCCGCAGACATCGTATCACAGAAGCGGGGTTTGTCGAGAAACGGAAACAACAGTGTAAAGGCCCCCTCAGGTCCACAGGCACCGTCGAAGCCACCCCAAGGGGGCAGAACCGAAAGTTGCTCGTGATAATTGTGGAGTGCCAATGCAATTTGCTTGAGATTGTTCTGGCACTGGAGCTGCCTAGCCGTTGCTCTCACGCTCTGAACGGCAGGAAGAATCAATGACGCGAGCAGCCCAATAATCGCGATGACGATGATCACTTCGATCATCGTGACACCCAAGCGATAATGAACGGCTCTAGGTCTTGGTGAGCCCCCAACGGTAACGTGCTTCATGGCGATTCCTTTCGATACACAACCGCCTGTTTGTGCCCCCCGGCTACAGACTCTCATCAGTGTTTCGGGGGGGGGCACCAATTGTGAACGGACAGACAGACACTAGCTGCAACTAAACGTTTTAATTCGACGGTGGTCGGAGCGGAGTATTGTATGAATAACGCTCTATGGCTGCAGAGTGTAGCCCTCTATGCCATAGCCAAACCTCCGCCAAGATGCAAGCACCCTGAAACACCGGATGAGGCTCCGTCATAAACCATCGGATTTCTACTGAAACTGATGCGAAATGGACAGGCCGTCCCGTCGGCTGAGCGACGGGACGGCAACCGGCCACAGAAACGAGGTTTCTGAGTTTTGTCAATAAATGCGACTTTTGTGACTGACTTCTCGTGCTGGAATTATTTATCGAATCCCAGAATGGCCTCACGGTTTAATGATCTTATGATCCATGATCGAGCCATTGACTAGGAATTCAACAAAATATTCTGTGACTCCGGTTTTAGGTATGGTTGCAGCGCTGAATACTTTCTCATGATACATGAATGACGGAGTGTAGCCTGGAGGTATCATGTCGGCATTTGCCTTTGGATCCAACGTCTGAATTACCGGCTCGTAACTATTGTCGATATTGTATATATACACCCAGTTTTGCCCCATCGTTTTTGAAAGAATCCGTGTTATGCGAACTTTGACGATCATTCTTTCTTCCGCGCCCTTCACCTTGCAGGTCAATGGCGGCGGTGGAACCGGCATTCCGACAGATGTTCCCACCTCACAAGTTCCATCGATTATCCCGCCGTAACATCGCTCAGACCATATCGACTGAGCAGAGAATACAATGGCCATCACAATAACAACCGACTGCCGAAGCGAACGAACGTGCATTTGAATTCCTCCCGTTGTGTTTCAAGGCTTGGGGATGTCGCACATCCCACGTCATCCTCTACGATTGTGTGTGTGTGTGTGTGTCAAGCGACCCGACAACAGAATTTAGAACAGTGCCTTGGAGACTGCGGTTGGAGCATCTTCGTGAAACCCCGTGTGCTCAATCCTCAATGCCTCACTTCAGATTGGAAGCGCTCGTGATGGCGTACAGTTCGACCAGAGTGATCTGGGCTTCGCCCGACAGCCGCTTCAGCATCGCCCTCAACACGACTTCAATACCTCGCGCGGTCAGAACTGACTCGATTAACCGCGTGGGCAACGCCCCGCGCGTCGTGCTGCGAAACACAATTCCACGTCGCTGGACGCGCGGGGTGTTGCCCACGCGGTTAATTGACGCTTCGTCAATCTCAGCCGTGTGAAGGATGCGTACCCATCAAAGAACAATGTCGTCTTTCGCTCTGCGAAAGAACGCCCTTTCGCGGAGCGAAAGGCGACAAACTGCGGTGTGATTCTTGGACAGGTTCTTACGGTCTCATCGGCTGCGTCCAAGCCTGTTCGGGTTCGCCGATCGTGGACGGATTCGGATGTTTGCGGGACGAGGTGATGCGGGCACGGACGTAGAGTTCGTCGCCGGTAAAGTCGTACTGAGCCGTTGCTCCGGAGACGGTCTTCAGCACGGCACCGATGGTGTCCGAGTATTTTCTCGTGACGGGAAGTTCCTGACCGTCTTTGTCTCGCACCGGTTCGCTCTTCGGATCGAAATTCTTTCGGGTGCCGATGAAGTCGATGGTGTACGTGGCATCCGCGTCGGGACGGACGGTGATGGTGATGGACTTTGTGGTCGCTTCAATCTTCTCCAGCATGACGCCGGACGACGAGTAGAACCGACCCGCTTCGAGGCTTTCGATCAGCGAGGCGGGAGATAACTCGGAGGCCAGCACCATCACCCAGCCTCGGCCCGGTTCACTCGCGCGGGACGGGATGTTGTGGTAGCTGTGGCCGTCGTCGGTGGCGAGGCCGTAGAGCAGCGGCAGGTCGAGTTCCGTCAGCCGCTTCGTGTTGATGATGTCCCACATCCGCTCGCACGAGGCGTGCGTGGGATCGCCGTTGTTGGCGACTCCCGGATGTCCGTTATAGACCTCGAAGAAGTTCTCGCCACGCACGGGGGCGAGGTCTTCCGCCGTCACTCCGTAGCCGAAATTCGGATGGTTGAGATGGACGAACATCGGTTGTTTGGTCCGCTCGCGCTGAGCAATCACCGCGTTGACATTGTTCTGCATGACGGCCGTCACGCTGTCTCCACCGAGTGGCGGCAGGGCCTCGCGCAGGTTGTGAGCGTTCATGTGGACCGGCAGCTTGCCGAACTTGTCACTGATTTCCTCGCCCTGAATCGGCAGGAATTTGTCCTTGATCGCCAGCTTTGCGAAGACCTCGTCAAACCGTTTGAGCCGCACCTCTAACCTCGATTCCTTGGACTTCTCGTCCACCTTCATCCGCTCTTCGACCCAGCCCTCGGGGAACTTGGCCTTCAGCTTGTCGAACGCCTTGCGGCCCCCCTTGTTCGTCTCGACCTCAACCCAGCGATCCTTGTTCGCCAGCGTGTTGTGATCGGTGTAGACGAGGAAGTCGTATGAGTGTTCGCGATACCAGAGGCCGATCATTTCGAGATAGTCGTCGCCATCACTCCACAGTGAGTGCGTGTGCATGTTGCCGCGATACCACTGGAGTGGCCCTGTCGCCTGAAGCGTCTCGGCCGCATTGGTTGTTGGTTCGACAGACCGCGACAGCCCGGCCGCCGCCACAATCAGCGCCGCGACAACAATTCCCAAGCCGAGCGAACGGAGGTGAGTTTGCATGGAGGGTCCATTGAAAATGAGAAACACGAATGTGCGAAGAAGAGAAATCAACTCGACCCAACCGCCACAGCCTATCCGTCCAGAGTGCCTTGGCTCCAGTGAAGGCGACAACTTGATGAAGCCGGTGATCCGGAATGGTCAAGATGCGGTGTCAATTGGTGGTCTCCCCAACGTAATGCTGTGGGACACAGCGTTTCTGAGACAGGTAGCCCTGTCGCTCCGCGACAGGAGGCGCGATCCACCGAGGGCATCAATCTGTCGAGTCCACTCGAATAAACCGCAAACGCAACTCGCACGCTCGCGCTCCCTGTCGCGGAGCGACAGGGCTACCACCAAATAGCGACGGCACCCGAATGGCCATTTGGCGGTTGAGCCTCCTCGTCAACCCGTCTGAGCGTGCGTATAGTTCGTCCACACTCGGGAACGGTCCCCTACATTCCTCACATACAGGAACTCAGCCATGAGAAGCGGCAATCCGGCACTGAACGATTCGACATTCAACTCCTTTCGCGACAGCTCCTACGAGTCCTCGAACGCGATGACGATCACGGGAGCCGCAACGAAGACGATGATTCTGCTCGGGCTGTGCGTTAGCACGGCGTCGATGACGTGGGGGATGGTGGCTGGTCAGAACATGCAAGGTGCGATGCCGTGGATGATTGGTGGCGTGGTGGCTGGCCTGATCTTCGGACTCGCCACAGCCTTCAAGCCAACTTGGGCACCCGTGACCGCGCCGCTGTACGCGCTGGCCGAAGGACTGTTCCTCGGCGGACTGTCGGCCATGTACGAAGTCCAGTTCCACGGGATCGTCTTCCAAGCGTTGCTGGCTACGTTCGGAACGACTTTCTCGCTGCTAATCGCCTACCAGTTCGGCATTATCAAAGCGACCGAGAACTTCAAGCTGGGAGTCTTCGCTGCGACGGGCGGCATTGCGCTGATGTACTTGGCCATGATGCTGATGAGGATGTTCGGCATGAACGTGTCGATCATGTCGATGGGCTGGCCGGGGATCGGAATCAGCGTGGTCGTTGTGATCGTGGCGGCACTGAACTTGGTGCTGGACTTCGACTACATCGAGCAGGCCGCGAAGAACGGCGCACCGAAATATTGCGAGTGGTACGCCGCCTACGGTCTGATGGTTACGCTCGTTTGGCTCTACGTTGAAATCCTGCGGTTGATCGCCATGCTGGCCGGGGGGCGATCGCGGGACGACTGATCCAGGTCGGAGTCAGCCACCGCGAGAACAACCTGTGACCCGAACGCCCGCTGTGTTCGGGTCGCCTCGTTTCACTGCGTGGGCGATTCCGCTCGCTGGAGAAGCTGACACTCACCCGCAGCGTAAGCGAGGATGCAACGCACGTCCTTGCTTACGCTGCGGGTGAGTGTGAAATGTGCCATCCTCACCCGCGAGCGATATAAACCCGGCACCCGGCACACGGAATGTTCCCGTGGGAGAGAGGCGGCGAATCGTGATCACGCGACAAACTCGTTCAGGTTGGCGGCGGCTGTGCGTCGGCGCTGTTCTTGCCTCAATCCTCTCCGCCGCGCGAGGACACTCGGACGAAACGCCACCAATACTCAAGGCCACCCAGCCCGCGACCGAACAGGCCATCGCCACCGACTCGCCCAAGGAACCGGCTCCCGCCAAAAAGCTGTTCAAGGGGAAAGTGGTCAAGACGCATGACGCTCTCCAGCGGCGCGGGGTGAAGGCGTATCCCGAGGAACTCAAAAACCAAGTCGCCTTGGAGACGGCGGACGAACTGATCCCGATCCTTCCCGACTGGCGAGGCCGCGCGTTTTATCAGGACGAACGGTTGCGCGACCGCGATGTGGAACTGATCGGCTTCCGCCGCGCGGGCTTGCCGTATCTGAACGTCCTCGCCGTCTACACGTTCGACGACAAAGGACGCCGTCACTACACCGATTACTGGTGCGACATCTGCTCGATCCCCATGTACGAGCTAAAACCGTGTGATTGTTGCCAGGAAGAGATTCGTCTACGCTCCGAGCCGCAAGAACTTCCCAAGAATATCGTCCCATTCGCCCCGTAGTCCGGACCCCTTGGTCCGGACGATTCCGCCTAGAACAGCTCCATTTCGGATGTAGCGGCCAAAAGTAGCTGAAGTCGTGAGACTTCAGGCCGGAACTCTCACGAGTTCCGCTACAGGAAGCTTGGAACTGCTCTAGAACGTATGCCTGCTCAAGTGGGCAACTCGTCCGGACCAAGGGGCCTGGACTCCATTTGTGTGGTTCGGGACTGTCACCGTTCCGCTCCCAAGGACATCCTCCCGAAATGAATCTCGAACTGAATGCCATTGCCTCGGAATTGGTTGAGGATGTCGTCGGAGACGCCGAAGGCTTGCGGATCATCGAACACGATCAACCGGGCGATGGTACGTTGATTGACTTCGGTGTCGATGCCGAAGGTGGGCTGGAGGCGGGTTGTGCCCTCGCGTCGATCTGCATGTCCGGTCTGGCGGACATCACCGTCGAGCCGGGGTTGCTGGACAACATCGGTTGGAACTACGTGCAGGTTGTGACCGACTCACCCGTCGCTGCGTGTCTCTTCAGCCAGTACGCGGGCTGGCAGATCAGCGTCGGCAAATTCTTCGCGATGGGGTCCGGTCCGATGCGGGCGGTCTACGCGAAGGAGCAACTCTTCGACAAGCTCTGGTATCGCGAAGAGGCCGAGCAAGTCGTCGGCGTCCTCGAAACGCCCAAGCTCCCCGGCGAAGAAGTCTTCGCGTACATCGCCAAGCACACCAACGTCGAACCGGCGGATGTCGTCCTTTGCGTCGCGCCGACATCGAGCATGGCGGGCAACCTGCAAGTCGTGGCGAGGTCCATCGAAACCGCTCTGCACAAGCTGCACGAAGTCGGTTTCGACGTGAACCGCATCCGCAGCGCGACCGGCTCCGCCCCGCTGCCCCCCGTCGCGAAGAACGACCTCGAAGGGATCGGCCGCACCAACGATGCGATCCTCTACGGAGGCCGCGTCACGCTGTGGGTCAACGGCGACGACGAGTCAATTGCCGCCATTGCCCAGAAGGTTCCGTCCTGCTCGTCACCGATGTACGGCCAACCTTTTCTCAGTGTCTTCGAGGCGGCCGGTCGAGACTTCTACAAGATCGACCCCCTGCTCTTCAGCCCCGCCGAAATCGTCTTCCAAAACATCGACACCGGCCAAGTCCACATCGCCGGCCGGGTGAACAATGAAGTGCTGAAGCGATCGTTTGGGATTTGAGATCTTGCGATGGCACGTAGGGTAAGCGTCTCGCTTGCCCGTTCTTCAAACGGCGGGCAGATAGGCTTCGATGGAGAAGACGGGCAAGCGAGACGCTTACCCTACGTCAGACAACCGGCTATTTCTGGAACGGCTTGGTGAGTCTCTTCTGTTGAACCCCTTACATCTCGTGAGAGGAACCCCCGTGAACATCGGCATCCTCGCCAGCGAAGGGAGCTGGTACTACCGCGATTTGGAACGAGCGGCCCTTGCACGGGGAGACGCTTGCCAGCGTTTGGACTTCGAGCGGCTCGTGGCCAGCGTCAGCCCGACCTGCTTTCTGAGCGGGGGACGTGAGTCCCCTAGCTCTTCACGCCTCGAAGAACCAGGGGACTCACGTCCCCCGCTCAGAGATGTTCGTTTCGATCTGCTCCTTGTCCGGACGATGCCTCCTGGTTCGCTGGAACAAGTCGTCTATCGCATGGACGTGCTGGGGCGGCTTCAAGCGGCGGGGACGAAGGTCATCAACTCGCCCAAGGCTCTCGAATGCGCCGTGGACAAATACCTCACCACGGCGAAGCTGCATGAGGCCGGGTTGCCCGTCCCCGAGACCATTGTCTGTGAACACGAGGACGATGCGCTGGCGGCCTTTCATCAACTCGGCGGTGATGTCGTGGTGAAGCCGCTGTTCGGCGCGGAAGGCCGAGGCATCGTGAGGGTCAGCGATCCCGATCTCGCCCATCGGACGTTCCGCACGCTGATGAGACTCGACGCGGTCCTTTACCTCCAACGCTTCATCGACCACGAAGGCTTTGATGTGAGAGTCCTCGTGCTGAACGGACAGCCACTCGGTGCGATCCGTCGCCGTTCTCCGAACGACTTCCGCACGAACGTCTCGCGCAATGCCATCGCCGAGCCGCACGAGGCCACCCCGCGCGAGATCGACTTCGCCCTCCGCGCTGCCGCCGTCACCGGAGCCTTCATTGCGGGAATCGACCTGCTGTACGACCGCCAAGGCAACTGCTATGTCATCGAAGTCAACGCCGTTCCCGGCTGGCAGGCGTTTACGAAAGTGACCGGGATCGATGTGGCAGAAAAGCTTTTAGCTGTTAGCGATTAGCTTTTAGCCAAACCAAGATGGTCGCGGACAACACGACTCGTTCTCAACTCTTCCCGCCTTTCCCGCCTTTCCCGCCTTTCCAGCCTTGCTAACAGCTAACAGCTAAAAGCTTCCCCATGCACGACTACATCATCACCGCGCTGTCCGTTCATCTGCCGAGTGTCCTGCGTTGGGCGGGCGGGATCGCGCGCGAACTTCGTCATCACAACATTACGGTCGCTGGGAAGAACAGTGGCTCGGCGACGACCGATGCGCTAACGCTCGCCGACCTGACGATTCAGGGGTTGATCGTGTCGGCCTTGCGCGACTGCGACCCCATCTTCCGCTACTGCCGCATCGACGCCGAGGAGACGACCGGCGACTTGGCCCGTTTCCCGCAAGAGGCGGACTACACGATCGGCATCGACCCGATCGACGGCACGAAAAAGTATCGCGATCACACGAGCAACGGTTACGCGGTGATGCTGCATCTGCGGTCGCAAGCGGCCGTGCTGTACTCGCTCGTCTACATCCCCGAGCAAGGGGAACACGGCTGGTGGATCGAAGCCTCAAACGAAAACATCATCAGCGGTCCAGACGACCCGTCGCGAGCGGCCGGTGACGTGCTGAGGTCTCTTGCTCCGATCGACATCGCCGCGCGACCCGATTCCAACACGATCTACCTCATCGGCTTTCAACATCGCGATGAAGAGGCGGCTCGACGAGTGGAGGCTCTCGGTTTGAAAACGGAATCGCTCGATCATCTCCCCGGCTGCGCGTACGAACTCATCGCGCGCGGAGACCTCGACGGCTGCCTGATCCATTCGCCCAATGTCTACGACTTCCCGGTCACCTCGCACCTCTGCCGCATCCTCGGCGGAGACGCGGTCTGGACTCGCAACGGTGAAGCCATCAACTTCCGCGAGACGTGGCTCGACCCCAAATCCAACATGGTCCGCCTGTCCGGAATCGTGGCGTGCCACACCCATCACGAATCGCTTCTCAAGCTGGTCGGCCTCGCCAAAGACTGGCACCCGCTCCGCGACCACGATGGCGACGAGCTGTGAGTAAAGCGGTTGGCGACGATGGCATCGCCAGCGAACAGCCTGCGAACTCACGCAAATATGGAATCGCTCACGGTCCCCGTGCTGTCGCCAAACGGTAGTACTCGGCCGGCTCACCCTCGGATGTCGCGTCCAGGTTGAGGTGCGAGTAATCCTGCGACTTCAACGGGATGTCGATCCACTTCTCCGACGCCGTCAGCCGGGCTTCGATTTCGTCCAGCGACGTGAGGTACTGGTCCATCTTTTCGCGGTCGGACTGGCCCAGTTGCCTGCTCAGCGACTTGGAGCTTTCGAGTACGGCATCCACCAGTTTGATGCGTCACTGGAGCTGCTCGCGCTGCGTGGCGAGCGACGCCTTGTCGTCGCGAAACAGGCGATCGAACACGCGGCGCGGGTTGTTCTCGGCGGGGATCGGCTTCCCTTCGAGGTTGTAGGAGATCGTCCCCGTCCGCGACAAAAAGCCGACTCCCGCGTCGATCGACAACACCAGCGACGGCTGCCGGCAGAACTGCTTCGTGTGCTGGGCGACGACTTGATCGAGCGCCACCGAGTTGAACATGCCCGGCTTCGGGGTGTGCAGCGGAGTACCCGTCAGCCACATGTCCGAGCAGAGGTGCAGGGCGGCCTTGGTCCCGTTCAGATGATGCAGTCCGCCGAGAAAACTGAGCTTCTCGCGAAACGGCCTCAGCGGGTCAGTCGATTTTCCAAACTCGAACCCTCGCCCTTCAACCTTCGGAAACCAACTCCACTCGTCGATCCCGTGCTACGGATTCGGCAACGACACCCCATTGGCCGTGTACATCGCACAAAACCGCCGCGGAGTTTTCGCCGCGACTTCCTTCCCCATCACCTCCAACAACGGCAAAGCCAGCGTAACCCCCCGCCAAACCTTTAAGCACCGCACGACGATCAAGTGGAATGGAAGAGGTCATGGAACACATCCGAAGAAAAAGATATTGCGGAATGGAGACGACTTAGGAACGGGGTCGCAATAACTTCCCGATCAGCCGCAGGGCGCTAGCCCCGGTTTGGATGACACAAACCGGGGCTAGCGCCCTGCGGCTGATCGCCGCCTGCTTCACTTCTTCACTTCGGGAAGTTATTGCGATCCAGTTCCTAACCCGCTGCGTGAGCCAGGGCGTCGATCACAGTTCGTCCTCGTTCACACTTCGGGTTGGTGTGGAGCGGGCAACTGTTCGGCTCGATCAAAGAACAAAGCGAACCGTCAAACACTCGGTGAGGTTTGGCGGCTCGCTGTTGTTTTACCGATCCCGTGAATCAGATCCGATCACGGTGAGTTGTCTGCATCGTTGGCCTTGTCGATGGCGATGATGCCAATGACCAAGGCTGCGACGGCCAGAGCGGCCACGCCCGCGAGCAGCATCCCACCACCACCACAATCACAGCAACCGCTTTGACCGCGGACGCCGTTCTGACCCATCACCAAGAGAGCTTGCTCTCGGGATGAAGGGGGAGCCGTCTTCTCACTCCAAGTGCGGTACGTTCCTTCGGTCGAACCCGAAGCAACGGTATAGACGCCACTCTTCATGTTCTTCGCGACAAACGATCCCTGCTTGTCGGTGATCGTGCGGGAGACTTCCGTCTTACCCTGCTTGACGACAACTTCGGCACCTTCGACCGCAGCACCGGTGTGATCGACAACGCGGCCCGTGAAGGTTCCGCCTTGCGCCAAACCAATGTCGAAGACGGTGTTGGCAGCGACCGTCTTCGCGGCGGTCTTTTGGCCAGCAGCCAACACTGGCAGTTGTGGGCAGACCACGCCGACCGCAGCCAAAGCCACCATCGCACCCTGAACAAACTTCATTAACTTCATGTTTCTCTGTCTCCTGAAATCCGATCCGTCCGTGCTATTCCGTTCCCCATTGGTCTCGTACCTCCGGGCAACGATGCCACTAGAGACGTACCGAACTCACCGCATGTTGGTAGGAACTCGGCTCCCGATCCGCGCAGCCGCTCGGCCTCTTTTATCGGTTCGATTCACTGGCGGACTTCAAACGGATCGCCGGGCACCGCCCGAGTCTTCCCAGATCGCCAAAACGAAGATGTCATGCGGCAGAAGTCGCCAATGCCGACGGCTCTTTCTGTAAACGATGCTCGATTTACAGCGATCTGCGGGGAAGAACCTAGTGGTCGGACAACTTGAGCTTGCAGGGTTGTTCCACAACGAGCCCGACGCGCACAAGCGAGGGCCAACTGTTGTCGAAAGTGAAGCCCTCTTGCGCGTCGGGCTCGTGAGGAACCCCTCAAGACAAAGGTGTTCGACCACGAGCGCCCTGCCGCTCACGGGACACCATTTTCAACAAGAATGGCGGAGAGCCAGAAATGGGCCGAGGGCAAAAAGCCAGAGGCTGTTCGGCTCAGTCGTGGAACGAGGAGCCAGCCGCGTGCGGCGGTCAATCCTTCGCGGTCGATTTGCCGATCCGGCCTTTGACCTTGAACGTGACCGGTTGTTCACGCCCGGCAATCGTCACGAAGAACTCTTCTTCAAACGGTCCTGGTTCATCGGGCGGAACGAACGTCAGCGGCAGGCTGTGAACGGTTCTCGTCTCTGTCGGAGTGACGACTTTGAAGGATTCGTTGCTCTTGGTTCGTTCGATCTTGTCGATTTTGAACGGCTTCTTGTTGCTGCGAATGATGACGTTCAATTTCTTGGCGACGCCGATCTCGGCCTGCACGAAGGGTGGCTCGGTCACGACGACATCGGCTTCGATCTTGGCTTCAACTTGGACGGGAATCTGCGGGTTGTTGATATCGTCCGTCACGAGGGTGATCTGGTCTCGCAAGCTACTGGCGGGAGCCGTCGGCTTCAGTGTCACGATCAATTCGTAATTCACGTTGCTTACCGGTCCAGCACCGCGACTCTTCTCAACGATCTGAGCAACCAAGTTGGGATTCCCCGTCTTGGCCTCGGTGATTTTCCAATCGGAGCGACCCGCGTAGTTGATGGCCACGCGCTTCTCGGCACCTACTCCCAGATCGACGGCTCCGAAGTTCACCTCACCGGGAACCAGCACGATGTCCTTGCGAATGAGGGCCTGCACCGGAAACTCAATCGCCTTGAATGAGCCTCGCGTTGGCTCTGACAGGGACAGCGTGGCTTTGGAGTCTCGCGTGCCGTCGTAACGAACGGTGTCCAGTCGCAGAGTCAGCGTGACCGTAGTGCCACTCTTGATGATCACTGGAAACGTCTTTTCATCCCAACTGACGCAACCACATCCGGTCGTGGCGTTGGAGATGTGAATGTCTTCTTGGTAAATGTTTTTAACGCGGAGCTGTAATGGCGAGTTGGCCCCTTTAGCCACGCTGCCGAACTTGAAGTCCGTTCGGTCGAGCATCTTCTCGGCCCACAGTGGGTCTTGCTGAGCGGATGCGGACGACGCCACCAGCATGATGAGACACACGACCCCCAGCGGGCGGATTGTGGGTGAAACTATCATCGTTGTTCTCGCTCCTCACACGCGGCTCGAAATCGAACTCCGAGTCATTCCATCTGCCACCGACTTCAGTCGCAGACAGCAGTCCATTATGTAACGCCACAGCCATCCCAATAGAACGCTCTGCCGCCACAACCCTTCACGCGATGAGCCGATCTCCAGCCTTGGAAAACGCCACATTGCACGGGCGGACATTATGACGGGACGGATTTCAAGTCAACGCGGGACGGGCTTTGCGACCTCGCCACCAGTGCCTAACACCGGCAATTCCTGCCACCGATTGCCCTGAGCGTCGGGAGCGTTCATCATGTGCCGGTCGCTCGACGGTTCAGCCCTTTCATGGGAGTCTCTGCATGAACTCAATGCTCACTCGCTCACTGCTGTTGTTCTCATTGTTGGCATTCGAGGCGGTCGCGACTCCGGCTTGGGCTGACATCAAACTGGCCAAGGTGTTTTCCGATTACATGGTCCTGCAGCGCGACGTGCCTGTTCCTGTCTGGGGCTGGGGCGAGGCTGGGGAATCGGTCTCGGTGACGCTGGGTAGCCAGACGCGATCCGCGTTGACGAATTCGGTGGGCCGTTGGCGAGTCACGTTCGATAAGCTCGGTCTCAGCGACGATGCCCTCAATCTGACCGCGCGTGGCAAGAACACCGTGACGGTGAGCGACATCTTGGTTGGTGAGGTCTGGCTCTGCTCGGGACAGTCGAACATGGCGATGACGGTCAGTCGCGCGCGCGATTTTGAGGCCGAGAAGAAATCGGCCGATCACCCTCGGCTGCGGATGTTCACCGTCAGGTCCGGCCCCGCAATCAAACCGCAGGACGACTGCACCGGTGAGTGGGAAGTCTGCGGTCCCGAGACCGTCGGCGGTTTTTCTGCAACGGGCTACTTCTTCGGCCGTGAGTTGCTGAACACGCTCGACGTGCCGGTCGGTCTCATCAACTCATCCGTCGGTGGAACCGGGATCGAAGCGTGGACGAGTCTCGATGCGCAGGAGGCGCGCCCCGAACTGGTCCCCGTGTTCAAAGCGTGGGAGGACCGAGCCAACACCTACGATCCGGAGAGCGCCAAGGCTCGCTTCGAGAAGCAGCTTGCCGCGTGGAAGGACGACGCCAAGCAGGCCCGCGCCGACGGACGCAATGCGCCACGTCGGCCGCTCGAACCGGTCGATCCGCGCGAAGACCGCAATCATCCGGCCAACCTCTTCAACGGCAAGATCGCGCCGCTGATCCCCTTCGCCCTGCGCGGAGTCCTTTGGTATCAGGGCGAACACAACGCCCGCACCGTCGAATCGGCCGAGCTGTATCGCCACCAGTTGCCGCTCCTGATCGAGGACTGGCGCGACCGTTGGAATCAGGGCGACATCCCCTTCGCGTGGGCGCAGTTGCCCAACTACAAGAAGGCGACGGTCGAGCCGCAGATCGTCAGCGAATGGGCCGTGCTGCGCGAGAGCATGTCGCGAACCCTGTCCGTCCCGCAGACCGGGATGGCGGTGACGATCGACATCGGCGAAGCGAACGACATCCATCCCAAGAACAAGCAAGATGTCGGCAAGCGTCTTGCGGCGTGGGCGCTGGCAAAGGTCTATCAAAAGGATGTCCCGGCATCGGGACCGGTCTACTCGTCACACAAGGTCGAAGAGGCCCGAGTCGTACTCAAGTTTGGCCACCTCGCAGGGGGACTCGTCGTGCGTGGCAGCGGCCCCCTCAAGGGTTTCGCCATCGCGGGCGAGGACAAGAAGTGGCACTGGGCCAGCGCGGCGATCGCGGGTGAAACCGTCGTGGTGTCGCATCCGTCGATCACCAAGCCGCTGGCCGTGCGCTATGCGTGGGGAGACAATCCCGCCTGCAACCTGTTCAACGCCGCCGGTCTTCCCACCGCACCCTTCCGCACGGATGACTGGCCTCATCCGGAGGCCGCGCCAGTGAGATAGACCGCAGTCCGTCGAAGTCCGGCTTTTCCGAAAGCCGGACTTCTCTCCGGGGTGCGTCCACCCTGGAACGAAGTCCGGCTAACAAAGCTAAGGAACTGGCTCAAAACAACTTCCCGAGTTCCCGGCTTGTTCCCTCCCCTCGGCGGGGAGGGTTAGGGAGGGGGCGAGTGGCAAATCGACTGGACCATCCTCCCCCCTCCCCGGCCCTCCCCGCCGAGGGGAGGGAGGAAAGACCAAGAAAGCGGGAAGTTGTTTTGCACCGAATCCTAAGCCGGACTTCAGACACGCTCACCTTGGTTCCGTCTGTGGAGCTTCGCGCTGCTCGTGAAACAGCAACGCGAAAACGACGACCAGCACGGCGGACATCGCGGCGGGGATGAGCCAGATTTCCTGCCACGAGTGCGTGGCGTCGCGCGTGTACGCCTGACCAACAACGCCCGACAGCCATGATCCGACGAACATTCCAGCGCCGAGTGTGACCAGTGCGTGCAGACCCTGCGCGGCGGCACGCACATCGGCACCGGCGCGCTTGTCCACGTACATGCGGCCCATCACGAACACGAAGTCGTAGCACATGCCGTGCAAACAGATCCCCACGAACAGCATCCACAGCGCAGCCGGATTGCTGGCAAAGGCCGCGAACAAACCGAACCGCAACGCCCACGCTCCAATCCCCACCAGCAGCACACCCTTCACGCCGAGCCTCGGTAGCAACAGTGGCAGCAGCAGGAGAAAGATCACGTCGGAGACTTGGCCGAGCGTCATCTTGGCGGCGGCGTTCGGGATGTTCAGTTCGTTCATGAACGCGTTCATCCAAGTGAAGTAAAAGCTGAGCGGCACGCAGATCAGGAACGAGCAAATCATGAACGTCGCAAACGACCGGTCGCGCAGCAGCCGCAAGGCATCGAACCCAAGCAGCGTTCCCAACGAGACCGGAGTGTTCGCTCCCTTGGGCGGCGTGTGAGGCAGCGTCAGCGAGTAGAGCCCCATGACGAGCGCCGCTCCCGCCGCGAGTTGGAACATGCCGGCCGAGTTCTCCAGTTGGAATTGGCTCACCACCAAACCCGCCGCGATCCAGCCGACGCTGGCCATCACCATGACGCGAGGGAAGTCAGTCGCCGGGTTCTGGCAGTGCTGCAACGTCAGCGAATTGGTGAGGCCATGTCCCGCCATGTACGTCACCGTGTAAGCCAGCAGCGCGGGATAAAACTGTCCGAAGTCGTGCAGCGTGGAGACGTAGTACAACAAGGCCGCTCCCGCCAGATGCAGCACCGCGAGGATGCGTTGCGTCGCAAAGAACCGATCCGCCACGATCCCGACGATGAACGGCGACAGCAGCGCACCGACTGCCGTCGAACCATACGCCAGACCGACCTGCTCCCCACGAAAACCGAGCGTCTTGGTCAGGTAAGTCGCCATCGTCACGTACCACGCGCCCCACACGAAATAGTGCAGAAAGACCATCACCCACAGTCGAACGAACAGCAGCGGTGTCATGGTAAGAAGACTCCTCAGGGTTGTAGGACGGCACTCTTGCCCGTCCATTTGTCCGCGTTGAAGAACAGACGGGCAGGAGTGCCCGTCCTACGGTGTCGTTGATCGCCGTTCAATGATTGACGCAGAACTCGGTCGAGGTCAGCAGCGCCCAAATCAGTTGAACGACCGCTCGCCGAGAATCATCGCCACTCTCAACAAGATGCCGGTCCACTTCTTTGACTTCGTCGGGTGACGGTATTCGACTGAAGAGCGCGAGGTACAGCAACGCGGCCCGCTGGTTCGAGTCTGTTTCTCGCACGAGTCGCTCGGCCAAGTTGCCTTCGCGCGGTTGGAGCAGCTCCAACACGCGGCCGTCGTTCGATAAGAACAGTGCCGCTTTCACCGACGGCGCGAAGTCTCCTTCTGGCTCGCGCGGCGGATTGGCGAACGCGGCGACGAACCGCTTCTGGAGGTCATCCAGCCGCTCATTCGGCTGAGTCTTTCCGCTGGCATCGCGCGTGGGCTGGTATCTCGGCAGTTCGCCCGTGGCTTGAAGAACGCTCCACAGAAGTTGCTCGGTGGAGAGCGGCTTCTCGATGGCCACGACGTAACGATCCGGATGCGGCTCGCGTTCCAAGCCGCTCGGGAGCTGACTGCCGCGCTGATACGTCCGAGTCAGCGCGATTTCCTTGAGCAACCACTTGAGATCGAAGCGGTGCGCGACGAATTCGGTGGCGAGCAATTCGAGCAACTCCGGATGCGACGGCGGGTTCTTCGCGTGATGCAGGTCGAGCGGATGGACGAGGCCGCGTCCCAGCATCTGCCACCACAGTCGGTTGACCGCGTTGCGAGCGAACTGTGCGTGCGACGCGGCCGGCAGTTGCTCGGCGAGGATCGCCAGCGGGCTGAACTTCGGCTTCCCCGCGAAGTTCTTATTTCGATCCGGCGCGAGAGCGAACTCGTCCCCCTTCGCGAAGGCCGGAACATCGACCTCCACACCAAACGGCAAGCGCGGGCCGGTCGTCTTCGCCTCCTTCACAAATACCGACATGAACTCGGTCTTCTTCTCGACCAGCTTCTCACCGATCGCCGGGAACGTCACGTCCTTCCGGATCGTCGCGTGCGAAACGAACGTGTGGAGTCCCTGAAAATCGACCTGCTTGTAGTCGTCGATGAACAGGTGGTCGTGACACTGCGCACATTGCAGATCGACACCCAGAAACAACCGCCCGACATCGCGTGTCAGGCCGGACAGGTCCACCGGCTGTTGCCCATAATTTTCGAGCCGCTTCGTCAAGAAGAAGGCCGCGCCGCGCGTTGCCTCGTCGTCCGCGTTCGGGTTGAGAATCTCGCGCACGAGTTGGTCCCACGGCTTGTTCGCCGTGAACGACTCTTCGAGAAACCGCTTCCACTCGTCGTGGTCTCCCGCACGCTCCATGAGCTGCACATGAAACAGCTCGCGCATCCGTCGCGGAAACTCAGACGAGGCCAACAGCCGGTCGATCAGCACCGCGCGCTTCTCGGCCGCAGAGTCGCCCAGAAACGCACGAGCTTCCTCGACAGCAGGAACTCGCCCGGCAAGGTCGAGCGTGATGCGACGCAGAAACTCGGCATCGTCCGCGCGGGGAGCGACGGTCGTTCCCGCGGCCGCTTCAATCAACAGATCGATCCGCGCGTGGAGTGGTTCCTCCGCGCAGACCAGCATCGAACCACTCGCGATGAAAAATCCGATCAACGCGAAGAACGTCATCAGCACGACCGACAACTTCTGACTCGAAAGCATGACGGGCTTCTCTCTCTGAACATTTCCGATAAACAAGCGAGCCACTACGCTTTTCCATCCGTTGCCAATTCCATGGCAGAAGTCCGGCTCATACCTCGCGAGGTCAATGATGAGACATCTGAGCGGGGTGGCGTCAGCCCCCTGGTTCTTGGTCGTAAGCCCTCTTGGAAAGAACCGGAGGGCTTAGCAGCCTGTTGAAAAACGTAGAGTAGGCGGCTCGCCGGCTCGTATTTCTAGTTGAAAAAACACAGGCGAGCCGCCTGTGCGACGGGTTTACCAACAGCCCCTAATGATCGAATCAACCACCGCATTGAGGTTCCCGAATCATGTCGTCCAACTCAGTCCTACCGTCGGAAGCTCAACTCCAGATTCGCTCCGCCGTGTGGGATGACTGGCCGGTGATCGCGGACTTCAATACGCGGCTGGCGGATGAAACGGAAGGGAAGCGGCTGGACCCCGACACGATTGCCGAGGGCGTTCGTCGGCTGTTGTCCCAACCTCAGCGAGGCCGTTACTTCGTAGCCTGCTTAAATGGACACGTCGTCGGCCAGATCATGCACACCTGCGAATGGAGCGACTGGCGGAACGGCGAAATCTGGTGGCTGCAAAGCGTCTATGTTCTGAGTGAGTTTCGCCAGCGCGGAGTCTTTCGGGCATTGTTCGCTCACCTGCAAGACCTCGCCCACTCGTCGCCCGATGTCATCGGGATGCGGCTGTACGTGGAAGAACACAATGAACGCGCTCAAGCCGCTTATGTGACACTCGGCCTAGAACGCGCGGGCTATACAGTCATGGAACGCATCTTCCGCAACGAGGTGTAGCCAGCGCATTCCGAAACTAGCCCGACGCGCAAGCGAGGGCTTCATCGTGATCGAATACTCAGCCCTCGCTTGCGCGTCGGGCTAGTTTCGAGGCGAAGCCTGGTTTTGAAATGCCCTCTCGCCAGCGGCGGGTTCTGCCGTAGGACACGGCCTTCGTGCCCGACAGAGTGACTTATTTAGTTTCAATCCGGAGCAACTCGCCTTGCCCGTGTTTTTGAGGCTCGAATACAACCCGCCTCTCTCATTTTTCCATTCGGTGTGCAGAACGATGGGAGCCTGCTGCTGATCGTTAGTTCGACTGTCTGACTTTCGGTCGTACCACCACCAGCGGTTGCGGATTGGTGGGCACAGCCCACCCTACAGGTTGCACAGACCCAACAAGGCGATGGCCCCGCGTGAAGTCGCCGCGGGGGGCCGCTATCATCCCGCCCGCTAACAGCCGTGCGGATCACTGTGTCGCGTTGGCGTGTCATTCACTCGGTTCAAGTTGAGGAACAAACCCATGCCGTCCATTCGTCGTTGGTCAGTCGTTGTCGGTGCCGTGTTGGTGGGACTCATCGTCGGTTGGACTTCCGCGTCGCTGCGTGCCGACGCGGACAAGCCCGCCGCGCTGGTCTATGAACTGCGAACCTACACGACCGAGGAAGGTCGTCTGCCCGCACTGCATGCCCGCTTCAAGGACCACACGATCAAGCTGTTCGAGAAGCATGGCATGAAGAACGTCCTCTACTTCACTCCGGTTGATAGCGACGGAAAGTCGGTGGATAACAAGCTTGTCTATCTGCTGGCTCACAAGAGTCAGGCGTCAGCGAAGGCTTCGTTCGACGCATTCCGCCAAGATCCGGAATGGATCGCCGCGCGAGACGCCTCCGAAAAAGACGGCAAGATCGTCGCGAAGCTGGAGTCGCAATTTTTCAATCTCACCGAGTATTCGCCCGGTCGCTAGTCGTAGGACGGGCACTCTTGCCCGTCCGCCAAAAGTAGCCTTCATCGCTCCGCGTGAAGTCAGCCGAATGACGAACGACGTATTTCCCCCCCAGCTATTTAGGTCGCTGGCGACTCGGCTTTCTTCACGCGGAGCGATGAAGGCTACTTTTGTCGGGCACATCACTCTTGCCCGTCGGGCCAAACGAAGTCCGGCGTTTCCGAAAGCCGGACTTCAGTCGGTTGGTGTGCGAAAAGCAGGACGGGCAGGAGTGCCCGTCCGACAACTCAACTTTGGAACTCTGCCCCTCATGACAGCACCTCGTCCCGCCGTGGCTTGGATCGGCGATGCCGATGCCGGGCACTTGCAGCTCATCGACCAAACATTGCTGCCCGTTGAGTACCGCGAACTGGCTTTGCACACGGTCGAAGAAGTCTGGGAGGCGATCAAACTCTTGCGCGTGCGCGGAGCGCCGGCCATCGGCGTCGCGGCGGCTTACGGCGTCATCGTCGGATGCCAGACGGCGCGAACCGCATCGCGCGGTGAGTTCGATGCGCGGCTGAAACATGTCGTCGAATACTTGGCCGAGAGCCGTCCGACAGCGGTGAATCTCTTCTGGGCGCTCAACCGGATGCGCGGTGTCGCGGAGGCGTCGAGCAATCTTTCCTCGCACGAATTGCTCGAACGGCTGTTGGCCGCAGCGCGGGTGATCGAAATCGAAGATCGTGAGATGTGCGCGGCGATCGCCCGTCACGGCCTGCCTCTGTTGAGAGACTGCTCCGGCGTGCTGACACATTGCAACACGGGGGGTCTCGCGACAGCGGGCGATGGCACGGCGCTCGCCATCATTTTCGCAGCGGCTCGAGAAAACCCGTCGCTGCAAGTCTACGCCGATGAGACTCGTCCGCTCTTACAAGGTGCGCGACTGACCGCATGGGAACTCATGCAGCGCAACGTTCCCGTCACGCTGATCTGCGATTCGATGGCCGGTTGGGTGATGAAGGAAGGTCGCGTGCAGGCGGTGATCGTCGGTGCCGACCGCATTGCGGCCAACGGCGACAGCGCCAACAAGATCGGCACGTACTCGTTGTCGGTCCTCGCCAAGGCCCACGGTATTCCGTTCTACGTCGCCGCTCCGTCCAGTACGTTTGATCTCACGATCCAATCGGGAGTCGAGATCCCCATCGAACAGCGTGTCTCGACCGAGATCACGCACGCCTTCGGCAAGCAGACTGCTCCTGATGGCTGCCATACGTACAACCCCGCCTTCGACGTGGCTCCGGCTGAGAACATCTCCGCCCTCATCACCGAACGCGGCGTCATCCAGCCCGTGACGGCGGAACGCATTCGAGCCGTGTTGGAGGCTTGAAGTCCGCAGCTAACACGGCGCGGCCGTTGGCCGCAACCAAAGTCGCCTTCATCGCTCCGCGTGAAGAAAGCCGTGCGCGAGTTCGGTGTCGAGTGCTGATGTCATGGTCCACTCACAATCGGCTTTCTTCACGCGGAGCGATGAAGGCGACTTTGAAGCAGAAGAATCTGCGCAGCACAGCAAGAAACAAAACGTGAGTAGTACGAGGCGTGGAGATCCTGGGAACTCGTGTCGCACATGGGTGTCGTTACGTTTGCAGTTCGCGGATCGCGGCAGCGAGCCGCCGGATTCCCTCGGTAATCCCCGCGGCATTTTGAACGCCGTAGCTCAGCCGCATTTGGTTCTTCCGCACGGCGGCGGTTCCGGCGGGGTAACACAGTTCGCCCGGAACGTACATGACGCGGTGAGTCTTCGTGGCGAGCTGGAACAGTCGGCTCGAAAAACCCGTTTCGATCTGCTCGGGGAGCGTGAGCCAGACGTAGAGACCGCCCTCGGGACGGAGCCACGTCACACCGGGGACGCCTGCGAATTCGTGATCGAGCGCCGCGAGCATCGCATCGCGCTTCAGCCGGTATGCCGCGCAGACCTCGCTCACATGCGACTCGTATCGCCCTGACGCGAGGACTGTCGCCAGCAGATGTTGGTTGAGGTTGGGCGACCCGAAATCGTCGTTCCCTTTCAGGTCACAGACCGGGCCGACGAGCGACTTCGGCAGGACTCCCATCCCGACTCGCACGCCCGGCGAGAAACTTTTAGAGAACGTCTGCGCGAGGATCACCGTGTCGCGTGCCTCGTCAAAACTCCACAGGCTGGGACGGGCTTCGCCGTCGTAACGCAACTCCCGGTACGCCGCGTCGTCGAGGACGAACAGCCGGTGATCGCGCGACCACTTCTTGGCGAGGGCCACCACTTCGCGACGCCGGTCGGTCGCGATGCTGACTCCGCTCGGGTTCTCGTATTCGCTGACGATGTAGATCAGCTTCACGCGCGGCAATTCGCCTGCCGCGTCGAGTCGAGTTAACTCGGCATCGAGAGCCTGCGGATTGAGGCCGCGCTCGTCGGTCTCAATCGGAATCGCACGAGCGCCGACGCCATTCAATACGCCGAGAAACACGAAGTAGGTCGGAGCGGCCACAAGACAGATGTCGCCCGGGTCGAACAACGCATCGGCGACGAGAGCCAACAACTGCTGCGAGCCGGTCGTCAAAACAAGCTGCTTCACGTCGAGCTTCAACTGCTCGACCGAGCAGCCTTCGAGTCGAGCCAAGTGGTGCCGCAACTGGTCCCGCAGCACATCCGCGCCGCTCGTCGTTCCATACTGAAGAGCCTGCCGCGCACGAGTGTCATCGCTGAAGAGGCCACTCAACGCCGAACGACATTCGGACACGGGAAGTGTGACTTCATCGACCAGTCCCGCAGCGAGCGAAATCACATCGCGGTTCTCGACCGCCTGCTGCATCAGAAAGCTGATCGCCTGATCTTTGGCCCAGCGCGACCGCTGACTCAATTCAATTGTTGGCGTGTGGTTCATATCGGACTCCAAGGTTTTCCAAGCGGGTGGCGTCAGCTCAATGGCACTCACATTGAGGTTCACCGCCTGCCTGTGTCGTCTCTCGCTCCGCGAAAGAACATTCTTTCGCGGAGCGAAAGACGACACAGCGACAGTCAATTCTCATTCCGCGCCGAACCAAACTGCCTTTTGAAGAATCGTAGGATGGACGCCTCGTCCGTCCGTATCCAATGAAATATCGCTCGGACGAGGCGTCCAAACCACGTTTTTCAACAGGCCGCTAATTCGACTGTATGGCTTCTCGTAGGGTGGGCTGTGCCCACCACAATCGGTTGCGGAATGGTGGGCACAGCCCACCCTACATCTACATCTGCACTACTCCAGCAGTCGAGCTAACAACTGCGGCGTGACCGCTACGGCTTCAACCGAAACGTTTTCCTGGCAGCCACGACGGCTTCCACGAGTGCATCCACTTCAGCGGCCGTGTTGTAGAACGCGAAGCTGGCGCGGGCGGTGGCGGTCAGATTGAGCAGTTCGTGGAGTGGCATCGTGCAATGATGGCCCGCCCGGATCGCGACGCCGCGTCGGTCGAGCAGGTCGGACAAATCGTGGGGGTGAACGCCATCAACCGTGAAGCTGAGGATGGCCCCTTTGTGTTCGACAGCCGGACCATAGATGTTCACGCCGGTTACGGCCGCGAGTTGCTCGTGAGCTTTGACTGACAGCGCGTGTTCGTGTTGCATCATGTTCGGCAGACCGAGTTGATTCACGTAGTCGATCGCCGCTCCCAAGCCGACGGCTTCGATGAACGGACACGTTCCGGCTTCAAACTTGGCGGGCACATCGGCCCAAGTGGACGAGTCGAGAAAGACTTCGCGAATCATGTGTCCCCCGGCGAGGAACGGGTCCATCGCTTCGAGCAGTTCACGCCGCGCGTACAGCACGCCAATGCCGGTCGGTCCGTACAACTTGTGCCCGGAGAACGCGAGGAAGTCGATGTTCGGCGCGCGGACATTCGTCGGCGCATGAGGCACGCTTTGGGCACCGTCCACGCAGATTAGTGCGCCGACATCGTGAGCACGCTGCGCCAACACGTCGATCGGGTTGATCGTCCCCAGCACGTTGGACATTGCCGTCACCGCGACCAATTTCGTGCGGTGCGTCAGCAACTCATCGAGCTTGCCTAAATTGAGACGGCCGTCATTCGTGAGCGGGATGTATCGCAACTCGGCTCCCGTCGCGGACGCCGCCAACTGCCACGGGACCAGGTTCGCGTGATGTTCCATCGGGTTGAGCAGGATCTCGTCACCGGGCTTCAAAAACTTTCTGGCCCAACCGTGCGCGACGAGATTCATCGACATCGTCGTACCCGACGTGAAGACGATCTCGTCCACTTCGTTCGCCCCGATGAAGCGTTGGATTTTTTCTCGCGCCGACTCCAACTCGGTCGTCATCCGATCGCCGAGTTGATGGATGCCGCGATGAACGTTCGAGTTGTACTGCTCGTAACACTCGACCACTTTCGCGATCACCGATCGCGGCTTCTGCGACGTGGCCGCAGTGTCGAGATAGACGAGCGGCATGTCTCCCGCCAACCGCTGCTGGAGGATCGGGAAGTCGCGACGAACGGCTTCAACATCAAACGGCGGGCTGGGCGGGGAGGACACGGGCGGCTCTCAGTGGGGGGAATAACGGGCATCTTCATTTATACTTCGCGCGGCCGTAACTGACACCGTAGTTGACGCGGAGTCCGTTTCGGCCGCGCGAAGTATAGCCTAGAAGGCGGCAGGTCATCGCCCACGGCGGCCACCGTGGGGAAATCCGCCGGTCAGCCGCCCAGCCCCGCAGGGGCGACACCTTCGGGGCCGTTTCTCGTG
>JAYSQC010000135.1:0-10676 GCA_043721755.1 Schlesneria sp.
GCGCAGATCAAGGCGTGCCTCGGGAGTCTCGACCGGGTGACGCGGATCGTTCGCGTCGAAGGCTACGTCCAATCGGCCGAGGGCTTCACGAAGCAACCCGCCGTCATCAACGGAGCGTCGGAACTCCTCGTCCAAGCCTTCGGCGACGCGGGCAAACACACGCGCATTGCCGTGGGAGCCAACGAACTCCCGATGAACGCCGCAGTGGAACTCGTCGTCTGGGCCGAGGTCGGTGATGCGCTGCCAGTGTGAGCGGGAGGGCGCTGCAACTGCGGCAATTCGTACTACTAGGCTTTGTCGGAAAATTATCAGCCGGAACGCGCTAGCGTCCGATTTCCGCAAGAACCGAGGGCTGACGCCCAATGGCACTTACTTTAAGAGTCTGGTTTGGGTTCGTGAGTTTTGGGTCTTCTTTTTTGGAATTGGTTGGATTTTGGTCGTCGGGCGTAGGCTTCTCGCACGAACGAACGGCCGGGACGATTGGGGAGTTTGTCTTGCGTGGCCATCAGCAAAGCTTGACGGTATTTGGCTCGCCAGCCAGAGGAGTCCCTGGCTTGCGAGGACCAGAGGAAGATGTTGAATGTGGTCCAGGTTCTTTTGAAGCTCATGCGGCGTGGAGGCTCGGCAATGAGCGTGGCGGCTTGGCGGCGGAATTGCGTCACCAAGTTGTAGGCCACCAGCGAGGTCAGCAATTCTTTGTGGAACATCTCCACGCTGCGGGCCTGGATGCGTTCAGTGTTCAGCACCACTTTGAGGTTGCGGATATCGACCTCGACGTCGCCGCGGTGCCGATACAGTTCCGACAGTTCTTCCGCCGTGTTTGGCAGGCTTGTCACCAGGAACAGCGTCAGCGTGTCATGAATGCGGATCTCGTGCAGGCGGACCTCCAGGGCGGCGTCGAGTGGCAAATCGGGATGCGCTTGGCGTTCCTTCGCGCTGGGACGCCAGGTGTGCGAGTAGGTGGTCCAGTTCTGGCCGCTGGCCACGATCGTGGCTCGGCGACGCAGCGCCGTGAAGCGTGAATCTGTCAGGCGGAACACGAAGTCGCGATTGGTTTGTCGCGCATCCCACGCGACGGCGAAGATGCCGAAGCCCGCATCGGCCATCACGATCGCATCGCCGGGCATCTGCGTGAACAGGTCGCGTACCAGAGCCGTTTCGGACACGGCCTGCTCGCCGTACATCGCTCCCACGGAGGGGATCAAGGCCGCGCCGCTGCTCAATTCGTGAGCCACCACCAACAACGCCACCGGCCACACGCCGACTCCGTGCTGATTGCTCGCGGGAGGAAACTCGCGACGCAACGCCGGCACCGGCGCGAGCGTGATCGTGGTCCCGTCCACCATATAGACGCGGCGTTGATCGAACGACGGCGCGGTGGCCTCGATCAACGAGTCACGAACTCGCTCGGCAAACCACTGCGCCGCATCCCGCGACAACCGACTTCGCGCGCGACTGTACCCGCCCGTGGCCTTCGACAATGTCTTCTGGGTGACCCGTTTGTTGCGGGGCAGGAAATCCGGTTGCGTGTCCAACAGCCGCTTCACCGCCGACTCCAACGACCGTTCGGGAGCCATCCGCTGCGACACCAGCATCCACAGCACGACACGGGTGGTGTAGATCGCGTTCCCCCGCATGGGAAACTGTTGATCGGCCGCCGACCAATCTACGAGATCGCGCAACAATTCGAAGGCCCGATCAAACTCCGCATCCCGCATCCCGCATCCCGCGAAGGATCCACCGGAAAATGAACTTTCACTCGCGCCGCCATGCCAAATGGACTTCCTTCCAAGAAGTCATTCTCTGGCGCAAACGGCGTGCCGAACTCAAGTGTCTTCTAAAGTCAGTGCCCTTGGGCTGACGCCACCTCGCTCGAAAACCTCTCACTTTGTGCCGCGTGAGGGAGAAGTTGTCGTTGCACCGCGCGGGCAGATCACTCGCTCGGCCCGAGGGTTCTGCGGTGAAGTCTCACGAGCGTGGGGCCGTTTGTGGCGGCGGGCTTCACGAGAAAGAGCTCGATCACGGTCGGTTCCGTCGCTCCGGCAGACTCTGGAATCACGAACGAGAAGCCCGTGTGTGTCGAGGCCGAGGTGAATGTTCGCGACACATCGCAGACCACGCCTCCGACCGCGAGCAGGACTTCGGCCGGAGATTCCGTGACAACGTGCGAAGCCAGTTCTCCCGAAAGCAACCGGGACATCCGACTGTCATCGAGTGCTGTACTCGCAGGTTCGTACGCTTCACGCGACAGCGTGAGGGCGGGTGTATTCGGCGAGGGAGGCTCTTCCACTGTGAAGTCGGCCAGGGGCCGGCCGATCCACTCGGGCCGACTGATCGCGGCGCGGGGCGGCCGGTCCAGCGAAACGTCTTGGAACGCATCGAGCCGTCGTTGCACGGAAGCGTCGAGATTCGGGAGCTGGGGTTCGAGGACGGTCATTCCGCCTTCAAAGTAGAACGTCTTGCGAGTACGGCGTACGGGGTTTGAGACGGGCAGTCCATCGACCGGTTCCAACAGCGTGATCCCGAGTTCTTCGGCGACGGTCGGGAATACGTCGATGGTCTCGACGTTGCTGTCGTCGATCCGGGCGTTTTTTTGACCGGGGCGTTTGATGAATAGCGGGACGCTCATCAGGTCTGTCACGTTGTCACCATCGGGCAGTCGGCGTGATCGTGTCGGCTGGAAGGAGACACCGTGATCGGCCATCACAATCAGCAGGCAACGGTCGAACAGGTCGGTCTCTTGAAGCTTGTCGAGCAGCCGTCCGACAAACCGGTCGGTCGCAGCGACCTGCATCAGATAACGATGCTCGCAGCGCCGGACCAAGGCTTCGTCGTGGGGCCAGTCTTCACCCAACTCGCCCAGCCCGCCATCGGGCTTCCACGCCATTTGATCGCTGTCAGTGTAGCTTTGACCGGAGGGGTAATAGGTCCAGGGGTAATGGGGCAGCACGACGTGGAGGAAGGCGAACGGCGGTCGCTCCGTCCGGTGGATGCAGTCTAAGAAGTGGTCCAATTGCACGTCACGCTCACTACTGTAGCTGTAGTGAAACCGCCCGGTTTTGAGTGGCCGGATGTCCACAAGCGGCGTCCTGGCCATTCCAAACCACGGCTTGGGGATCTCGGGAAATTCGATGGGGATGTCGGTCGGAAAAACGAGATGCGGGTAAACCCGCGCGAGCGTTGTCAGCAACTCGGCCGCTTGCCGAACGGGGTGCGGCCGAGTTCGCGGCACGTCGTGTCCCAAGTCTGCGGGACAGAGCCGCGTGATTGGCTCGAACACCGACATGTCGAACGCGCGGGAGCGGTGAATGATTTCCAGCAGGTTGCCCGGATAGTCGGCCAGCACCGGACTGGACGGTATGGAGGGAAGTCGCCCGGACAAGATCGCGGGAACGGCATACTCGGTGCGCGCATGGACGGAAGTTGCCTGCCGATACCAAGTGGAACTGGCGGCCAACCGGGCCAAGTTGGGGTGGCGAGCGGCATCGACTTGAAGCCGCTCATCCATCAGCGTCGTGCCGCTGAACTCGTCGAAGACCACCATGACGACGGGAACCGGAGTCTCCGCGTGGCAGCGCGATTCATTTTCCGAACGCTGGCGGTGGAGATTGTGCATCTGCCACACGAACGACAGGGGAAAGGCGATGATGCCGATCGCGGAGACCGTCAACCAACTTCGCAGTCCTGCATAACGCTCGTACGCGCGCGTGAAGTACCACGCGCCGGGAAATGCCACGGCCAACGAGAACATCCACGCGGAATAGTTCTCTGACAAAAACGCCCATCGCGCGGTGGGCCGCAACAATGACAGGGCGACAAGAAAGCTCAGTAGCAACAAGACAGTGTTGCGGCCTCGCCCCGCGTTCCGAGTCGCGAGGCGTCGCGTGATGACATCCGACAGAAGCCACGTCGCGGGAACGACAATCGCGAGTATGAACAGCACGGCCCCAAACTCAACGGCTCCGAATTGCTCGTCGTGCAAGTAGACGGTTTGCCGGGCCAAGGCACCGAGCAGCGGCTCCGTGAACGCGAACGCACACAAGGCGAACAGGTGCAGCGTTCGCTGAAACGGAAATGATTGCGAGGCGGGTCCACTGACATTGGGGTCGGTCATCGTTTCGTTCCCTGCGCGGCGGATTTGGGGACCGCGTGCAGCAGTGCTCTCTGTCCCGAGGGGAGCGAAGCCCGCTGTCGAATCTCGAAGCACGGCATCAACGCCGCTTCGAGTTGTTCCAGCGAATAGTCTTCGTACTGGTCGCGCTTGTTGCGCAGGAGCCTCTGCACCATCGCGTCCTGCTTGGACGGAAACTCGATCACGACCTCGCCACCCAGGCTGGCCAGCCAGTCCACCACCTCGGGCAACGGAATGTTGTGGCCGATGACGAGGTGATGGATCAGTCCGAGGCACAGCACGAGTTCCGGACGGCCCCGTTCTTCAAGTCGCTTTCGCTCGCGGCCGCGCCAACCCATCGCGGGCGACAAATTGGCGACGTTCACACACAGCGGCAAAATCGTGGACGATGCCGCCGTGCGGTCGTCCGCGTCACACAGCGAACGATACAGCCGCTCGACGCAGCCGTGGTCGCTGTCCATCGCCACGACGGTCTCTGCGTGTTCGGCGGCAATGCGCGAGAACGCTCCGTCATTGCAACCCAAGTCCCAGACGAGCGACCAACGCCGCGACCCCGCAACGCTGCGGACGAACTCGGTTTTGGCGGCCGTGTCCTCGACCACATGTGGCAGCGCGGTGCGGTAATCGGTCCACTGTGTCTCTGCGGGCTTCCACTTGAGCCGCTCGATGAGCCGCTTCAATCCGGCGAGATTGCGAAGAATCAACTCCGTGTTGAAGCCGCTCGATTGCAGGTCGCTCACGGTGCTTGTCGCCGCCGATCGCGACGGGCGGTCGAGTGCGGCCTGCAACCAACCATGCGTGAAGACACCCGGTCGGAAGAGGTCTCGCCACGACAGCCACTTCAAAAACTGCCGGGCCGAGATTCCTTCCAACTCGCCGCGCAACACGGACTGGAGATCGACGTGCCGGTGCGTCTGAAGCAGAAGTGGGAACAGCATCAACTCACAAAACTGGCGGTACGCGGCCCAAGGTTCTCCGGGTGCGTGCGGCACGAACGAACCCATGTCGATGAACACCGGATTCGCTCCGCAGAACATCACGTTGTAGGGGGAGGCATCCTTCAAAATGAGACCGCTGCCGAGCGCCTCCGTCAGAATTTCCAAGTGCAACAACGCCGCACGCTGGAGCATCCCGAACGACCACTCGTAGGGATAACTGACGAAGGGAACTCGCGCGTGTTCCAACACGGCGGACGGTTCGCGGGGGAGCCGCATTGAAGCGATCTCTCCGCAAGACAACTCGCGCGTCGAGGCAATCCGACCCGAGGTCATCAGTCTCTGAAAGAATGGAGTGCGTGAAGTTTGCTCCCACGCCGCTTGCGCTTCGGTTGTGAGCAGTCGGAACACGCGGTCGTTGTGGACCAGCACTCGCGCCGAACGATCACGGAATGAACCACCTTCAAACTCGCTCATGCTTGGTTGGATGAACAAGCCGACGTTGGTTTCGATGTCGTCGATGGTGTTCGTCGGCTGTTGGTGAACTGCATCCATGTGTAACGTCCCAGCACGACCAAACCACCAAAGCCGCCGACCAACGCTTGCAGCAGCAAACTTCCGGTACTCGGATCAAAGTACGCCAAAACTGAGATCATGCTGTTCATTGTCTGTTTCATTCCTTGAGTCGTGATTCAACGATCAGCCGCGCCGCTGACCCGCTCAAACCAATCTTAGTTGAGCAGCCTGAATCAACCCTGAACACGACGAATATGTTCTGTCTGTTTAGCTGGAATTCAGCGTGACAGCACCCTGTGCGAGTGAGATGCGGAAGGTCGATGAGCATCGGGCTTGTACCTCGCCCGGCCCAAAGTGAGAGGTTTTCCTCGTTTAACCGCGTGGGCAACGCCCCGCGCGTCGAGCGACGTTGGAAGCCGTTTTGCCGCATTCGCGCGGGGCGTTGCCCACGCGGTTAAACGAGGCAGTCTTGGCCGTGCAAAGTCCAGGTTGATTCGATGCCGTCGTGACGGACGGCTGCCAGCGTGATCGCTCACGGCCGTTGTCCTTCACTTCGCGGGTTCTCCTTGGCATTCTGTGTCCCGCTTCGGCATCGAGCCAAGTGGGAGTTTTCACGGCGCGAACCACCGACGAACAGGACACGCTCACCATGACCAACGTCAGAGATTTTGGAGCGATGGGTGACGGGCTATTTGACGACACGGCTGCGATCGAACATGCCGTGCGCGACGGCGGCGATGGTGTCCTCGAATTCCCGCGCGGCGAGTACCGCCTCACGCGGACAATTTCATTCGATCTCGCGAAAACGAAAGCGTTGGCCATTCACGGATCGGGTGGAACCGCGCGCGTGTTGATGCACGGCGCGGGACCGGCCTTTGAATTTGTGGGCCATCACGGCGGCTCGGCCGATCCCGGCAGCTTTAAGCCCGAGGTCTGGGTGCGCGAACGAATGCCAACCGTCAGTCAGATCGAGATCGAGGGCAAGCATCCCGAGGCGGACGGCCTCCGGTTCATCGGCGTCATGGAACCGACGCTGACCGGCGTCCTGATCCGTCGCGTGCGGAATGCCATTCATCTCACCGAGCGTTGCCGCAACGTCCTCATCAGCCACTGCCACCTCTATCACAACACCGGCATCGGCATTTGGATGGACAGGATCAACCTGCACCAGACGAACATCATCGGCAATCACATCAGCTACTGCCGACTCGGCGGCATCCGGATCGAGAACAGTGAGATTCGCAACCTGCAAATCACCGGCAACGACATCGAGTACAACAACAACGGTGCCCACAAAATTCCGGATGCCAACGACATCCCGACCGCCGAAATTTACATCGACTGCTCGAAGGGCGGGACCGTCCGTGAGGGAACCATCTCCAGCAACACGATTCAGGCGACGTACAGCCCCAACGGCGCGAACATCCGCATCATCGGCGGGGCGTCGGAACACAGTCATCTCGCCGGGATGTGGTGCATCAGCGGGAACCTGATCGGTAGCCAGGAGACCAACGTCCACCTGACGCTAGCGCGCGGGATCACGTTCGAGGGGAATTACGTCTACAGCGGCCACCATCGCAATTTGGTGTGCGACAACTGCCAGAACATCGTGATCGGCGCGAACTGCTTCGGCCACAATCCCGACTACAAAAAGCAGGAACTCTGCACCGGCATTCGCCTCGTTGATTGCCAGAACTGCACGCTGACCGGCCTACAAATCCAAGACGCCCAGGCGGGAGAACACACCGTCGCCGGAGTCGTCCCGATCAAGCGGCAGGGCCTGATCGAATTGGTCCGCTGCCGTCAGATGACTCTCACCGGCATCCAAGTCCTTGAAGGAACGCCCTTCGGTCTGTACCTCGAAGACTGCTCCGAGACGATGCTGACGGGCTGCTCGATCCTCGACACGCGCGAGCAGAAACAAACCCAAGCCAGCGTGAAGTGGATGGGACCGGGAAAGGCCAACGCGATCGCCCACTGCCGCGCGAATCGTGGTCTGCAAGTCCCCGATCACGTCAAACTGAGCGACAACTTGGTGGACGAATGAGGTTTCTTCGCGGGTGACTCGCGCGGCTGGCACGCTCCCGATCAAGGCTCATTCAACTCGCTTCAAATAGTCGGCGGCGAATTGACGAACAAGTGACCGCACGGGCGGCTCAAAACTGCTTCAGAAACCGCAGTTCGTTGTCGTAGAAGTGCCGGATGTCGGTGATTCCGTGGCGCATCATGCAGAAGCGGGCGATCCCCAAGCCGAACGCGAAGCCGCTCACTTGTTCCGGGTCATAACCACAAGCACGCAGAACATTCGGATCGACCATCCCTGCGCCACCCAGTTCCAGCCAACCGGTGCCGCGTCGCGCATCGAACTCGACACTCGGCTCGGTGAACGGAAAGAACGACGGCCGGAAACGGACGACGGTGCCTTCCCCCAAGTACGACGCGGCGAAGAGTCTCAAAACCGTCTTGAGCGAGGACATCGTGACATCCGGTCCGATCATCAGCCCCTCCATCTGATGAAACATCAAATGATGAGTCGCATCCACGGGGTCGGGGCGATAGACGCGACCGACCGAGACGATGCGAACCGGTGGTGGTCGATGCTCCATCGTCCGAATCTGAACGGTCGAAGTCTGACTTCTCAGCAGCCGCGCTTCCGGATTCGTGGACGAGGCCACGGACAGATAGAAGTTGTCCAAAGGATTGCGGGCCGGATGGTCATCGGGAATGTTGAGGGCCACAAAGTTGTGCCACTCGTCCTCGACCTCCGGCCCCTCCTCAACATCGAAGCCGAACCGAGCCATGATTCCCTTGAACTCGCCGATTGTCTGCGACAGTGGGTGCCGACTGCCGATTTCGCGTCGGTTTCCAGGCAGAGTGACATCGATCCATGATTCGGATTGTTTTGGCTTCGCGAGCTGCTCTTTGCGGCTCTCCCAAGACGAGGTCACTCTGTCTTTGACCGCGTTGAATCTCAGACCGACAGCAGGGCGCTGATCGGGCGGAACCTGACCAAGCACGGCTTGCAAGTCTTTCAGCCGCCCCTGCTTCTTGCCCAGAAAATCAATCCGAACTTCTTCGAGATCGCCAGCGTTCAACGCCTCCGTGATGGCGAGCAATGCGGCGGCTTCGTAGTCGGCAAAGGACTGGTTGTGGTCCATGTGTGAGGTCACCAGAACGCGGAATCGAAGACAGATATACCGCACGCGGCCCGCAGTGACACATTTGTCACGGCGACACACTCACCCGAAGTGTAAACGAGGAGGTGTGTTGCGTTCCTCGCTTTCGGGTTAGTGTCAGCCTCGGCCGTGCGAGGTAGAAATGGCGATGACGGGCAAGCGAGACGCTTACCCTACGTTTTCAACACGCGGTCTAGGAGCCTGCCCATGCTGCGAGTCCTCAGTTCACCCCGCCAACTTTGTAACGGAGTGACGCGCCGTGAGTTGTTGGAGGTGGGTGGAACCGGCCTGCTGGGACTCGGCCTGCCGCAATTGTTCGCCGCCGACGCCGCTCGGGCTGCCGAGACAAATCGCGCGGGGGTGACGAACGCGGCGCTTGATCGCATCGCCAAGCTCCCCGACGGCTTCGGCTCCGCCAAACGCTGCATCATCCTGTTTCTGTATGGCTCGCCGAGTCAGATGGAAACGGTGGACATGAAGCCGAACGCACCGGTCGAGATTCGGGGGACCATGCAGCCGATCGCGTCATCGCTGCCGGGACTGGATGTCTGCGAGCACCTGCCACGCATGGCCCAGATGATGGATCGGGTCACCGTGCTGAGGTCGCTCCATCACGAGTACCCGATCCACGGCGTGGCCTACGCGATGACCGGCACGCCCGCCATCGACACGAACATGGAACTGAGTCCCTCCGACCCGCGACACCATCCGTACTTTGGCAGCGTCGTGGAATATGTGGATCGGGCGCGAAGAGGCGGCTTGGCTGAGTTCCCTCAAAACGTCGCGCTGCCGTTCCCGTTCAGCACCCAGCGCACGGGCGAAGTCCATCGAGCCGGTCCCTACGCGAGCTATCTCGGCGCGACATACAACCCGGTTTGGACCGAGTTCCTTGGGAAGGCAGATCGCTCGGTTTACAAGACGCTCGGTGAGAAGAAAGACCTCGAAGTCTTTGACCCTTACGTCGGCTGTGAGCCAGACGCGCACTTCCGGTTGTCATCAACTTCGCTTCCCGAAACGCTGACGCTCGACCGACTCGACCGCCGCCGATCGTTGTTGTCGCAGATGGATCTCGTGCGACGGGATCTTGAGAAGACCGATCGAGGTCGTTCGCTGAACAGCTTTCAGCAGATGGCCTACTCGCTGCTGCAATCGAAACAAGTGAGCGAGGCTCTTGATTCACGTCAGGAATCAGCCGCCACGCGCGAGTTGTACGGGATGACGCTGGTCGGGCAATCGTGTCTGGCGGCGAGGCGGATGCTGGAGGCGGGGACTCGGCTCGTGAGCGTCTTCTGGGATGAGTATGGTCTGGCGGGAGACGCTTGGGACACGCACTGGAATCATTTTCCACGCATGACGGACCAACTTTTGCCCGGCTTGGACAAGGCGTTCTCGGGACTGGTCCTCGACTTGGAACAGCGAGGAATGCTCGATGACACGCTGGTGGTCTGCATCAGCGAGCATGGCCGCACCCCGAAGATCAACGCGGCGGTGGGCGGCGGTCGCGATCACTGGTCGCAGGCGTACTCCGCCCTCTTCGCCGGCGGCGGCATCGCACGCGGTCGAGTCGTCGGTGCGACCGACAAGCACGCGGGCGAAGTTGTCTCGAACCCTGTCGGCCCGAAAGATGTGCTCGCCACGATGTACCACTTGCTCGGCGTCGATCCGCACCAGTTCCTGCCCGACAAGACCGGTCGTCCGATCCCCGTCGTCCCCGAATCGAGCCGCGTGATCTCGGAGTTGCTCGCGTAGTGCCCTAACAGCCT
Source organism: Schlesneria sp. (assembly GCA_043721755.1). Lineage (GTDB taxonomy): Bacteria > Planctomycetota > Planctomycetia > Planctomycetales > Planctomycetaceae > Schlesneria. The sequence continues at coordinate 10,523 of JAYSQC010000135.1, forward strand.
GTTGAAAACGTAGAGTAGGCGGCTCGCCTGCGCACATTTCTCGTTGAAAAACACAGGCGAGCCGCCTGTGCTACGGTTTTTTCAACAGGCTGCTAAGCCGGGGTCAGGTGGTTCAAAGTTCATTTTTCGCGGCGAAAAATGAACTTTGAACCAC
>JAYSQC010000136.1:0-9930 GCA_043721755.1 Schlesneria sp.
GAGGGCGATGACAAGAGGCGTTTCCCTTTGTTTCCCTCGCTTACGCTGCGGGTTACTGGGGTAAAGTAAGTGCCATTGGGCGCTAGCCGCCGGTCATGCCGGAAATCACCGACGGCTAGCGCCTTGCCGCTCACGTCGTACAACTTTCAACAGGAATGGCGGAGAGCCCCCAAAGTGAGACATTTCCGAGCGGGGCGGCGTCAGCCCCCTGGCTCCTCCGAAGAGGGCTTACGCCCAAGAACCGGGGGGCTGACGCCGCCCCGCTCAGATGTCTCATCCCCGCACGCTGTTAAACGACTCACATTCGTCTGCACGAGGTCGGTATGACCGCCCCGGCCCGCTCGCCCTCACATGACCCCACTACAAAACGATGCCGCCATGCCTGATGAACTTTTCCCCGCTGATGATGCGCCGTTGCCGTTACAACAGCCTCCCGTCGATGCCGAGCGAGAACTGCTCGATGTGCTGCGGCTGAATCTGGTGCCGGGAGTCGGCCCGCGCACGTACCAGTTGTTGCTCGAACGGTTTGGCTCGGCGACGGGCATCTTGCGAGCCACCGTGTCGCAGTTGCAGGAGGTCTCCAACGTTGGCCCGAAGCTGGCCATGTCGGTCGTCACGCATGGGACAGAGCAGGCGGCACGCGAGGAACTCGAACGGATGCGGGTGGCGAATGTCACGGCAATTGTGCGGGGTCGTGACGACTATCCTCCCGCGCTGGAACGGATCCCCGATCCGCCGACGGTGCTTTATTGTCAGGGAACGCTGCTGAAGTCCGACGAGTTGGCCGTGGCCATTGTCGGGTCGAGGCATTGCACGACGTATGGCCGACAGCAGGCGTTCCGGTTGGCGCAGTCGTTGGCGCGCGCGGGGATCACGGTCGTCAGCGGACTGGCTCGGGGGATTGATGCGGAGGCTCACAAGGGAGCACTCGAAGCGGGAGGCCGCACGATCGCCGTCTGTGCGACGGGACTCAACACGGTCTATCCGCCCGAGCACAAGGAGCTGGCCGAGTTGGTCAAGCAGCACGGTTGTTTGCTGACGGAATCACCGATGGACCAGACGCCCAAGTCGGGACTGTTCCCGCAGCGGAACCGCATCATCAGTGGCTTGTCACTCGGCGTGGTCTTGATCGAAGCGGGGCGAAACAGCGGAGCCTTGCACACGGCGCGACATGCGATGGAACAGAACCGCGATCTGTTTGCACTGCCGGGACGAGTCGATTCCGAAGCGAGCCTCGGATGCCTCGACCTGATCCGCGACGGCGCGATGTTGATTCGAGGAGTGGACGATGTGTTGCAGGCGCTCGGCCCGCTGGTCTCGCCAGTCCAACGCTCGGCTGCAGAAACGATTCGGAAGCCCGCCGAGTTACAGCTTTCCGAGCAAGAGCGAGAAATTTTGAACCTCGTCACCGCCGAGCCGGTCCCGATCGATGAAGTTTTGCGGGCCGCGACGATCCCGCCGTCGCGCGTCCTCGCCACGCTGACCGTTCTGGAAATGAAACGCCTCATCCGGCGTCTCCCCGGCGGCTACATCGCGCGGTACTGATTCCCTTGGCAGGGTTCGAGTCGTGTTGCAAACTCACTCTTCTCGATAGCCCCGTCTTTCATTCGCGCTCCCCTCAATTCGCGCGGGAAGATTTCCGCGCGAATTGAGGGGAGCGCGAATGAAAGACGGGGCGGACAATTCGGTTCATCCGCTTGCCAATGAATCCCCCCCAAACCTCGGATGAACCTCCATCCCTTTCACACCAACTCGCGGATGACGGTCCCTTCGTCGAGAAGGTGTTGAGGTCGGCCTTGAGGATCGACCAGCGCGGTGCGGTGCGGATCAAGGCCGAGGTGGTGGTAGATCGTGGCGAAGACATCTTTGTAAGAGACCGGTCGTGAGACGGCGACGCTCGCGGTGCGGTCGGTCGCGCCGATGACTTGACCGGTGCGCAAGCCGCCTCCCGCGAGCAGGGCCGGGCTGACTTGAGGCCAATGATCGCGGCCACCGTTTTTCGGATTGATGCGCGGCGTGCGGCCGAACTCGCCCCACGCGACGATCAGCGTGTCGTCGAGTTGTCCTCGTTCTTCGAGGTCCGTGATGAGTGTCGCGAGGCCATGATCGACGATTGGTAGGACGTGCTTCATGCGCGGGAAGTTGTCGCTGTGCGTGTCGAAGTCGCTGATCGAGAGACTGACGCAGCGCACGCCCGCGTCGAGCAATCGCCTCGCGAGCAAGAACTTCTTGGTCGCGCCGGGGTCTTCGGAGGTGGCGTTCGGTTGGCCACCGGTGGCCTTCAGCGTGTAACGGTCCCGCACGCGCGGGTCTTCCTTGGTGAAGTCGAGTGCGTCGGACAACTCGCCCGATGTGAGGATGCCGACCGCTTGCTGAGTGAACCGGTCCATCGCGCCCATCATCCCCGCCGAATCGACCTCGCGGCGGAACGTGTCGAACTGGGCGAGCAGCCGCGTCCGGTCGGTCAGCCGGTCGAGACTGATCGTCCCGTCGAGCTTCAAGCTGACCGAGTGATTTGCCCCGAGCCGGGCCAGTTCGTTCTTCATGCCCGGTTCGAGTTCCCGCGCGAACAGGTGCGAGATGTCGGGCCGAAACGCCTGATAGGCTGGGCCGAGAAAGCCGGGCCTCGCACTGTTGCGGACCAGTGCCCGGCCCTGCATTAGGTCTACAAAAACGGGTGACGCATCGGCTGTCGAGCCTTGCAGCTTCGCGACCACCGATCCCAACGCCGGTCGCCCGCCGAGCGATTGCAGGTTCTTGGCCTCAAACCCCGACTGACATTGAAAGGCGTCGTGAGCGCCCGCCGAACCGACCAGCGACCGGACGAAGGCGACTCGGTGCGCGAGGCTCGCCAACTTGGGCAGGTGTTCGCAAATGGAGATGCCCGGTACGGAAGTCTCGATCGGCGAGAATTCGCCGCGAATCTCAACCGGTGCCTCGGGCTTGAGGTCGATCATGTCGAGCTGCGGCGGCCCACCATCGAGATGCACGAAGATCACTCGCTTGCGAGAAGCACTTCGCCCCGCAGCACTCTCCGCCCGCAACAGTCCCGCCAGCGAAGCGACCGCGCCGCCGAAGAGGCCCGCCTGCCAAAAGCGTCGCCGTCCGAGATTGAAGTTGTCGTGAATCGTATCCGTCATGCTGTCACCTCGTTCCAACAGGATCGACCAATGGATGAGGAATCTAACGTGAACCGGCACCGGCGTCATCGGCGAGTGACGTGACCTCTGGTGCGAGAGCCACACTAAGAAACGGGTCGGCAATCACTTTCCGTTCTGGTTCTGGTTCCCTCCCCTCGGCGGGGAGGGTTAGAACCTGTCCAAGAATTACGCCGTGTTTTGAACAACACCAACCCGAAGCGTGAGCGAGGACGGATGTCGCTCGACTCTCGTCCTCGCTCACGCTTCGGGTTGGTGTTGTTCTGGGACCAGTTCTTAGAAACCAGCAGGTGAGGACGGTTTTGTTGATGGCCTGGCAGGAGTCGCAGCGGGCAAAACGGGCTTCACACCAGCGGGGTGTCCGCTCGCGTTGGCGGTTGACTTCGTCGGCGCAGCTTCGGCTTCAGCGAGTTGGTCAAGCAACGCCACGATCTCGCGATGAACGCGCTGGGTTTGGCGGATGATCAAAGTGGTCTTGCCCGCCCACGCCGCGCCGCCCTCGCCGTCAATCTGAACCCACTTGCAATTGATCAAACCGACTGTCCGCAGCCCGTCTGGCAACGGTGAGCCAGCCGTTGCACGACCATCGACTCCACCCGCTCCACCGGGAGCAGCGGCCACGACCGCACCGCCGCTGGATGTCGCGCCGCTCGTTGCGCCACCGGAACGCCCCTGCCCCTCTTGAACTGCGGTGCCGCCCACGATGATTTCGATCAGTTCTTTAGGTGTCAGATGCGGAATGCGTGCCACGTTGTAAACGCGGGTCTCCATCAGCTCCTCGGCCTTCGGCCGGGTCGTGATGAACAGCACTTCGTGCTTGATGACGTAGTCGAGTCCAAGCGGTTCCAACATCAAGTTCAGGGCGCTGTCCAAACTGATCCCGCTCATTCGGAACGTGATCGGGGCCTCTGTGGAGATGCCATCGGCGGTGAGCGCTTCCTGGTCCAGCACGATCTCGATGCTGTGAAGATCCTCCAAGTAGTTGAGTGCTCCTTTCAGGGGAGAGTCTTCAAATACAACCTCCGTATCTTGCAGCAAGGATTGTTCGATTCGTTTGACCAAGGCACTGCGCGGTTTGAAGTCCCAAGGGATCGAATTGTTTGTCATCCGCGAAGCCGCGTTTCCGGCATTGGCAGGCCGACGGATCGGAGTCACGTTCACTCCGGCGGCTTCCGGAACAGGTGGCTGCGTTGGGCCCCCGTCTTTGTTGGCCTGAACCGAGTTGGCTTCGCCCGGTTGATTGATCGCGACCTCCGTGTCGAGCAGCGTCTCACTCACGGTCGGTTCGGCGGCGAGGGCCGTCGTGACCAGACCGTTTGAGGCGGAGCTGGCCACGGGGACCGTCGCGACGATTCCCGCGTTGGCTCGGTCTTGAAAGTGGCTCGCGAGGAATCCGACTCCTCCCAAACCGAGGGCCAATGCGCCCGTGGTCAGTCCGATGGTCAAGCCTGTTTTTGTCAGAGTCGTCATGGTGGCCAGTTCCTTTAACGCGAGTTCGAGGACTCGATCCGAGATCAGATCGAGGGGAGGAGGATTTGTGGAATTCCAAGCGAGGCCCGTGCGGATCGTCTCTTCCAAGAGCGGCTTCGGACACGCCGCCTGCACCGATTGTCGAGTCATCTGGGCGGCGATCACCGCCGCGCCCAGCTTCACACCGCGCTTCATCAACCTGGCCCGCAACTCGTGCTTGCCGCGCTTGAGCAAGCCTTCGACGGCACCGACCGTGAGCTTCAACTCGCGCGCCACTTCCAGCTGCGTTTTCCCCGCGAGGTACTTCAACACGAGCGGTTGCCGATACCGTTCAGGGAGCGTGTTGAGTTCCGCATCGACCAGTTGTTGATCGTATCGGTCGGCCACATCCGTCAGGACATCGTCGCCCACCGCCGTGTCATCCACGAGGACCGTCTCCCGCCGCCGTTGCCGTTGTTGGGCGACTCGCACGGCCAGCCGATAGGCCACGCCGTACAACCAACTCGCCAACGACGCCTGCTTCTTGACGCGCGCCGCATCGCGCACGAAGACGAGGAACGTCGCTTGAAACACGTCGTCGATGTCGTGACCGTCCCGCAGCACGCGCTGACAGACGCTCATCACCAAGCCGCTGTGACGCCGCACCAGTTCGGCGAACGCCGCTTCTTCTTTCGTTGCGACGAAACGACCGACCAGCTCGGCGTCGCTGCGGGCGACATCGACTTCTTCCATCACGGCGACTGGTTCGGCGATGCTCATCGTTCTGCGAGTATAGTGCGGCCCCAAGCCCGAAACCGGCGCACAATTTTCGGAAAGTTGATCGGGCAGGGGTCAGGCACCTGACCCCATTTCGGGTTCATCCGATGTTTGAGGGGGAGTCCAAAGGGCGGGAAGAAGTCGGTCGTTTTGATCCCGAAGGGATGTCAGCGATTAGCCGGGGGTTGAGCGTCCGCGACACCCCCGGTGCGACGACACAGAAAGGGGATTTGCATCCTGAAGGGATGCTGGCCAGTTCAGGATGTCTCCCCATTTCGCGAGGCTGGCATCCCTTCAGGATGCAACAGCCATTTGTCCAACCGCTTCCGGGGGTGTCGCTGCGCTCAACCCCCGGCTAATCGCTGACATCCCTTCAGGATGAAGACGTTGAACATCGTCCCGTTCTCTCGATTGAGAGACTCTCCCCCAAAAACATCGGATGAACCCCATTTCGTGCAATGGCACTCACGGGCAAGCGAGACGCTTACCCTACGTTTTTAACAGGCTGGTCGCCGAGTCGCTCCGTGACTTGGACCGGCCTGCGTCTGACTCGCTTGGCGGGCGCGGTGGCGTGGATAGAATCCGCCCGCCAATTGGCAACGGTCGCGGCGAGTCGGTTTGAGGCTCGACCGAGTGTTCGCGCGTGCGCGGGTTTCAGGAAGGCGATCTCACACGATGTCGGTTGATGTACCGCAGGGAGTCTCACCGCTGACCGGTCTCGCCGCGCGGTTGCTGGCGCAGCCGGGTTTGCGCGAGGTGATCGCCGCCGTCGAGCAGGGTCGCGCGGCGACGGTCGATGGGGCGTGGGGTTCTGCGTCGGCGTTGATGGTTTCCGCGCTGGCGCAGTCGCGCGCGGGTTGTGTGGTGGTGGTGCTGCCGCGCGAGCGTGAGCTGGATGAAGTCGTCGCGGACATCACCTCGTTTGGCATCGGTCTCGATGAGGGAGGCCGGGTTGCGAAGCCGCTCGTGCTGCCCGCGTGGCCGTCGCTGCCGAGTGAACTGAGTATCACCGATCCGATCCTCGGGAGTCGCCTGCGCGTCGTGCGGGCGTTCGAGTCCGAGGCTCCGCCGCGCGTGGTCGTGACGACGATTGCGGCGCTCATTCAACCGGTGCCCTCGAAAGCCGAGCGAACCGTCGCGTCGCGGTCGCTCAAGGTGGGCGACGAAGTGGACCTCGACGACCTCACGCGCTGGTTGACCGCGCGCGGGTTCGAGCGAGTCACCGCGATCGAACTGCCGGGCGAATTCACCATTCACGGCGGGATCGTCGATGTCTTCCCGCCCGACTCGACCGACCCGATCCGCATCGAACTGTTCGGGGATGAGATCGAGTCGATCCGGCTGTTCGATGTCGAGACGCAGCGGAAGGTGCGCGATCTCGATGAGGCGACGATCACGATTCTGGCGGGGGCGCGGGCGAGTGAAGTGTCGGGCGGGAGATCATTGCAAACCGAAGAACCCCTAACCCTAGCCCTCTCCCCGCAGAGCCGGGGCGAGGGAACAGGACTTTTGAGTGGCTCGCATGTCCTCGACTCGCTGCCAGACACCGCGCGGGTTGTGCTGTTGGAACTCGATGAGATCGTGCGCGAGGGGAAGTCTTACCTGGATCGGCTCGCCGATCCGAAAGGGTTGTTCAGTGTCGAATCGACGCTGGAACGGTGTTCGCGACGAGGATGGTTGAACGTCGCGCCGATCGTGGCGGGGAGCTACGACACGACGTGCCATCTGCGCGTTGAGTCGATCGAACGGTTTGGCGGACCGAAGACGGAGGCGTTCAAAGAACTCGAACGAGTCGTGCAGCAGGACGAGACCGTCTTGATCGCGTGCCACAACGAAGCGGCGCGCCAGCGCATGGCTGAACTGTTGCGCGAGGTCTACGCCCCTGAGCCGCCTCCCGCCGTAACGCCCGATCCCGCGACAGTTGCACCGCTCGGCGGGATGACGGCGCGGAGTGGAGCGGCAGCTCCTCCGAGCGGGGGACGTGAGTCCCCCGGTTCCGCGTCGCTCGGTAAGAGTTCCCCTCCGGTCGATCAAATGGCGGCTGGCAAGTCGCCACTGAAACGGTTCCTGCGGAAGTCGGGTCCGGTGGAGCCGGAGCGACCTGTGTTGAGCGCGATACCAGTCGCCGAAGAACCGGGGGACTTACGTCCCCCGCTCGGAAAGGCTGAGGAGGAAGAGGGCTTACGCCCGCAGACGTTTGCCGATCGGGTGACGCTGTGTGTCGGACACGTCTCGCGTGGCTTCCGGCTCGTCAGTGAACGAGTGGTCGTGCTGAGTGACAACGAACTCTTTCATCGCACGGAACTGCTACGGACTCCGCGCAAGAGTCGTCTCGAATCGCGGGCGATCGACACGTTCCTTGATCTCTCGCCGGGAGACCTCGTCGTCCACTTGTCGCACGGGATCGCGCGGTTCATCGGGATGGAGGTCCAGACGAAGGGGGAGCTCATCGAGGAGATGCTCTCGTTGGAGTTCGCCGACAAGTTGAAGATGCACGTGCCGGTCTCACTGATTCATCTCGTGCAGAAGTACGTCGGCGGGACGAAGGGGAAGGTCGAGCTGTCGAAGTTCGGCGGGACGAGTTGGGCGAACAAGAAGAAGCGCGTGGCCGAGGCGGTCGGGGACATGGCCGCCGACATGCTCAAGCTGCAAGCCGAGCGAGACCTCAAGCCGGGCTTGGCGTGTCCGCCCGACAGCCACTGGGTCGAGGAATTCGATGCGGCGTTCCCTTACACCGAAACAGTCGATCAACTGCGGGCCATCGCCGAGACGAAAGAGGACCAGCAGCGATCGCGTCCGATGGACCGGCTGATCTGCGGCGATGTCGGCTACGGCAAGACCGAGATCGCGATGCGCGCCGCCTTCAAAGCGGTCGATGCCGGTCGCCAGGTGGCGGTCCTCGTCCCGACGACGGTGCTGTGCGAGCAACACGTCCGCAGCTTTGGCGAGCGGATGGCCGAGTTCCCGATCAACATCGCGTCGCTCAATCGGTTCCGCTCGACGAGCGAAGTCCGCGAGACACTCAAAGGGTTGGCGGAAGGTGCGATCGACCTCGTGATCGGCACGCATCGGCTGGTCAGCAAGGACGTGAAGTTCAAAGACCTCGGGCTGCTCATTATTGATGAAGAACAGCGGTTCGGGGTCGAAGTGAAAGAGCTGCTCAAACAGATGCGGCTGGAGGTGGATGTGCTCACACTGTCGGCCACGCCGATCCCGAGGACGCTCCACATGTCGCTCGTCGGGGTGCGAGACATCTCCAATCTGGAGACGCCACCGCACGATCGCATCGCGGTTCAAACACGCATTTGTCGTTGGGACGGCGAGCTGATCCGGTCGTGCATCGTGCGCGAATTGAACCGCAACGGGCAGACGTACTTCGTTCACAACCGCGTCTACGACATCGAAACGATTGCCGAGAAGATTCGCAAACTTGTCCCGGAAGCGGTCGTCGATATCGTGCATGGCCAGATGACCGAGGACGAGATGGAAGCGGCGATGCTCGGCTTCGTCGAAGGGCGGACGGATGTGCTTGTGGCGACGACGATCATCGAAAGTGGTCTCGACATCCCCAACGCCAACACGATCTTCATTCATCAGGCGGACCGATACGGGCTGGCCGACTTGCATCAACTGCGCGGCCGCGTCGGTCGGTATAAGCACAAGTCGTACTGCTATCTCGTGCTGGAAGACGGGCGGCAGATGACTCCGCAAGCGCTGCGGCGACTGAAGGCGATCGAGGAATACAGCGAACTGGGTGCGGGCTTCAAAATCTCGATGCGCGATTTGGAGATTCGCGGGGCGGGCAACATTCTCGGGACCGAGCAGTCGGGACACATCGCGTCGGTCGGGTACGAGCTGTACTGCCAACTGCTGGAGAACGCGGTGCGGGCGATCAAGCGCGAGCCGCTGCGGCATCATCATCACGTCGAGATCGCGCTCGCCATCGAAGCCTTTCTCCCGTCGGACTACATCCCCGACGGACGACCGAAGATTGAGATGTACCGCAAGCTGTCAGCGGTCTCGTCGCTGGAACTGCTCGCCGAATTGAAGACCGAATTCCGCGACCGCTTCGGTCCGCTGCCCATTCCCGCCGAACGTCTGTTCGAGCAGCGCGAGCTGCAACTGCTCGCGTGGCGCTGGCAGATCGACGACATTCGACTTCACGAGGGCGATCTGGTGTTGGGCTATCGCAACCCGCGACTCATCACGCGGCTGGCCAAGCTCAGCCACGCGACGATTCGCGTCGTCGATGATCGCGATGCCTGCGTGATCCTGCCGAAGAAAGCGGGGACTGGAAAGCTGCCGGGACCAAAGGCCCTGCTGCGGCTGCTGAAAGAGATCTTGCAGCTCAGTCCGGGCTGAGGCTACAAACCCGCCCCTTTGCCAAATCGTCGAACCATTCCCCATTCAATTCTTGACCGCAATTGCATCGTCCATACCTCACGCGGCACAAAGTGAGAGGTTTCTGAGCGGGGCGGCGTCAGCCCCCCGGTTCTTCCAATGAGGGCTTACGCCCAAGAACCGGGCGGCGTCAGCCCCCCGGTTC
>JAYSQC010000137.1:0-5884 GCA_043721755.1 Schlesneria sp.
GGCCGGCCGAGCCTCGGCAGTTGGGTGGCCTATGGCTTGGGGACCGAGAACCAGAACCTGCCTGCCTTTGTCGTGCTCCCCGATCCCGGTGGCGGCATCAAAGGAGGACCGCCCGCGTGGGGCAGCGGCTACCTCCCCGCGAGCTTTCAGGGGACGACCGTTCGTCCCGGCCACGCGCCGATTCTCAATCTGAATCGTCCGAGCAGCCTGACCGAATTACAGCAGCGGCGTGTTCTGGACCTCGCGCAGCAAATCAATCGCAAGCACTGGCACGAGCACGGTGAGACCGACGAATTCTCGGCCCGCATCGCGTCGTATGAGCTGGCCTACCGCATGCAGTCCGCCGCGCCCGAGGCCGTCGATCTGACGCAGGAGACGGCGGAGACTCAGCAGCTTTACGGCTTGGGCGATGCGAAGACGGCCGAGTTCGGCACGCGCTGTCTGCTCGCGCGGCGTCTGTTGGAGCGGGGCGTCCGGTTCGTGCAGCTTTACTCGGGAGACACGAACGGCTGGGACGCTCACAACGATGTCCTCAGCAATCACACCGAGATGAGCCGCCGCACCGACGGCCCCGTCGCCGCATTGCTCACCGATTTGAAGCGACGCGGCCTGTGGGACGACACACTGGTGATCTGGGGCGGCGAGTTCGGCCGCATGCCGATGAGCGAACAAGGCAAGGGCCGCGACCATAACCCGTGGGGCTACTCTGTCTGGCTGGCGGGCGGCGCGGTGAAGGGTGGCCTGGCCCACGGCACCACCGACGACTTCGGCCTCCGCGCCGCCGAACACCCCGTCCACATCCACGACCTCCACGCCACAATCCTGCACATCCTCGGCCTCGACCACGAACGCCTCACCTACTTCCACGAAGGCCGAGACCAACGGTTGACCGATGTCGCAGGGAACGTAGTGCGAGAGATTCTGTCTTGAACAATTGGGCGGTATCACCGATCACAATTGCACATCAACATAATCTTGTGGGCAGAGTCCACTCTATGAAACTGAGTTACCATCGAAAGGATGATTGCGATGGAAGGCACGTCATGGAATGCACTATTGAACCTCGAAGATTTTGACGCGGCGTCGCAGTTGATCAAGGAACGTGGCGGTATTGTCTCTGTCTTTGCGGAACACCAGCAAGGTGACTGGAAGGCATTTTTTAAAGATCGCATCGTGGACGGAACGGAGTTCGTTGCGCACATCGACTCGAACTTTCTGTCGAAGTTATTGCAGTTGTTTCAAAAGCAAGAGCCTGTGCCGGACCAGTGTCGGCAGGTGGCAGCAATCATGGCGTTGGCAATCACGTTCGACATTCCAATCAATCCAACATGTGCCGTCCACGAATACGCACTCACCACAACAGACGATCCAGTTCAACGACTTGCCGGTTTCGACATCGCGAACAACGTGCGCCCTATGGACTACGCAGATATTGTCTGTGGACGTTCGCATTGCATACCTACATCCAACTCTGCTGTTCCCAAACGCCGCCCAGCGGACTTGGCTACGAGAATCAAGGGCTACACTGACACATACATTGCGCTGTTGAAGTTGTTGACGATTCACACGCGCGCTGAAAACAAACCGACGCTGAAGCTGGACTCACGAATCTCTCTTTTCACCGAACTTTTGGATTGGATGTTCCATGACTTCTTTTTCATTGCCCCTGTTGTGTTGGTCGCACACGAAGTCTTCGGCCAGAGTGGGAAGCCACTTGTGTTAAAGGGCGTGAATACGCGGAATCCAAATTCGCTCATTGCAAGTACCCGAAATGCCGCATGGGACTTGGTGTTGATCGGAGTTTGGTCGGAATACGAGATGGCTCGCCGCCCGCATATTGACCCGCTTCAGTTGTTGTTCACTCTGGATCAACCACTCGCCCGACTCGCACATCGCTTGTTCCATCTGGATCGTGATGGAAACGAATCTTTTGAAAATGCACAATCGAAACTTATTCGGGATTTCTGGCCGGAATCCGCGGCTCAGAAAATCTACTCGCACTACAGCCAATTGATGCGCCGACTTGATGATCCAGTCCGTGCTCAGAAACGAGAATCGCCTTACGACCCCGATGAACTGGAAAAAACGCTGGAAGCAGAGGTTCGTTCAAATCTCGGGCTGGGTGGACCTGTTTGATCCTGTCGTGCGCGGGTCTCTTGATTCCGCACAACAGTGAATTGATAGACCGATCAGTGATCAAGGAGTGAAACTTCAATGCGCAAGATGTCTATGGTTTGCTCAGTCCTCGTGGTGTTCGGTTTGTCAGTCGGTTGCGGCCCCAGCCCCAGTGTCGGTCTAGGCACGAAAAAACTCTTGACGACGGATCTCGGCGCTGGCGCGACTATGGACTTCGTGCTCATCCATCCCGGTTCGTTTCTGATGGGCGATGCCGCTGGTGATGACGACGAGAAGCCGGTTCACAAAGTCACGATCACCAACCCGTTTTACATTGGCAAGTACGAAGTGACCCAATCGCAGTGGCAAGCGGTGATGGGGAACAATCCGAGCAAATTCAAGGGAGCCAAGCTGCCGGTGGACAGCGTGAATTGGCTCGACTGTCAGGAATTTATAGACAAGTTGAACGCGAAAGTTGCCAGTTCCGGGACCGAGTTCGCCCTGCCCACCGAAGCGCAATGGGAGTACGCCTGCCGGGCCGGGAGTACCACGCGGTACTACTTCGGGAATGAGGAGTCTAGCTTGGTGGATTATGGTTGGTTCGATGAGAACGCGGTGAAAACGACACACCCTGTCGGCGAGAAGCAGCCCAATGCCTGGGGCCTGTTCGATATGCACGGCAACGTCTTGGAGTGGTGTTCCGACGATTACAATGGGGTGGCTTACAAGCGAAGAACGGGAACCACGACTGATCCGGTGGAGATACCGAGGGTTTGGAAGGGGGGAACTCGTGTGATGCGTGGCGGTGCGTGGGACCACAGCTCTTGGGCTTCGCGCGCTACTTTTCGCGTCCGGTGCTTCTGTGATGTTCGTCACTCACCCTGCGGCTTTCGTGTGGTGTGTGTTGGCGTGAGGACGCCGTAATTTCCTGTCTGCTTTTCTCCATTGCGCCGAACGTGGGTGCTAAGGTCACTGAGTCCTCGGCGGGGTGGCCGGGGCAGGAGCGTCTTCGCGATGCCCCGGTTTGCTGTGTTGATCCCTGTCTCCGTGGCTTCTCCCAAAGCGACTCCAGCCACGGCCACCCTGTCAAGTGCGAGGCGCATGGCCGATGTCGGCCTTCCATCTCCCCGCCCTTCGCTTCATTTTTCTGCCGCTCTCTTTCTGTCTCCTGCTTTGTCTGGCCAAGAAGAGGTAGACAGAAAGAGAGCGGCAGAAAGATGAAGATTGGGGAGTCACAGGAGGACGGTTCTGTTTGCGAGAGCAGGTCATGCCCATTACGGTGAAGAAGCCCATTCGGCGGCTGACGCAAAGCGAGTTTGGCGAGATCGCCTACGAGGTCATGGGCGTTGTCTATCGACTGCAAACCGAACTGGGGCGGTTCTTCATCGAGCGGGTTTACAAGCAGGCTCTGCTGGCCAGTCTGCCGGGTGTGGAAGTCGAAGTGCCCATCGAACTCGCAGGGCGCGACTTCACGACAACACGGTTCCTCGATGTGCTGGTCGGGGGCGGGGCGGCGGGGTGGCCCTGTTTGATCGCAAGCAACGGCGGGGTGGCCGGGTCTGAAGGCTTTGCGGAAGGCCCGGCTACCCCGCCGTGATATCGTCGGCCGCTCACGAGGCCATCCGCTTCGCTCCTGACCCCGCCACTCCGTCGGCCGCCATTCGGACGTAAGTCTCCGACTTGAAATGGCGGTTTTTGTCACTCGCGCTGGGTTTTGGCGCGTTGGAAAAGTCTTGTGGACGGCGCTGGAGTTCTCCAGCGTGCTGGAAAAGACTTTTTTGGCGCGCCGGAGACATCCAGCGGCTTGGAAAAGTCTTTTTTGGCGCGCTGGAGGGCTACGGCGCGCCGGAAAAGACTTTTTTAGGACGCTGGAGGACGCTGACGGCTTGGAAAAGTCTTTTCCGACGCGCTGGCGGACAAATTGGGGACGGAAAAGAGCCAGATTCTCGCATTTCTGCGCCGGAAGTCGTTTTGCAGCAAACGATTCAGTAAACAGTCCGGCTTCGGGGTGGCCCGGTCGTTTCAATCGGCAGCGCAGCGCGACAAGAAGTGATCTGGAAGAGTTGCGTCAATCGAACAACCGGGGACAGGGTACCCTTGCTTGACCGGCACGCCTCGACTTCACAAGCGGCCCGACCCCTTCTTCTGGAAGTCGTAGTCTGGCCCCCTTGGTATGGTCTGCCGCTTCGAGGGATGGATCTCGGCGTCGAATCTCGTGGGCGAGGGAATCGCCACGGCGAATGACGGCGGAGTCGAACCATTCCCCGCAATCCGGCGACAGTACACATGCTTGGCGATCTCGGTCGCGTGCCGCCCGTCGTCGTCCATCGCAAGCTCTTGAAAACGGAACTGCCCGAGCACCGCGTCACTCCAGACTTCCGGCTCTCCGCCATTTGTGTTGGATGCTTGAGTGAGCGGCACGGCGCTAGCCCAATGGCACTTACCTTACTAACCCGCAGCGTGAGCGAGGACAAAAGTCAGAGCCGTTTCCCCTATCTTCCTCGCTCACGCTGCGGGTTACTGGACCTAAAGTAAGTGCCATTGGGCGCTAGCCGCCGGTGTAGGCGAAATCGACCGGCGGCTAGCGCCGTGCCGCTCACTGGACACCATTTTCAACAGGAATGGCGGAGAGCCAGACTTCCCAGCCCGATTCGTGGCGCACGGCGTCTCGAACCGCCGTTTCGTATCGTTCGCGGGCTTGCTCGTCGTCCAGCAATGCCTGCGGATCGAATTCAGGCAACTCCAACCGAAAGTCGCGCTTCATCTCCGAACTTGCTCGACGTGATACAGGGCGTGGGATTCGCTGCCGTCACTCGACCTCGATTCCCCGCTATCGACCGAGCGTCAGACGATGCGAACCACCGGGGCGGATTGTCCGAGACGCTTCGGGGGTCGTCAGACATTCAGCCAGTTTGGTTACGCCGGTTTGCTGTTGGTGGCACCGCTTTGTTGCACCCAACTCTGGCAGCGGTCGCAATCTGGATTGATGGCTGTCATCTCATCGGACGTTGACGATGAGCGAGCGACGCCAACCGGACGATACGCGCCCCCCCCATGAATCAAAGCAAAAAAGCCTTGCCCGCAGTGATTGCGAGCAAGGCTTTGCAAACGAGATCGACGGGACTCGAACCCGCAGCCTCCAGCGTGACAAGCTGCAAGTCTAGGGTTCCAAGTGTTAACCTGTCAGGAGTTGTGGCGAGGGCGGATTCTTGTTGCACCAACGGTTGCACCAACGGTTGCACCAGCAAACCCCAAAAGCGACGGAGACGGGGGGCGGATGCCGCTGCGGTGGGGGCTGTCGAGACGGCCGAAGTGAGAGAGCCACCGAAGCCGGTCGAGACGGACTTCGCCGCCGCGCTCAAGATGCTCGCCCTGCTGCCGCTCTCGGATGAGGAACGGGCCGACGCGGTGCGACGGCTGTTGGCGGCTGTGAGTACGAACTTGGATGGCACAAACTAAGGAGAGGCAACATGAAGTCAACTACTCATCCCCGAGCGCGATGGCCGCTTTCCCCGGAATCTCATGATGCGCTTCGTCGGCGGCTGCAAGAGATTCACGACAAACCGGGGACGCCGACTCGGTTGCGAAAATCGACGTTGAAGCTGTTGGAGCAGATGACCAAACAAGCAGATGACCAAACAATGGGGGCAGACAGATGATTGTTCGACCGCCAGAAGCTGACGATTTGCAACACATCACGCCGCGACAAGAGGCCGCAATTGAGTTGCTGTTGGCTGGAAGTACCGACACGTCGGCAGCGGCGGCGCTC
>JAYSQC010000138.1:0-15748 GCA_043721755.1 Schlesneria sp.
ACGCGCCGGAGTCGTCTCCACGCCAGCCGTCCGGCGCACTCACGCGCCAAAGTGACGCCCACGCGAGCGTTCCAAGGGACTCACGCGCCAGTGTCCCTCTCCCGCGATCAGTCCAAGCGATCCACGCGCCGAAATCGGGTGCAAAATCGGCTCGCAATCTATTCATACGTGTGGCACGCTCAGAGTTGGTGCGGGTGCCACTGGCTGTTGCCTTGAACCGCCAGTGGTAAAAGAACACGGGCGAGCGAATCCCCTCGCCAGTGGCACCCGGCGTATCGAAACTGAAGAGCGAAACTGGTGGGCCGGCGCGGCGAAGCGCCGCTGGTCCCACCCTACGTTTTGTTGGCCACTCTCGGACGTAGTAAATGCACATCACCCTCAGAATCGCCGGTGTCGCCCCAGTAGCCGGAGCGGCGGCTCGTATGAGCTACCGAGATCACACCGACCGTGTTGTCGGCGATGAGTTGGAAAAACAGGGCATACGGAAACTGCTTCACGCGAACACACCGGAACGAACCGAGTTCGAGCGGATGCGAAGTCGGATCGGCCAGAACTCGTGCAACGGCAGAATCCATTGCTGCCACAAACCGATCGCCCAAGTGAAACGAAATCTGGTCGTAATGACGCAGCGCCTCACGGTATTCGAGGATCGCGCGGCGTTGAAAGATGAGTTGCATGCCGGACGCTCCTATCGAGTCCGTCGAAGCTCATCCCAACTCATCGAGCCTTCAAATCCCTCTTCGAGTCGGCTCTGTAACTCATCGAGCAACTCCGCGTCGGTGATGTCGTCACCTTCGTCGAGTGTCTCCAACAAGCGGAGCGCGATGCGGCCCCGGTCCTGATCGGGAAGCTGGAGAGCCTGCTCAAGCACCTGTTCGGCTGCCACTGTCATTTGCGGTCTCCTTGTCGATGGACTTGTTCATTGGTCAGCCTACAAAGCCACCCGTCCGCAAAACAAGACCCCTCACCCTAGCCCTCTCCCGACCACCGAAGCGGTGGTGCCCGCGCCGGGGCGAGGGGGTGACCGATGTCCCCGAACGACTGTGACCCTTGTCCCCGGTCTAAAGAGAAGCAAGCTGGGCCACCCCGCGAAGATTCTGCGCGCACCAGTCAATCTTCTTTTGGTTTGGCTTCAGTTGGGACTTCAATGTAAAGGAATCCAGTCTCCATTTTTGCCTCGCGCACGACCCAATACTGCCCATCCTCCGTCAACTCCGGTTGGGGATCAGTCTCCTGTAATTTCAAGATCCAAAGCAGTTTTTCAAGTGAAGGCGTCTGCCAGATACTCCAACTCACGAGGATATCGCCTTTGAGAATCCCGCATGTTTGGGCTGGAGATTTGTCTCTCACGTCGAGGACCAACAGCCCACTGCGATAGAATGCTGGCACGCGGATCGGTTGCGGAGTGAGTTCGGCGACCTTCAACCGCAAGCCAAGCTTCTCCCAGACCAGCTTCGCGCCAGCCTCGGCATCCAACGGGCGGTCGATCACGATCATCTTTGAGAGTTTCGGATTCAGCGGGTCATCAGCGGCGAGGCCCTCGCCCGCCTTTTTGTAGAGGTTGTGTTTCACCTTCAGACGTTCGAGCATCAACGTCGCTTGCTTCAGCCGGAGTTGTGCATCTTCGAGTTTTCGGAGTGGGGACACACGTTGCTCGACCAATTGTTGGTCGTAGTCGGCAATCTTCTTCGCCGCATCGACCTCGGCCTGCGCGGATTCGATCTGCAATTCGAGATCGCGGAGGACGGCGGCGTATTCGTACTGAATGGCCTTTTTGTTTCGGATCGCCTCTTCGAAACGACGACGCGCCCTCGGCACCGTATCGATAACAAGGTCGCTCCCCGCATCGCGCTCGGCGCGACTAAGGGCCTCCTCGGCTTCGGCGACCGACGAATTCATCGTCCCGAGCTTCTTCGCGAACTCCTGATACGACTGGTCCGTCGATGAAGACCGCACCACATCCGATGTCGCGGACTTGTCTCCGTTGGTCCTGCTGTCGGCCGTTTGATTGGGGCTGGAGCCATCTGGATTCCACTTCAACACGGCTCCCTCGATCAGTTCGGCACCTCGGCGAGCAATGATCTTCTCGCGGAGTTCCTTCCGCTGGCCGATCTGGCGTTCGAGGCGGCTGAGGCGGGATTGCAGTTCCTTCACCTGGAGTTCTTCCCATTGCAGCTTCAGGTCGAACGCGGTGCTCAGCAGGTTTTTGAGGTTGCGTTGATGCTCGGCAATCGGCTGCCGGTTCTGCTCGGCCTGCCCGTTCGCTTGGAGTTGCCGAATCGTCGCCGCCTCAGCGGCTGCCGCGGACTCTTGAGCGCCAAGCTGCTCGACCAACTGCTTCGCGGCGGGAGTGTTTGGGATGCCTGATGATGACGGAGCGGCTGCGGAAGTGAACGAGATCGCTGCATCCGTTTTGGGCACCGCTGGCGTGGACGGAGCCTCATCGAGCCTCAGCAGGATTGCTTCGATGGCCTTCATTCGCTCCTCATCGGCAGAGACGACAACGATGGAGTTCGTGCGTGTGTCCCATGTGACGCCTCGATCGTCGAAAAAGACTTTCAGGAGCTTGCCGCACTCGACTGCCGAACAGTTTGCCAAAGTGAAGACCTTGGTCTGAACGGCCTTGGCCGGAGCGTCTGCGTGAGTCATCGTTTCATCCGAATCATCGGTGGACACCGCTGCGGTGAGTTGGCGATAGGCCGCATTGTTTTTGTCAAACGTCGTGGAAAGCGAAGACGATGTTCGGGTCCATTCCTGAGTCACAAACTGCTTCGTTTCGTTCTCCTTTGAACCGTCGCTGTCCACCGATTGCTTTGCGGTCGGAATCCTCGACGAAATGATGACTCGCAATTTCATCTTGTCCGCAAGAGGTAGCAGCGTGATCTTCGACTGCTTTCCGCTTTCGTCCTCTTTCCATTCTCCTTCAAATCGTTGACGAGCATCCGACCATCGCACCGAAACTCGTCTCGGCCGAACGACCCACGGCTGGTCGATGAGAAAGTCCGTCGCACCGTTCTGCACTCGCCGAATCTCCATTTCACCGAGGATCGAAGACATTTCTTTGGGTTCGACTATTTTCACGCCCCAAGTCCCCGAGATGTCCGGCATCTGGGAGGCCGCGAGTGGATCGACTGCGGTCGTCGCGGCCGGGGGCTGCGTAGTCTCGACGGGCTTGGCTTCATCTCGAACTGGCGAGGCATCCTGTGCCGTGCCGCAGACGCTGCCGAAATGGAAGGCCAGCAGCGTGACGAGGACGCAGCGGGTGATCGTGGAATTGTTCATGGCGGTCCTTTGCGGGGGAGTTTCGCAAGCGGTGAGTTCAAACGGGACGTGAACCAAAGTTTTCAATCGCGAAGCGATGTCAGCAAATAGCTGCGGGCGTCAGCCCGCAGAGGGATTGGGGAATAATCGGTGAGCCGCGAAGCGGCGGCAGGGGAACGTTGGTGTGTGTCACGAATCTGCCGCCGCTTCGCGGCTCAATCAGGGTGTGGGGACGTGATCCGTGGGCTGACGCCCACGGCTATTGGCTGGCGTCGCTTCGCGACTCAAACCATTCGGGTCGAGTCCTTCGAGGTCTTGATTGGCGGCGGCATCAAGGTGTTCAACGGCCTTGGCGGTGGCATCGAGTTCGGTTTGCGTGGCGTTCCATTCGAGCAGCGGATCGTGCGTGACGGGCTGGTTCGGTGACGGTCCCCTCGACGCCTTGTTCGAGGCCGGGTCGCCCTCAATCGGCAGCGGCTTTGTGCCGGACCAGACGGCAAAGGCGATGACACCGGCGATCATCAGCGTCGCGACCGCGACTTGCTTCAAGTAGCCCTCACGCTCCGCGTGAGGACAGCCGAGCGCGCGGAGCAGCCACGAACGCAATTGGCCGTCGGTCGCGCGACGAGGGTCGCTCGACATTCGGCTGTCATCTCGCGGAGCGAGATGGCTACTTTCGGGCAGCGCGACCGTCGTCGGCTGCTGGACATGAGCCAGGCATTGTTCCAACAACGAGGCCACTTCGTTCGCCGAGGCGATGCGTGACGCGGCCTCTTTCGACAGCAGTTTCATCACGACGTGATCGAGCCACGCGGGGATGTCGGCGTTGATCTCGCGGATCGGGCGCGGTGGCGTTTCGCGGATACGACGCAGCACGCCGAACGTGGTCTCGGCGCGGAACGGCGGGCGGGCGGTACACATCGCGTAGAGGACGCTGCCCAAGCTGAACAGGTCCGAGCGGTGATCGACCGCGTCGCCGTTGGCTTGTTCGGGCGACATATATTGCGGCGTCCCGGCGATGATGCCGGTGCGAGTCAGCGTCGCGTCATCCACCGCGCGGGCCAGGCCGAAGTCGGTCAGCATGACTCGATCGACGTTTGTCTCCAGCAGGATATTGGCCGGCTTCACGTCGCGATGGACGAGACCCTGAGCATGCGCCGCCGCGAGGCCCAGCGCCGCCTGCATCCCGATCCGTAACACGTCGCGCACTTCGAGCGGCCCCTGCCGATCAAGCCGTTGTTGCAGCGACTCGCAGGCCACGAACGGCATGACGAGATACGGCAACTTCGCGTTCGCGTTGACCGAGTGAATCGCCATCACATGTGGATTCACAATCGCCGCCGTCGCCTGAGCCTCCCGCGCGAACCGCCGCCGCGCGGCACCGCTCGTCGCCAGATGCGGAGCGAGCACCTTCACCGCCACGTACCGATGCAGCTCCTTTTGAAAGCCCTTCAGCACGACACCCATTCCGCCGCGACCGATCACTTCGACGATCTCGTATTCGCCAAGTTGCCCGAGCATCGCCGAGTCATCACTCGGTTCGAGGCAATCGACGGCGAAGTCGGTCGCGAACCGAGCCGCCTCATCGTGCGATGCGTCCCCGTAGGATGGGCTCCCAGCCCGTCCTTCTTCGCTTCGACGGATCGTCCCACCGTTACTGCCCAGTTCGTTTTGAAAACCGGACGGGCTGGGAGCCCATCCTACGGCCAGACCGCTCAACCGACGCCCCGCCTCGTCCCACCAGCCCCGTCCCGCCGCGAGTGATTCCAACTCGGCTTGGCACACCGCGCACGAAGCGACATGCACGGAGACATCGCTCTCGTCCGCCTCGGGCAGCGATTCGTCGAGCAACCGTCTCAGCCGGTCGCGGTCACATTCGTCACAGCGTGTCATGTTCGCACCTCGGATCTTCGATTCGCTGTTTCTGTCGGCGTAAGTTGGGGCGACGTTCCATTGCGAGACTGATCTCGTACCACTTGGTCTCATCTTCTTGTCTGGCGTGCATTTGTCGGGATGCTGGTTTCGAGCGTCCGCTCGTTCCAATGTCTTTCGGAGCGGGGCGGCGTCAGCCCCCTGGTTCTTAGGCGTCAGCCCGTTCGCTATCCCAACGAAGAGCCAGGGGGCTGACGCCACCCCGCTCCGAAAATACCAAGCGGGCTAACGCCCAAGAGTCACGCTTACGACTTGTCATGTTCGACCTCAAACTCTTCCACGACTTCCCGCAGTCGTGCGATCACGCGACTGCGTGCCACATATACGTTTCCGGTTGTCGTTCCCAACTGAGCGGCCACGTCAGAGATCGCCTCGTTCAGAACACACGTTCGCCAGAAAGCTTGCCAGGTCGTGTCGCGGAACTCGACACGAACCTGTTCCGCTGCGAAGTGGAAAATTTCGGTGCGGTATTCGTCGTCGAAAGCGACCGCCGTCCGATGCTCCGGTTCGGGAAGGTTGTCGAGCAGTTTCAGCATGTCACTCCCGCCCGTTCCCTGGCGCGCCGTTCCGATCGGACTGCGGCCGCGCTGCACGAACTTGAGTGCCAGCTTGCGAGCAATCGCGAACAGCCATCTCCGAAACGAAGCCTCGCGCCCGTCCGGTTGCCAGCGTGCGACCGCCTGCGTCACCGCGAGGACCACCTGCTGAGTCACATCGCGCGCATCGGACTCTTGCAACCCGCGCTGTCTCATCAATCTCAGCAACAGTGGTTCATAGATCGAGACAAATTCGGTCCAAGCCAACTGATCGGCCGCCTCGCGCAGCCGCAGCATCAAACTCGGACGTGTCTCCGGCTCCACCATCGCAACGACTCCTACCTCACTATTCCAGCAGCGGCCGCGATCTTACACACCACCGCTTCACTTCGTTCCGTCGCAACCCAAACGACGGCCCCAGTGTGAGCGTTGGCCAGCCAGCTCTTCACTCTTCCCCGTGTCCTCCCGTGTTCCCCGTGGTTACTTCTCATTTCCAATGAATGAACCACGGGGAGCACGGGAGAACACGGGGGAAAACGGCGGAGTGCGGTCGAATGGCTCGGCGATTCCGACTTGTCTCAACGGCTCATACCGGCTCATACCGACGCAGCCAGCGCACGCTCGACCGGCTTGCGCGGCCTGCTTAAACTCGCCGCAATGAAACGAGCACTCATTACTGGCATCACGGGGCAGGACGGGTCGTACTTGGCGGAGCTGCTGCTGGAGCAGGGCTACGAAGTTCACGGGCTGGTCCGGCGAGTGGCATTGGAGGACGCGAGCCATCGGTTGTCGCGACTGATCGGAATTCGAGACCGCATTCATCTCCATGCGGCGAGTCTCGAAAGTTTCCCGTCGCTCTACAGCGCGGTGAACCGCATCCAGCCGGATGAGCTGTACCACCTCGCCGCTCAAAGTTTCGTGTCGTACTCGTTCGACGATGCGTTCTCGACCTTCCGCACGAACATCGACGGGACGCACTACGTGTTCGAGTCGATCAAGCAGGCGGCTCCGCAGTGCAAGGTTTACTTCGCGGGGTCGAGCGAGATGTTCGGCAACTCACCCGAAACACCGAAGCAGGAGGGGACCAAGTTCTCGCCACGGAGTCCGTATGGAATTTCCAAGGTCACCGGTTACGACTTGGCTCGCAATTATCGCGAAGCCTACGGACTGTTCGTCTGCTCGGGGATCCTGTTCAACCACGAATCGCCTCGACGCGGCTTCGAGTTCGTCACGCGGAAGATCACGTCGCATGTGGCTCGCATCAAACGCGGGCTGATCCGCGAATTGCCGCTCGGCAACTTGGAAGCGCGCCGCGACTGGGGCTTCGCGGCCGATTACGTTCGTGCGATGTGGCAGATGCTCCAACAACCGCAGCCCGGCGATTACGTTGTCGCGACGGGTGAGTCTCACTCGGTGCAAGAGTTCTGTGAGCTGGCGTTCTCACACGCGGGCTTGAACTGGCAGGACCATGTGAAGGTCGATCCCGACTTCTATCGCCCCGCCGAAATCCACCAGCTCATCGGCGACGCGAGCAAAGCCAAACGCGACTTCGGTTGGTCGCCATCGGTCTCGTTCGCCGAGCTAGTCAGAATGATGGTCGATCACGATCTGGCGATCACATGAGCGATGCGGGCCGTTGATGCTGTTTGTACCCGCGCGCGGTCGAGAGTGACGCCGCCTCGTTTAACCGCGTGGGCAACGCCCCGCGCGTCCAGCGACGTGGAATTGTATTTCGCCGCACGACGCGCGGGGCGTTGCCCACGCGGTTAATCGAGCCGCGCACCGGCGGGAGCGACGTACAGCCGTTGCTGCGTGATGTAGGTCTCGACGGCGCGGGGCACGAGGTAGCGGATGCTCTGACCGGCGGAGACTCGGCGACGCAGATCGCTCGCGGCCAGATCGAGTCCCGGCATCTGCACGAATTGCAACCGAGCGGCGGCGGGGCCGAGTTGCCGTTCGAGGAGCGACCGATCCGGCAACGGGGCGTCTCCCCGATTGACCGCGACCACCGTCGCCAGTTCGAGGATGCGTTGAGGCTCGCGCCAGTGAGGCAGGTCGTGCAGCGAGTCGGCTCCGATCAACAGAAACAACTCGCGCGAGGGATTTTCCGCATGAAGTTGCTCCAAAGTTGTGACCGTGAACGACGGGCCGGGACGCTCCAGTTCGAGGCGGCTCAGTTTGAATTGGGGATGCCCCGCGATGGCGAACTCGACCATCTCGCAGCGTGCCTTGGCGGACGAGATTGTGGACTCCAGCTTGTGCGGCGGTTGAGCGGCCGGGACGAACCAGACTTCATCCAGGCCGCACTGTTCACGACACTGCTCCGCCAACGCCAGGTGGCCGTAATGAATCGGGTCGAACGTGCCGCCGTAAATGCCGAGTCGCATGGTTTAGTCTCATTTTCCGCTGGAGTTCAGGATTCATTCTGTCTTGATGACGAGTGGTCCGATCAACTAGCCCGACGCGCAAGCGAGGGCATCACTTTCTACAGGAGGCATCACTTTCTACAACGGTTAGCCCTCGCTTGCGCGTCGGGCTAGTTGGACTCCCCACACCCTACCAGCCCGTCGTTCACCCGCGCAGTGTGTTGAAGGTCCGATCACCCGCGTCGCCCAAACCGGGGACGATGTACTTGCGCGAGTTCAGTTCCGGGTCGATGGCACAAACGTAGATTTGCACGTCGGGCAGCTTGTTCGTCACGGCGCGGATGCCGTCTTGTGAAGCGATGATCGCGAGGAGTTTCAGCGATGGAACACCCCACGCTTGCAATGACTCCAACGCCGCCGTGGCCGAGCCGCCTGTCGCCAGCATTGGGTCGAGAACCATCCCGACATCAACCGGATCGGTGGCGGGAAGCTTGCTGTAGTACTGGACCGGCAACGCGGTCGCTTCATCACGATAGAGGCCGAGATGCCAGACCTCGGCCGACGGGATCAGATTCAAAACGGGATCAACCATCCCCAGCCCCGCCCGCAGGATCGGAATGAGGCCGATTTGCTGTGAGAGCCGTCGCCCGGTCATCGTCGTCAGCGGCGTGACGACCTCGACATCGCTCAGCTTCAAATCTTGAGTCGCCTCGTACACCAGCAACTCCGTCAGTCGCTTGATGAGCGTGCGGAACTCGACCGACGGCGTCGATTTGTCGCGCAGTCGAGCGAGATGGTGCTGGACGAGCGGATGACGAACTTCAACAACGTGAGACATGGCTGATCGTCCTGTGAGAAATACCGCAACGTAAAGTGGCCGCGAGAGCGCGGCGATAGCTTATCGGGCGAGGTTCTGTTTGAAAGGCTGTCAGACTCCAGTGCCGCGTGGACGCTCCTCGAAGGGACACGTAGAATCGGCCAGCCAGTTCCTCCGCATCGTCATTTTCAAGGACTCACGCATGATGGGCTTCGTTCGCGGGCTGTTGCTGGGTGGTTTGATCAGCGTGGTGGCCATTGCGGCGGCTGAAGATGTGCAGCCGAACAAGCCCGCCATCGAACCGCCCGCGTCGAGCAATCCTGCGCCAGACGCGACTGCCCCTGACAAGACCGTGCAAGAGCTGGCGGCTCAAGTGAAGAAGTCGGTCGTGGTGGTGACGTTTCGCGGACGCAACGGCGAGCAGCAGGGACTGGGTGCCGGGTTCATCATCGATGCGAGCGGATTGATCGCCACCAACTTGCACGTTCTGGGTGAGGCCCGTCCGATCAGCGTCGCACTGCATGACGGACGCAAGTTCGACGTGGTGGCCGTTCATGCGACGGAGCGTTCGCAGGACTTGGCCGTCCTCAAGATTGATGCCACGGAACTTCCGGCCCTGACGCTGGGAGACTCGGACGACTTGCAAGAGGGGCAGCCGGTCGTGGCGATGGGGAACCCGGTTGGACTCGAACGGAGCATCGTCAGCGGCGTGTTGTCGGGGCGACGCGAGATCGACGGGCGCGCGATGTTGCAGGTCGCGCTGCCCATCGAACGCGGCAACAGCGGCGGGCCGTTGCTCGACCTGAAAGGCCGCGTGCATGGGCTGCTCACGTTGAAGTCGCTCAAGACCGAGAACCTTGGGTTTGCGATGCCGATCAACGCGCTCAAGCCGCTGCTCGCGAAGCCGAATCCGGTCGCGATGGAGCGTTGGCTGACGATCGGCGTCCTCGACCCTGAGGAATGGACGGTCTCGTGGGGAGCCCGTTGGCGGCAGCGGTCTGGTCATCTGTTTGTGAGCGGGCCGGGGGCCGGGTTTGGCGGGCGTTCGTTGTGCCTGGCAACTCAAGCCGCGCCCGCCATTCCGTATGAGATCGCCGTGCAGGTGAAGTTCGAGCCAGCCGAGGGAGCCGCCGGGCTGGTCTTTCATTCCGATGGAGGCGACCGGCACTACGGGTTCTATCCCAGCAACGGCGGCGTGCGATTGAGTCGCTTCGATGGACCAGACGTATACGCATGGAAAGTGTTAAAGGAAGAGCGACCGCCCCAACTCAACAAGACCGGCTGGAACGCGTTGAAGGTGCGCGTCGAGGCGGAAAAGCTGCTCTGCTATCTGAACGACACGCTGGTCATCGAAGTCGCCGATACCGAATACAAAACGGGACGTGTCGGCCTCTGCAAGTTCCGACAGACGGAGGCTGAGTTCAAAGGCTTT
This sequence comes from Schlesneria sp., assembly GCA_043721755.1. GTDB lineage: Bacteria > Planctomycetota > Planctomycetia > Planctomycetales > Planctomycetaceae > Schlesneria. Next base: position 10,345 of record JAYSQC010000138.1, read on the forward strand.
CGCGTCGCCGAGTCGATCGCCTCCAGCAAACCTTCGTCGGAACTGGTTGAGCAAGTCACACAACTCGTGGGAGAACTCTCGTCGGACGCGAAGCCGATCAACGTGACCGCGACGTTGCTGAGCCAAGGACCGGCGGGCGTCGAGTTGCTCGAACAACAAGCGACCAAGCTGGAACAGCAAGCGGTCCGCGTCAGGCAACTCGCGGCGGATGTGCAACTCAAACAGACGCTGGCCGAACTGGAGAAGCTGCTCGCGGTGAAGGCCGACGCGCCGCTCGACCTGCTCCGCGCAGGGCTGTTGATTTCCAAGCTGGACAACCCCGAACTGGAGATCGAAGCCTACGTGAAGGAGGTCGAGCGACATGCCCGCCGCGCGGAAGCCGCTCTCCCGAAAGAGGCGACCGCGACCGAGCGACTTGCCGCACTCAACAAGTACCTGTTCGAGCAGCAGGGCTTTCACGGCAGTCGCACCGATTACGGCAACCGCTCGAACAGCTATCTCAACGAAGTTCTCGACGACCGCGAGGGGCTGCCGATCACGCTGTCGGTCCTCTACATCGAGATCGCTCGGCGCATGGGCTTGAACGTCGTCGGCGTCGGGATGCCGAGGCACTTCCTCGCGCGACATGAACCGCAGGACGGAGCTTCGCAACTGATCGATGTCTTCGAGCGAGGCGAACTTTTGACCGATGAAGTGGCCCAAACGAAATTCGAGTCACTGAGCGATGACGCTTGGCAAAAGTCCTTTCTCGACACCTCACCACCCCGCGCGATCTTGGAACGAATGCTCCGCAACCTGTTCGGCACCGCCGCCGGGGCTGAGGACTCCGAACGGATGCGACACTACCTCGAAGCCCTGCTGCTGCTGAACCCCGACTCCGGTCGCGACCGGTTCTACCGCGCCGTGGTGTGCTACCAGACGAAACGCTGGGCCCAAGCGGTCACGGACATCGAATGGCTCAAGTCGCACGACTCCGAGATCAGCCAGCAGGCGATCGACGACCTCGCCGAGGCAATCGCGCGCGACGCTCCGAAATGAGTCTCAATCGACAACCGCCCTCAGCAGCCTGTTGAAGAACCGTAGGATGGACGCCTCGTCCGTCCGCGTCGAACTGGAATTCGCTCGGACGGGGGCGTCCAAGCTACGTTTTTCAACAGGCCGCTGAACGATCCGCTCAGCAAGAGTGGCCTGCGACAAGCTCGATGGCCGGCTTGTTGCGGCTGATTCGACGCCGAGGTTGGACCCCAGAAAATCAAGAGCCACGGCGGTCCCGGGCGTCGCATCAGTCAAAAATTAAAGTTTCTTCACAGTCCCGTAGGAGGGGGCGGTGAAGGTGGTGAGCTGCGGGAATGGCAGCTACCTTGATGCCTCGTCTTGGACTCGGATCGCCCCGCGATTGTCGAGTCCGCAGCGGTCGGGCCAGCCTTGGCGTTCACGGGTCCAACCAGTTGCTCCGGGCGAATTCACGGAAGAATTGAACGCCGTACATGTCAGGAGCAGTGCATGTCATTCTTACGCAGCGGGAGCCTGGTATTGGCTCTCGTCGCGGCGATCGCGACTTCGTTCGCGTCTCGCCCCTCCGCCCAAGCCGACGAGCACGAAGTGTCTCGTCTCACATGGCGGAAAAATTACAAACAGGCCGCTGATGAGGCCCGTCGCCGACGGCGACCGATCCTGGTGAAGATCACCGCGAGTTGGTGCGGCCCCTGCCGCCAGATGCAGCAACTGACGTTCACGGACGAGCGGGTGCAACGGCGACTGCGCCGAGACTTCATCCTGCTCGAACTGGACGCCGATGAGCAACCCGATCTGATCGCGGGTTTCCACGTCGAGGCGTATCCCACAACGCTGGTCGTCTCGTCGGAACTCAAGATCTTGAAGCGAATGACTGGCTACCAATCAGCGGGCGACTTGGTGTCGGCGCTCGAGTTGGTCAAGTTCACTCCGGATGTTCCGCGCGACGGCAACGATCTCAATCTGGACGACTTGGAGGACTCAGACGATTCGGGCGCGGCCTCAGCACTGGCTGCTGTGAACACGATCTCGCTCGGGTTCGACGGTTTCTGCCTCGTGAGCTTGCTCGACGAGAACCGACTGCGCAAGGGTGACGCCAGCCTAACCACCGAGCATCGCGGACAGACAGTCTGCTTTTTCTCGGACGAGCAACGCCAGAAGTTTTTGGCCAACCCGGATCGCTTCTGGCCAGTGGCCAACGGTCAGTGCTTGGTCAGTTCCAAGGAAGGTCGCCAAGCCGAACTGGGCGATCCGCGCGTGGGAGTGATCTGGCGCGGCAAGCTCTGGTTTTTTAGTGGCCGGGAAACGCAACAGCGATTCCTCGCGATGCCCAACCAATATGGTGGCGACCTGTGATGCCGTGACGAGTTGCCTCGTCGCCAATGAAATGTGATGGACGCGAAGTTGTGCGGGGGCACGACCGACGCAGCAGGGCTGGGGCTTTGCGAGTCCTGACTCCGATCGCTCGTTATGGGGAGAGCGATCGGCGGTCAGTGGAGCATCACAGCGCGGGATCTGGCCGCAATCTCAACGCGTGCCGCTCTTCATTTGGCCGCACGGGAAGGAATGAGATGTTCGAGGCGAGCCGTGCGCCGTCAGGCCACGGGTTTCCGCCCCCCCCGCCCCAATGCCAGGGAAAAACTAGCCCGACGCGCAAGCGAGGGCTTCGTCGTCATCGAATGTCCAGCCCTCGCTTGCGCGTCGGGCTAGTTTTGAAATTCGATCTACTTTACCTGATCGCTGACAGCGTGACTCGGCTTGATCACCAGCAGCGACGCTTCGATCGATGGCAGGACACGTTCGGCCGTATTGCCGAGCAAGTACGCTTCCATACCGCGTCGTCCGTGCGTGCCGATCACGAGCAGATCGACTTTTTTCGCCGTGACGAACCGCCCAATCTCGCGATCCGGCGATCCCGTCACGATCTCGACCTGCATCCCTTGTTGCAGCGTGCGGTAGTCGCACAGCGCGAGCTGCGCCTGAAGCTTCGCTTCCGCCTCACTGCGCAACCGTTGCTGACACGCGGCGACCTCCTGTTCCGAAACACCGGCCACGAGCAGGTGCGACAGCGAATCGGCCTCCAGCACATGCAGGACGTACAGCCGCGCGTTCCAGGCGCGCGCCGCTGCGATTCCGGCTTGAAGAATCGGAAGCGACAATTCGCCGAGGTCAGTTGCGACGGCGATCTCACGAATCTCGCGCACTTCATCCGGCTTCACGATCCAGACGGGACACGTTGCCAACCGGAGGATTTTTTGAGCTGTGCTGCCAAACAACAGCCTAGTCGCCGCATCGCGCGGACGAGTTCCGATCACGATGAGATGATGGCGGTTCTCGACCACCTCATTGACCAGCTCCTGCCAAGCCTTCCCGAATCGAATCGACTTATCCGCAGGGATGCCGCGCTGGTTCGCGGCACTCACCTCCGCATCGAGCATTTCGCTGGCAAAGTCCTCGACCGTCTTGAGCAGATTTTCATGATCGCGTTCGATGAGCGACGCGGTCTGCGGTGAGATTTCAAGGACGGAACAAAAGGTCACCGTTCCGCCCGAATGAGCGGCCAGCTCTAAGGCCTGTTCGATGGCCGCGCGTGCTTCGGGACCAAGTTCCTTCGAGACAGCCCGGTCACCATGATGCAGATCGACACCAACGAGAATGCTCGAATACTGCGACATGCTGTCCCTACTCCGACCCACGTCGCGTGTTCATCGCGCGGGTTGCGTCACGAGAAAGTCTGTTCCACTGGCGAATGCCGGGTCGACTATACTCAGCACGGGAGCATCTGACACTAGCCCGACGCGCAAGCGAGGGCTTCACCGTCATCGAATGTCCAGCCCTCGCTTGCGCGTCGGGCTAGTGCGTGCAGGTCATCCACGCGTCAATTTCAACCGTGTAGAAGACATATCGGCGTTCGGAATAGGGCGTCCAGCAGGTTGCGCTGGCAAAGAAAAAGAGTAGTCGGCTGGGAGCACAGGCGCTCGCCCGGCTACGGCCATCGGACCGTCTCCGGCTGCACCCCCCAGCCGAACTACCCTTGGTGGACAAGAACGCTCACTCGCGATGGTTCTGCCCAATTACGGCTCGCGCGAATTGCCTCCGTGCGGCGATCATGTCGAAGTCTTTTCGACGGAAGATAAGGGAATCGCAACCGTCATGCCGAGCGACGCGACTTTCAATGCCGCAGGGCGATCAAGGCGGTTTCTCTACAAACCGATCCCGTGAGTTTCGGATGTCCGCAGCGATGCGAGATTGGACCGCTCAGGCATTGGGCACGGCTGACTCCAAAGTCATCGCTCATGAGTCGAGCTTCCTGCTCCAGCAATGGCCGTGGAACAACTGCGTTCAGACAAGTTGCCTGCTACACTGCCACCCCACTGCGACCGCCTTTCATCATCGGCGCGAGTGATCTGCGAACGCCTTCTGATACGGTTTCCTGAGCGATGTCTGATTCCTCTGATTCCCCCCGCGAACTGGTGCTGCTTGGGACAGGCACCAGCCACGGCGTGCCGATCATCGGTTGTCATTGTCCGGTCTGCGAATCGACGGACCCACGCAATAACCGAACGCGCACGGGCGTCGCGGTGAAGACGCCACAGGGGACGTTCCTGATCGACACCTCGCCCGAACTGCGGATCCAACTGCTGCGAGAACGGATCGACTTGGTTCAGGCCGTCGTTTATACGCACAGTCACGCCGATCACTTGTTCGGTCTCGACGACCTGCGGCTGTTCGGCTACCGGCTCAAGCACGCCGTGCCGCTCTACTGTGAAGAGGTTGTCGAGCAGCAGATTCGCGCGGCGTATGCCTACGCCTTCACGCCGATCGATCCCGAACTGCATTACGGAGCCGTGCCGCAACTCGAACTGCGGCGCATTGGCCTCGATCCCTTCGAGCTGCTGGGTGTGAGAATCCAACCGATCCGGCTGATGCACGGAAAATTGCCGGTCCTCGGGTTCCGCATCGGCAACGTGGCCTTCTGCACGGATGTCAGCTTCATCCCTGACGAGAGTTGGCCGTTGCTCGAAGGATTGGACGTGCTAATTCTCGATGCGCTGCGCGACGAACCGCACGCCACGCACTTCGGCATCCCGCAAGCACTCGCGGTCGTCGAGCGAGTCCGCCCGAAGCAGACCTATCTCACGCATGTGTCGCACTATCTCGAATACACCGAGACCAACGCGCGGCTCCCCGCCGGAGTGCAACTCTCCCACGACGGGCTGGTGATCCCGTACTGAGACGGCGGGCGTTTGCCCACGCGGTGGTGAATAAGACATCCGAGCGGGGTGGCGTCAGCCCAATGGCACTTACTTTAGAACCGATCGAGTAGCGGAGCGGCGCAAGCCGCCCGGTTTTGTCGAGTTTGCTCTCGCTTCAACCGGACGGCTCGCGC
>JAYSQC010000139.1:0-17987 GCA_043721755.1 Schlesneria sp.
GTAAGCCCCCCGGTTCTTCCACAGCGGGCTTACGCCCAAGAACCGGGGGGCTTACGCCGCCCCGCTCAGATGTCTCACTACGAACCGCGTGGGGTATAACAAGGCGAGCGGGACGGCGTCAGCCTCGAATGCGTTCGCTTCCAAGAAACGTGGCGGAGCGAGGGAAGAGGCACTCGGATCGACACAAAGACAGAATCATGTCACACAAAATGATGAGGAGAGTCGCTATGTGCGGTTGCGATCCTTGCGGGTGACCACCGCAGCCTGAGCGAGCCGATTTTGGCTTGGATGATTCTGTTCTACATCATTCTGTCTTGCGGCTTCGCCATGCGCCTTGAAGTCACGGTGCCAGTGTGTCTGAGGGATGAATTGAAAGGTGTTGGCCTGATGAATGTGCAGTCGTTGGAGATTGGTGGGTTGGACTGTTGCGTGGTGGACGCGCTGCCGGCGGGGGCATCGCCGCAGATGATCGTGGTGCTGTGCCACGGCTTCGGCGCGTCGGGGACCGATCTGGTTCCGTTCGGTCCCGAATTGCTGGAGCACTCCCCCGCGTTGGCCGAGCGGGTGCAATTCCTGTTTCCCGCCGCGCCGCTGGATTTGAGCGAGGCCGGGATGCCGGGTGGGCGGGCGTGGTGGCAGCTCGACATGGCGAAGCTGCAACGCGCGATGACGACCGGTGAGTTTCGCGATCTGCGCACCGAGCATCCCGAGGGACTCGACTTCGCCCGCGAGCGTCTGCTGGCGTTGATCGCCGAGTGGAGCGAACGCAGCGGCATCCCGCTGTCGCGATTTGTGTTGGGCGGCTTTTCCCAAGGAGCGATGTTGGCGACGGAAGTCACGCTGCATCTGAGCGAGAATCCGGCGGGTTTGATCGTGCTGTCGGGAACACTGCTCAATGAAGCCGTCTGGCGCGAACAAGTGTCACGCCGCGCGGGCCTGTCGGTGCTGCAAAGTCACGGCACGAGTGATCCGGTCTTGCCCTTCCCAGCGGCTGAGTGGTTGCGGGACATGCTCACGGAGGCCGGGGCGCGGGTCGAGTTCATTCCGTTTCGCGGCGGACACGCCATCCCGATGCCGGTGTTTGAACGAGTCGCCGCAATGTTGGAGTCGCTGGTGAAAACGTGAGCGTGACTCCCGCCGGGCTGCGAGTATCAAGTGACTTTCCACGCGAGTTTTCAGCGTCACTCGCCCTCGTATGAAAACTTCGCGAGGACGCTGTTCCCTCGGTCAGACCGATCTCGACCGGTCGCACGGTCGCCACTAGACTCCGCCCGCGCGTGACGGCCGGGCCGACCGTCAAGACGTGCCATAGACGGCCTTTGGCAATAATCGCGGATTCGCAAGGGAATGCAGGCTCGATGAACGACACGTTTCGGATTTTGGTGCTGGCCGTGATCCAAGGGATCACCGAGTTCCTGCCGATCAGTTCGGACGGTCATTTGGTGGTTGGCAACGAGCTGCTCAAGCGCTGCCAGAGCGGCCCGATCGCGCAGGAGTCACTCACGCTGATCCTCGCGCTGCATTTGGGAACGCTCGGTTCGATCGTGGTCGTCTATTTCGAGCGGCTGCGAAAGATTCTCGCGGAGCTGGACTGGCGGCTCTGTCTGATGATCGTGCTGGCTTCGATCCCGGCCGCGATCCTGGGCATCGGATTCAAACAGACGTTTGAGGCGATGTTCGAGTCGCCCTTGCTGGCGGGATACGGCTTCCTGCTGACAGGGGGCGTGCTGCTGATTGGACAGAAGTATCAGGGAGGACAGATCGTTGAGCGGCGGTTGCCGTGGCCGATCTCGCTGATCATCGGTTGCTTTCAGGCGGTGGCGATTCTGCCGGGCGTCTCTCGTTCGGGTTGCACGATCTCGGGCGGCTTGATCTGCGGGATGGAGCGCGAGTCGGCGGCGACGTTCTCGTTTTTGATCGCGATCCCCGTCATTGGCGGTGCGGTGTTGCTCGACGCGGTGAAGTTGCTTCGTCCCGGCTCGGCCGACGCGATGAACGTGCCGTGGGGCCTGTATGGCCTCGGTGCGTTGGTCTCATTCTTCGTCGGCATCGTCGCGTTGAGGCTGTTGATTCAAATGCTCTCAAAGCAGAAGCTGCACTGGTTCGCCTATTACTGTCTCGTCGCGGGAGCCGTGACGATCGGCTGGCAGGCGAGCGAAGGGAAGTGGTAGTGGTAGTGGATTCGTCATTCGTCATTCGTCATTCGTTGCCGCCGCGGGCCGTGAACGACCGCCGCACGGATCGTCGCCGCAGCAATCATGAGCGGGCCGAGGAACCCCGGCGTGAGGTGGAACCACCAGACCACTCCCAGCAGCAACCATGAGATGGTCACGCGGGTACTCAACCATTCGCCCCACTCGAGCCGGATGAGATACCTCAGCGACGGGATCGCGATCAGGCTGAGTAACAACCCAAGCAGCAAGGCCAGCCAACGACGGTCGATGAGCCAGAAGCCGACTCGCGGCGATTCGGCCGTCGCCACGGTTCGCAAGGCGTGCGGGTGATCGACGAACTGTTCTTCGAGGTGACGGAGCGGTCGGTCGGCGAGCGGCTGTTTGTCGATCGTGGCCGGTCGCTCCAGATCGTTGATCGTTTCGACGATGCCGCGCCAGCGTTCGAGTCGCGCTGTGAGAGTGGCGGACGCTTGAACCGTGCGCGACGGCAGCCGCGCCGCGACGCGCGACTGGAGCTCGTCGATCAACTCGCGATTCGTCGCCGCCGCGCGCGGATCGTTGACGAGCGACCGCTGTCGGTCGAGCAGCATCTCCAACCGATCGAACGCGGCATCCATCCAATCGGTCTGCGGCAGTTCTCCCCGTCCAATCAGCAAGCCGTTGTGATGCGGCAGGACTGTGACCAGTGACCTGGCCACCTTCACCTGAGTCGGCCACGGCAGCCCGGCCCATTCGCTGCGCGCGTTGCCGGGCGACGAGGGGAGAGACTGTTCCCAGATCAGTGCGAGGATCGACTCGCGCCCGCCGCCGACGAGCGGTACTCGGAGCGGTCCCGTGGTGGCGGACGGCAGCGCGAGCGGTCGGTCATCGAGGAACAGCGAGATCGGTTGCAGACCGGCGGGAAGATTGAACTCAATCGCGTCGCGCGTCTGCGACAGGAACGCGCGGGTCAACCCGCGACGGCCTCCGTCAGGGGTCAGCCACAACGCATGATCGAGCAGCCGCACGAGCGGCTCATCGACTTGAGCCGTCGCCGTCTGGCGGTGCAACCGCACGGGAGCGGCTTCGAGGCGATACATCGCGGAGGTCGTGTCGGGCCTCCGTTCGGAGAGGAATTCATCCGCCCATCCGGGCGATTCATCCGGCTTGAGTTCCGTCCCGACGAGCGGCGTCCAAACATCGGCCGGAGTGGCGACGAGGCACATCTCGTGCGAGGTCGCTTGCAGCGGCGCGGGCCACGGCAGCTCCCAATCTCCGCGCGTTGGCTCGTCGACCACGATGTCGAACGACAGCGTGACTTCCGTCGGATCATTGAGCGGCAGCGTCAGGTCCAGTCGTCGAAAGCCATCGGCCGGCTCGTGCCACGTCGCCTCGGCCTGTTCGATCCGCACGCGGGCGGGATCGACGGCATTCGCGGGGAAGCGGACTCCCAATCGGCGCGGCGATTCACCGAGGGGAGTGAGCCACAATTGGCCGGTCAGTTTCCAGCCGCGCGCGTCGGTCTTGGCGAGTACGGCCACCGTGCGCGCGGTGCATTGGGCATGACGCGACGACACGTTGATGACCGCCTTGGGATCGGGACCGGCGATCTGATAACGCGCCACCAGCACCGGCGCACCGTTCTCGACCGGATCGGTCGCGGCTTCATACGGGGGAACATTCCGCGGCAGCTTCAGATCGACATCGACATCTGCCGCGCGAGACAGCTCCCACACCGATTCGACCAGTTCCGCTTCCTCACACCGCACGACGGGCAGTGGCACATCGAGGCCGTGACGCAGCGGCATTCCCGCCTTGAGCGTCAACTGTTGTACGCCAGTCGTTTTGTCGCCGAGGAACACCACGACGCAGTTCGGCGAGGCTCCCTGTTTCGTCTCCGACCAGCGAATCAATCGTTCGGCACCGTTCTCGCGAATCGAGATCGACTCAATCTGTAAGCGACGATCGACGAACAGCACATGCTGATAGACGGGAGCCTGCGTAGCTTCGAGCCGTGCGTCGAGCGTCCATTCCAGCCGACGTTTGTCGATGTGGCCCGACTGCGTCCAGCGCACGGCCCGGCGACGTGCGAGTTGTGGTGAGATCGCGAACTGCGGCGATTCCCCCTCGCGCGGTTGAAACACAACGTGCGGTCGCCCCCTCGGCGGGGAGTCGCCCCACGCCGCGAGAAACTCCGCCGCCGACAGCCCGGCCGCCGATTCGAGGTCGAGATTCTGGGCCTCGACGCGGAACTCCGAACCCGCGCCGATCCACCACCAATTCTGCTGCGGCACCACGCGCACGGCACCGCCGCGTGTCAGTCCGAAGCGCGGCAGCGGGACTGCGCCATTCGATTCGGGAGTTGGGATCAGCAGCGTGCCTTCCAACGAAACCGGTCGTCGCTGCGGTCCATCGAATGTGACCCGCAGTTTGGAAACGCCCTCGGCGGCGCGGACGACTTCGGTGCGGAGCAACCCGGCGGCGCGCACATCGCCGTCACGCAACAGGCACCCTAGGGGCAGGTCCAGTTCGAGGGAATCGAACGGGCCATCGAGCGGAGTGCAACGCAGGCGGAACCGCAGTTCGGCGACCGACGGCCGGACATCGAGTACCTGCAACGCCGAGACCTCGACCCGTCCCGGCTTCGGGTCCGGTGTTGCGACCGACCAGCGGGATTCGAGTTGCGATGTCGAACCGCAATCGAGCGTGATCGTGCGCCGATCGGCCGAGCGGGTGGAGGCTCCTCGTCCGCCCAAGACTTCCCCGAACTCGACCGGCTCGGCCAATTCCAACGACCATTGCGAATCGACGACGCGCGGGATCGACGACGTGAATCCGCCTCCCGCGGTGGTCCTGCTCGCGACGCGCTTCAGGTCCAATTCAACATCGAACGCCGCCGCCGTTGCCAAGCGTGGCAGGGCGATCACAAAGCCGCGACCGTCGGGAGCCAGCGTTGTGGAATGCGGTTGTCCGTTGACTCGGCAAGCGTCCGCTCCCGCCAGTACGGCGTCGGCGATCGGAATGAGAATCGGGTGTTCGGCCGAGTCATTCAGAACATGGATGCGGAACTTCGCCTGTAAGCTCACGCTGCCCGAATTGCTCACCACGGCGCGAAACCGGGCCGACGCGATCAGCCAGTCGGGAGCCGGAGCCGCCGCGTGTGCCACCTCTCGCAATCGTGTCAGCAATTCGGGCGCGACGTAGACCAACGCCTGCGTCTGCGACGGCAACCCGTTCGCATCGACGGGCACAAACACCGAATTCGCGGCTCGTGCCGCAACCACCACCGACTTCGCTTCGGCATCGACACTCCACAACAATGAGTCCGCGTTGGACGCCGTCGCGCCGGAAGTCGATTCGTTCGAGAAAGACGCGGCGTTTCCGTTCGTACTCGGTTTGCGAGTTGCCTCGCGCGACGGGACGGTGGATCGCGGGAGAGTTTCCTGAGCCAGACTGCCCGTTCCCCAACGGCCAGCCAGCGCGAGGCCGCACAGAATCACCGCCGTTCCGCGAAATGCTCCGAGCGGAAAGCTGTGCGTGCTGCCACCGGGAACCAAAGTTGAGGGGTGTCGAGGCACGAGCAGCGACCGTCGCGGCACCAACAACGCCACAATCGTGCCCGCGATGCCGCCACCAGCCATCTCGGCGTAGGGCGATCCGCTGCACAGCGCGAAGCCGACGAGCAACGTCAGCCAGTACGCGGCCAGTCGGTCGCGATACTTCCAGCCGATGATCCGCACCACGATGCCAATCGACAGCGAAATGGCGAGCGCGATCCACGAGAGGAGCCGCGTCCGCGTGGCGTGCCACGTTTCCAACCACAACTCCTCGGGGACTTTCAATGCTGACGCACTGTGAACCTGCCATTCGACCGGCGCGATCAACTCGCCGTTCAACTCGCCCACCGACGAGGCGGGCGTGAAACGTGGTTGCAACAGCTCACGCCACGCGGCGATCGCGAACGGGTTGAAGAGCATTTCGCCGCGCGATTGACCGAGTGGCCCGAACAACCGTTCCGTCCAAGTGGGCTGTGGCAGTGGCCGCGCGAGCCGAACGCCCAATGGTTCCGAAAACAATCGCACCGAAGGCGGCAGCGCCAACTCCCAATCGAACCCAAGGACCGTCGCCGCCACCAGCGGGACGATCACACGACGATTGTCCCGCACCGCGCGGCCCCGCGCCGGGACGCGGTACAACAGCTCGACCACATCGCGCCGCGCCGCACTGAGGCCGGGGATCAGCAACGTCTCACCTTCCGAGTTCGGAACGATCGTTTCGCCCGCGACCGTCGCTTCCTGCAAGACAGCGGGCGACGGCAGGCGAATCCGCAGCGTCTCTTGGGTCGCTCCGTTCTCGAGCCGGATGCGGGCGCGATAGAGATCGAAGCCGTCCGAGTTCGACGAGATCAGCGACCGCAGTTGCAACGTGACCATCGCGGGATACTCGCGCGACGAGATCGCGTCGCGCGGCGAGATCGACAATTCGTCGTCGAAGGCATCGTACTGCCACGCGTTGATCGTGAACGACGATCCCGCGTCGGAGGTGATCGCCGCACGTGTCGCGTCATCGGTCGCGGTCGTTTGTGGGTCGAGGCCCCGCGCGTCGATCGACAGTTCGAGTGACTCGGGCCTGCGCAAACGGAGTCGTCCGCGCCGCTCGGACGACTGCGGCACGAACAACAATGCGGGATGCGCGGCCACCGGCCAGCGATTGCTCCGCAAGCCTTCGATCTCAATCGGACCGGCGGGAAGTGGTGGCAGTCGCAACTCCCACAGTTCGCCCGCAGACGGGCAGTTCCATTCGGCATGTTGTGCGACGGGGAGCCGCACCGCCGTCAGTTCGCCCGGTCGCGGCAACAGCACCGACCAGCGGACCTCCGCCCCCGGCTGCGTCAGATAGACGAGCAACCGGTCGAGTGGTGAGCCATCCGCGCGACATCGAATTTGAAATCGCTCGCGATACTCCGCCGGAGCCGCCTCCACGATCACCTCGGTCGTCGCGGAGACCGGCCGCAGGCGCGTGACCAATTGCAACGTACCGGCCCCTTCAGGCGTGTCGCCCCGAAACCAGAACTCGGAGTCTTTGCGCGCCGCGCGCCGCCGCAGTCCCGCCGTGACCGATTCTTCCGGCGCCGAGACTCGTTCGAGCCGGGCGTCCTCCGACAGCAGCGGATTCAATCCGGCGGGGACCACCAGACCGAGCGTCGTCTCGACCGAATCGTAGTTGGTGAACTGCGGGACCGGCAGCGCGAACGGCTGGCCGATCGCCACCGAGCGTCGTCGCGCGAGCACTTTCACCGTGTGAGGTCGGCCCGGTTCGATCGCCTCCAAAAACTCGACCGTCAACAGCGTGTGCCCCCCCGGCTGAGATTGCACGTCCCACCCGGCCAAGCGCGACGTGCCCTGCTTCGACACGAATTGCACGTCGGTGATTTCCCATTCGGGCGGGAACTGGCATCCCGTTTGAAAGCCACCGCCGCTCGACGACGCCCAACTGATTTCCGAGGTCAGCGTCCACGAGTCCTCGCCCGTTTCCAACAGCCCGACGACCTGAGCGGCCAGCGACGCGCGCGGCCGTCGCACGTCGAGAATCAGTTGCGCTTCACGCAGCAATTGGCGAAAGGAAAAGACTTCGCCTTCGGCCGCCAGCGTGACGGCACCTTGTTGTCGGAAGCCGTTCGCGCGGAGCGACCGGAGTTGAATTGGAGCGACGATCGTCAGCATCTGCCGCCCCGTCGAGAAGACTCCGCCGGGAATGTCGATCTGCGGCGAGACCGTCGGCTGACCCGGCTTTTGAACGGCCAGACCATCAATGCGAATCGGCCGGAGGCGACCCTGCAACGGGCCGGGCAGTTGCACCGTCAGCGTCCCCGCCGCATCGGTCTGGATGGGGCGACTCCAGGTGAGGGGCACATCCGCGTCATACGTCACCGCGTAGACTTCGACACTCGCCGGAACCGAGAACGTGACTTCCGTGATCGGCGCGTCGAAGACCTCAATTTGGAAGAGCGATTGAAACCGCAGGTCTTCCTCACGCACGACCGCTCCCAATTCGTACTCGTACAACAGCGTCGGCTTTCGGGGGAGCGTGCCGCTGCGCGGAGCGACCGCCAACCGACAACGCCGTTCACTACCGAGCTGAATCCGCCAGACCTGCCATTGCGCGTCCGAACCGTCGCTGATCGGGCGTGCTTCGGGAGTCGCGCGGACGATCCGGTCGCGCGGCACTTTCAGTTCGATCACAGACACTGCCGCTGCGGGAACAACCAGATCGAAGTCGATCTCACCGGGCAGCCGACGTTCTGCGGCACTCCATGTCGCGCTTAACTCACCCGCCGGAACATCGGCCAGCAACCACGATTGGTCCGCCGCGTCGGAACCCCACACGGCCGGTCGATCTGCGGAGTTGAGGCCACCTTTCCACGCCAAGTCTTGCAGCGCGAGTCCGATGTCCCCGAGCGGGTGCAGCACCGGATTAGTGCCGACACGCTGGACGTTCAGTGTGGCACGCCCTTCGCGCAGTGACTCGCCCACCAACGTGGCCGTGTACCGCGCGGTCGTGATCTGCGCGCGACGCGGCCCGCGCTCCGCCAACTCCGCCGAATTCAAGAGGCGATTGAATTCCTCGCGCGGCACGGCCACGGCCTGCCAAGCCTCACGCGGCCAGTCCTTCAACCGCTCGGCCGGAACATCCACGCGGTGCATGCGCGGCAGTGCCGACTCCGGCGGAGCCGCGATCGCGTTCAGGCCGCTCGCCATGAAAGACCAGGCAGCCAGCAGAAGATACGCAACAAACGACAACGTCGCTGCGTATCGCCAGCCGCACGGTTCTGGGGTCGGGCGTTCAAATTTCAAAATTGGCCGTGGATGCGGTGTGGTGAACGGTAGCCGGTTGGACGGCCAATTTTGAAATTTGAACGCCCGACCCCAATTCACAACCTGTCCCACGAGTCGGCTCTGCGTCATGACACACCGCTTCCCGATTCCGCTCGGATTCCATCGCGGCTGTCGTGAGGAGGGAATCGCATCAAGGTCGGTGACGAACCCGAGGCGCCCACAAACGAGTCCAGCGAACTGGCGTGAGCGGCCGAGAGTTCTTCCGGAGATGGCAGCGACAGGACCGTGCCGAGATCGCGACGGCGGAACCAACTCTCGATCAACACGGCGAAAATCGGCAAGATCAGGCCGATGACCATCGGTTGCAACAGCAGCTCCAATGGAGCCGCGTGCCACAGGCCGACTGTCGCGAGTAACAGCCCGGCGACGAGGACCGTCAACACATGCCGCAGCGCGGGAATCCGCAACATCGCAAAGCCCGCCAGCAACGACAGTCCCGCGCCGAACAGCACGATCATCGGTCGGCTCATGACTTGGAACGACAACGCGCGCGGGGCACCGAACTGGCTGAAGGCGTACAGGTTCCCGGCCAACTCGGGTGAGTCGATCTCAGCAGCGGTCATCGACGGGGGGCCGGAGTCGGCGCCAATGCGCTGTCGCAATTGGCCGGGACCGGGGTCGGAGAGGCGATACCAAAACAGACCTTGTCGCCGCCAACGAAACATCGGCGTGGCCGACGACGGGTACGTGAAGACGTGTCGATCAGTGGGCAGCACCACCTGCCAGACGACTTCGGCCATCCACGAGCCTTGTGGCAATTGGGGTGAGACCAGCTCGATCGCATCCATTCCACCGGCAGGCGTGAGGCAACGCAGCTCGTAGTCGATCGTCAGCAAATGGTCCTGAGAGTTTGGCGATGACTTGAGGAGACTCGCGTCCGCCGATCCGCTCGAATCCATCGAACGGCTGGAATCGGGCAGACGCAGCGTGAACTTGCGCGACCCGGCGGGCTGCTCGACGACATCGCTGCCCGGTGCGAGCGGCGTGCGATCCCAGAAGACCTGCGTCAGTTCCGCCTGCTGCGGCAGCGTCATGTTGAGGGAGAGTGATCGCGTTGCGACGCGGAACTGCGCGCGGAACTGCCCAACTCCCGACTGCCCGACGACCGCCGTGACCAATCCTTTTGAGACCCGCGCCGTTCCATTCGCGCTCCCGCGCGAGCGAGTCAGCTTCAGCACGAACTCGGGAGACGAACCGTCGATCGCCCACAGCCACGCTTCGGGCCGTAACGGCAGCGGTTTCCAAGTGGCCGTTGCGGCTGCGGCCTCGAACCACTCGGTGCGTGCCAGCGAGAACCGCGATTGCGAGAACGCCTCGTCACCACTCTGCACGATCGGGATCGCCACGGTCCCCTCGATCACGGCCGCCATCTCATCGGGGATGCGCACGAAGAATCGGGCTTGAACTCCAAACCGGCCGATCTTCGGTTCGGGCAACGTGAGGCGGACGAGTCGCATCTGCGGATCGGCGTCCTCGCTCCACTCGGCATTCAGTTCCACATCGCGTTCGGCGAAGAAACGGACGCGCTCGGCCGACAGGTCGCGCGGGACTTTCAGTTTCAGTTGTGTCAGCCGCTCGTAAGCGACATCGCAGGTGATGTGTTGCACGACTTGAATGCGATCGTTTTGCCAGACCGCGTCGCTCGCCGACTCGATGCGCAGTCGTCTTTGCTGCGGAACGATTCGCAGTGACAGCTCTTGCTCGTCGCTGTCGATCCGATAACCGGACCATTTCAAACTGCGCAGCGATTCGGGCAACGCGGCTTGCTCCGGCGTCATCGCGGGCGTTGGCCGGAGCAGCGTCTCGCCGAGCGCCGTCAACTCGGTCTCGACGTTCTCGGCATTGGCCACGACCAACGAAACGGTTGGTGGACTGGAGGCTTTCGCGCGTGGCAAGGTCAGCGCCGTGTCGTCCGGTCCTTTGAGTGGTCGCCGGGCACGCAGCCGGATTTGAAATGCCGCGTTCTGCCGTTTCACCAACCGCAAGCGGATGTCGTTGCGGTCCTCATCGAGCGACAGCGCTTCGACCAAACCGGGCGGGTCAATTCCGTCGATCAGCCAGCCGCGGGCCTTCCAATCCGGCCAGTGGATCGTGACCTCGGAGAGACTGTCGCGATAGACCTGATATTGCAGGACGGCCTCGAGATTCAACTGATGCACGGCGGCCGAGACGTACAGCTTCGGCTCGACCAAGTAATACGCTCCGACCGCCTCGACAACCACATTGAGGTGGAACGGTTGCGAGAGAAAGCGGTACGCGCGTGTGACAGGAGCCGTCCCCGCGGCCGTCCGCAGCGATCCAGCGTCGATCCTCAGAATGTTCGCGTCCTTCCCCTGCGGACTGGAAGACAGTCGCAGCCCATCGTGCGGGGCCAGACCAACCTCACCGCTCTGCTTCCGCGCCCCCTCGACGATGAACCCGTCTAACTTCAAACGCTGCTTTTCCGCTGCCGGAAGACGCACGGCCCAGCGCAGCCGCACCGGCCCAGCCGTCGGCTTCTCGAAAGAGACCATGACGCGATTCGGCTTGGCCGGATCGGGCCGCTGCGTGGGTGAGTCGTCGCCGTCGAGCGACAACACTTCCGCACCGGCGGGCAGCAACACCGCGAACGAATTGAACGTCCCCTGAAGTGCCTGCACGCGCTGCTGCACGTCGAGTAACACCGCCTCAGCGTCGATATGCGCGAGGATCGTCGTGTTGGATTCGAGCGACGATTCCGTCGGCGATGCGACGGGAGCCGGTTGCCAGTTGAGTTCGACGCGGGGGCTGAGTCCATCGACGCGGCTCCCCAATCCGAACGCCTCGAACTGCGTCTTGCCCCCTTCCACGGCGGTGATCTCCAATGGAATTTGATCGCCCGCTTTCGCTGTCGCCGCGCGATGCGGCACCGTCAGCTTGAGCTTCGCCACGGGCGAGGTCGGCAGCGACAACAGCAACCGCCGCGTCGGCAACTGGCGGCGGATCGGCACGCTGAGCGTCAGGTCCAACTGATGCGGGCCCGTACCGCGAAACCACCAGACGTAGCCGCGATCACGATCCTTCTCGCTCGGGATTTGCTGACCGTCGCCGGTGTACTCCCACTTGGTAAGCACCGCTTCGTTCAGTTGCAGCGGGACGCGGACGTATTCATTCGCTTGCCGCAACCGGACGATGATTCTCGCCGTGAGCAACGCCCGTTCGTCATCTGCTTCGCCCGTCAATTCAATCGACGAGACCGCTGCTGCTGGAGCCGCTTCTCGTTTGGCGGACGGCGGGTTCGTGATGAACTCGACGTAGTTCTCCCACGTCGCGTTGGCCAGCACGGGAATGAGTTCGCCAAGCTTGTTCGGCAGGTAACGGACTGCGACCGGAATGGCATCCAGTGGCGACCGCTTGTCCGGATCGGGCTGGGGAGAATCGGGTGGCATCGCCAGTGCGGCAGTAGGCTTCGTCGGTGACGCGGCATCGGCGGGCGGAGTCGGCTCTTGCGCCGAGGCAACTCCCGTGACGAGCCACAGCGCACAGCCCAACGCCAGTGCTATTCGCTCCTCCCGGTTCATCGCCAGTTTCCCTTCGGCCGTGTTCCACATCGGCCATTGTGATGACGGTTCAACCCTCGTCGTCGCAGAGCATCCATTTCGCCGAGCGACTGTCCAAGTCAGGCCGTCCAAAACGCGGGCCGAGTGTACTCAGCGATAGAATCGCACGGTAGCCGGGGACTGTCGTGAAGAGAGGCGACTTTGTTTAACCGCGTGGGCAACGCCCCGCGCGTCGCGCGATATGGAATTTGGTTTCGCCACTCGACGCGCGGGGCGTTGCCCACGCGGTTAAACGACCGTTCTCGGACTTATCACGCACGCAACGTCGCGCCGAGTTGTGCCGCGCAGGTGGCGATCACCGACTGTTGAGCCGCTTCGATTTCTTCACCCGTCAGCGTCCGATCCGGCGAGCGATACAGCAGCGTGACGAGATAGCTCTTCTTGCCGTCGGGGATTTGCTTCCCCTTGTACTGGCCGCCGAAACCGACCGACTCCAACAGCGGCCCGGCGGCGTTCCGAACGGTCTCCTCCAGCGAACTCCACGTCACCTGCTCGTCGAGGACAAAGTTCAAATCGCGCGACGATCCCTGATACTGCGGCCACGGCTGGAACTTCGGGACGAGGTCCGCGTGAGTCTCAAGCACCGAGAGGTCCAACTCCGCGATCGAGACCGCATCGCGCAGATCGAGTTGATCGGAAACCAAGCGATCCAGCTCGCCGAGCCAGCCCCAGAACTGGCCGTTTAACAAGACTTCCGCACCGCGACCGGGAACGAACTGCGGCAGACTCGATGGCTGCGCGGTCACCACGGCCGACGAGTTCACGCGCGCCGCCAGTTGCTCGACCACGCCCTTCATCTCAGAAAATGGCTGACCACTGACGAAGCTGACCAAGGTCGGTTCCGACTGTGACTGCGGCAGCGTCTTGTCGGACGAGAGGTACACGGCCGCGATCTCGAAGAGCTGCGCCCCGAACGAACCGCGTCGCTCGTTCTCACGCCGTGAGGCCATCAGGCTGGGAACCAAGCTGTGACGGAGCAGGCTTGCCTGGCGGAAGTCGGGGTGGTCGATCGACAGTGGGGCGAGATTGCCGCGCGGTTGGAACAGCTTGTGGTCCCGTTCGCTCACCAGCGACAACGTGATCGCCTCGTAGAAACCGGCCGCCGTCAAAACATCGCACACGCGGTCGGTCACGCGATCTCGCAACGATTGAGCCGACCGACAGAGCGGCACCGAAACGTCGTCGCGAATTTTGTCGAGACCGTGGATGCGTGCGACCTCTTCGATGAGATCGATCTCACGTGACAGATCAACGCGACTCGACGGCGGGACGAACGTGACCGAGTTGTAGGATGGGCACTCCTGCCCGTCCGGCTTCGCGCCCTCTAATTCATCGCGTCCCACCAGCTCCAACCCGAGCGCCAGCAAAATACGCACGGCCTCTTCATCCGGGATCGTGATCCCGAGCACTCGCTTTATCTGCGCGAATCGCAACGTGATGGGATCACGTCGCGCGGCAGGCTGCGTTCCGGCGAAGACCGCTCCGTCCAGCAGCTCGCCTCCGGCCAGTTCGAGAATCAGTTCACAACAGCGTCGGCTGGCCCAATCGGGGCCGTGCGGATCGAGCTTCCGTTCAAAGCGGTACGACGAGTCACTGCTCAGCTTCAATCGTCGTGAGGTCTCGCGAATCGACAGCGGTGCGAAGAGGGCCGCTTCGATCAGGATGCTCTTCGTCGCCGTGGTGATCTCGGTCTCCGCCCCGCCCATCACACCGGCCAGCGCGACGGGATGGTCGGCGTCGGCGATGACGCACATCTCGGGAGTCAGCACGTATTCCTTGTGATCGATCGCCTGCAACTTCTCGCCCGACTTGGCGCGCCGCACGACGATTTTCCGGCCGTGCAGCTTGTCGAAATCGAAAGCGTGCAGCGGCTGACCGCACTCCATCAAGACGTAGTTCGTGATGTCCACGATGTTGTTGATCGACGCGATCCCAACCGTCGCCAGTCGTTGGACGAGCCACGCGGGACTCGGGCCGACCTTCGCGCCGCGAATGATCCGCGCCTGATACTGAGGACACAAATCGGGGCACTCGATGGCGACCGAGGTCACCGACGAAACAGGCGTGGTGCCGCACTTGGGTGACGCGGCGGGAACCTTCAGCGTCTGTCCGAGCAACACCGCCGCTTCCCGCGCGACCCCCAGATGGCCGAGGCAATCGGGTCGATTACTCGTCACTTCGAGATCGATGCAAAAGTCATTTCCGACCGCATGAAACTCCTCGAGATTCAGCCCCGACATGGTGAGCCGCTCGGACATCTCCTCGACCGAAACGTCGAGCGTCACGTACTGCTTGAGCCAATCCCAACTGACGAGCATGTCTCACCACCAAATTTAGAAAACGTTTTCAAAGGCCACCCACGCGGGGCGGTACTTTAGACGGCCACGTCGAACGGCGGAAGTGTCTTAACAGCCCGTGGAAAAACGTAGGGTTAGCCTCTGGCTTGCCCCTTTTTCAACTGCTTTCACGGGCAAGCGAGACGCTTACCCTACGTTTTCAAACACCGCTACGTTCCGCGCGTGTGACCGAAGAGTTCGATGTGCTTGCGGGGCGAAAACTGGAAACCCAACTGTTGTGCGGCGGGGGCGAGCCATTCCGTGCGAGAGGCGAGATCGGCCGTTGTCACGCCCTGCGGCATCAACCACACATGATCGGCGGTGATCTGAGGGACTCCGCGCAAGTACTCGACCACCTCGTCGAGATCGGCAGGTGCGTCGATCACGAACTTGAGTTGATACGGCGCGGCGGCGATCAAACGCGAGACAACATCGGGACGCAGTCGATCCCGTTCGTGGCGGTCGCGCCAGCGTGACGCCTCGCGCGGCATCGAGTTCGACAGCTTCGGACTGATCGACATTAGGTCGGCCGCGACGGGACGAAAGACCGTGCCAGCAGTCTCAATCGTGACGATGCGCCCCGCCTGACGAAGCGCTTCGGAGAGCGGCACGATCTCGGGCTGGAGCAGCGGTTCGCCACCGGTGAGGACGACGTGGAGCGACTCGAACTGCAAGACCTCACGTAGCACGTCACGCCAGTCGCGGAGCGGGCCTTCCGGTTGCCAAGACGTATACGGCGTGTCGCAGAACCAGCAGCGCAGATTGCAGCCGGTGGTCCGGACAAAAACAGACGGCGTTCCCGAGAACTCGCCCTCGCCCTGAATCGAATGAAAAACTTCGGCAATACGCACGGGGGGCAACTCAAACTCTGGGGCGTCAGCCCTCTGCTGTATTTTGGAGCGGGGTGGCGTTAGCCCCCTGATTCCGCGTTGATCGAAGAGGGCTGACGCCCAAGAACCAAGGGGCTGACGCCACCCCGCTCCGAAAGTCATCCTCGGCGTCGTCGCATGAGGGCGGCTAACGACTACGCCAACACGCCGCGCACCACTTCGCCCTCGACATCGGTCAGGCGGTAGTAGCGGCCCTGATGCTTGTGCGTCAAGCGAGTGTGATCGACTCCCAACAGATGCAGAATTGTGGCGTTGAGATCGAAGCAACTGACGCCATCCTTCGCGACGCTGTAGCAGAAATCGTCGGTCTCGCCGTACTCGATCCCCGGCTTGATGCCGCCGCCTGCCATCCAGATCGTGAAGCAGCGCGGATGGTGATCGCGGCCGTGTTGCTTCGGGTTGTTGATGTCTCCCTGACCGAACGGCGTCCGGCCGAACTCGCCTCCCCAGATGACCAGCGTCTCATCGAGCAGGCCGCGTTGCGCGAGGTCTTTCACCAGTGCGGCCGCCGGTTGATCGGTGTCGCGGCATTGGACCTGAAGCTGCGTCGGCAGGTTCGTGTGCTGGTCCCAGCCCGAGTGCATCAGTTGGACGAACCTCACGCCGCGCTCGGCCAATCGCCGCGCGAGCAAACAGTTCATAGCGAACGATCCGGGGCGTTTGGCATCGGGGCCGTAGAGGTCAAGGATGTGCTGCGGTTCGGATGAAAGATCGGCCAACTCGGGAACGGCTGCTTGCATCCGGAAGGCCATTTCATACTGAGCGATCCGCGTCGCGATCTCACTGTCGCCGACCTCGCGATATTTCACGGCGTTCATTTGACCGAGTGTGTCGAGCCACATCCGGCGAGTCTCACGGCTGAGTCCATCCGGGTTCGAGAGATACAGCACCGGATCGCCACTGCTGCGGAACTTCACTCCCTGATACTTCGACGGCAGGAATCCGGTCCCCCAATACCAGTCGTAGAAGAGTTGCCCGCACGAGCCTTCCGTATCGCGCGAGGTGAGGACGACATACGACGGCAGGTTTTCGTTATCGCTCCCCAACCCATACGACGCCCACGCGCCGAGCGTCGGCCGACCGGGCATCTCGGCTCCCGTCAGCCAGAACGTCACCGCGGGCGCGTGATTGATGGCGTCGGTGTGCATCGACTTGATGAAGCAGAGCCGATCCGCGATCTCACCCGTGAACGGCAAGAAGTTCGACACCCAGCGACCGCACTCGCCGAACTGTTTGAACCCCGAGATGCTCGGCAGAAACGGCTTCGACTTCTGGCCGGCCGTCATCGTGGTGAGTCGCTGCCCCTTCGTCACCGACTCGGGCAGTTCTTCGCCGCGCCGCTTGTCGAGTCCCGGCTTGTAATCGAAGAGATCCACATGCGACGGCGCTCCCGACTGCATCAGGTAGATCACGCGCTTCGCCTTCGGTGCGAAGTGTGGCAGTCCCGGCAGACCGCGCTGCCCGGCAGCGGCCGCATCGGACGCAGCAACTCCCGCCGCAGCCGTCTCGCCCTGAACATCGCTCCCTATCAACGAGGCCAGCGCGGCCATGCCAATTGACACACCGGACTGTCCGAGAAACTGACGCCGCGCTTGGAGCAGTCGCTGTTCGATACGGGGATCCATGAGAGTTTGCTCCTCAACGAGGTCGGTGGTCAGGCGAGCGGCAAGAGTTCGCAGACGCGCAACGTAGTGGTCGAACAACTTTGTCTTGAGGGGTTCATCACTAGCCCGACGCGCAAGTTTTGAAGTTGCGCTCTTTGGGTTTTCAGCCCCAAAGGGGCGATGCTATGCCAGCCCAGAACGGCGCTCCCGTTGGTCGCTGGCCCTAAGCTGACTTACGGCTGCCCCGTTGGGGCGGAATTCCAAAAGTGCGCAACTTCAAAACTCACGCTGCGGGTTACTTGAATCCGACCACAACTCTCGGCAGTAGAAAATGCACAGCCCCTTAGTGTGGCCTCACCGCCGCCGCCTCTCTGGTGCGGCGAGCGGAATGGAATCGATAGTGTGCGGAGCCATCCTGACAGTCGAGCCTGTAAATCGCCGAACAATCCGATGTGAGTCGCTTGCCAGTCATGCCAAATAAGCGGGCGGAACGATTGTTCATCGGGATGGCCACGCACGCGGGCAGCTCA
>JAYSQC010000140.1:0-15581 GCA_043721755.1 Schlesneria sp.
CAACGCGAGGATTTCCCCCTTCACCTCGACGGTGATCTTCGAGGAGAGATCCCCCTTCGCGATGGCCGTCGCCACGTCGGCGATGTTGCGGACCTGGCCAGTCAGGTTCGACGCCATGAAGTTCACGTTGTCGGTGAGATCCTTCCACGTCCCCGCCACGCCCGGCACCGCCGCCTGACCGCCGAGCTTCCCTTCCGTCCCGACCTCGCGCGCCACGCGCGTCACTTCCGCCGCGAAACCGTTGAGCTGATCGACCATCGTATTGATCGTGTTCTTCAGTTCGAGGATTTCCCCCTTCACCTCGACGGTGATCTTGCGGCTCAAGTCACCACGCGCGACGGCCGTCGTGACGTCCGCGATGTTGCGGACCTGCGATGTCAGATTGTTCGCCATCGAGTTGACGTTGTCGGTCAGATCCTTCCACGTCCCCGCCACTCCCGGCACCGCCGCCTGCCCGCCCAGCTTCCCTTCCGTCCCGACCTCACGCGCCACGCGCGTGACCTCCGACGAAAACCCGTTGAGCTGATCGACCATCGTGTTGATGGTCTCCTTCAGCTCCAGAATTTCTCCCTTCACATCGACCGTGATTTTCCGCGACAGATCGCCACGCGCCACCGCCGTCGTCACCGTCGCGATGTTCCGAACCTGCGCCGTCAGATTGGTCGCCATCGCATTGACCGAGTCGGTGAGATCCTTCCACGTCCCCGCCACACCCGGCACCACCGCCTGCCCACCGAGCCGTCCGTCCGTCCCGACCTCACGCGCTACGCGCGTCACTTCCGAAGCGAACGAGCGAAGCTGATCGACCATCGTGTTGGTCGCTTCTTTCAATTGCAAAATCTCGCCGCGCACATCGACGGTGATCTTCTTGGAAAGATCGCCAGTCGCCACAGCGATCGTCACCTCCGCAATGTTCCGCACCTGCGCCGTCAGGTTGCCGGCCATCTGGTTGACCGAGTCGGTCAGATCCTTCCACACCCCCGACACACCCTTCACCTGCGCCTGCCCGCCGAGCTTCCCTTCCGTCCCGACCTCACGCGCCACACGAGTCACTTCCGAAGTGAAGACCGACAACTGCTCGATCATCGTATTGACCAGCTTCGCCGAGCGCAGGAACTCCCCCTTGAGCGTGTGTCCATCGACTTCCAGTTCCATCGACTGCCCCAGGTCGCCCTTCGCGACCGCGCCGATGGTCCGCGCAATTTCCGTCGTCGGCCGCACCAGATCGTCGATCAGCGTATTGATCGAATCCACCTCCGCCGCCCACCCGCCAATCGCCCCCGGCAGCGAGATACGCTGCTTCAGCCGACCCTCCTTGCCCACCGTCGTACTCAGCCGCGAGATCTCCCCCGTCACACGCCGCGTATGCGCAATGGTCTGATTGAAAGCCGCCGCAATCTGCGCGTCCGTCCCCGTCCAATCCGTTGGCAATCGCGCCGAGAAGTCCCCATCGCGGTACGCCACCATCGCCACGAGAAGCTGCCGCGAACGACCGTCCTGAGTTTCGTCCATCGCAACCTGCGGCGTCTTCAACGCCGCCAACTCACCATTGGTCGGCGGACCAGCCGCCGGAGACTTCGTGCGAGAACGTGTGACGGTTTTGGCATTCATGATTCACCCGTGGAGTGAGTAGCCACGCTCGCCAGAGCGTGGGCAAACCGGAAACGGAAATTGCGACCGCATTCCCACGGTCTGGCGACCGTGGCGAAAAACAGCCAGACATGTATGTAACCCGGGCTCTCCGCCACTCCTGTTGGACAACACCCGTGAGCGGCAAGGCGCTAGCCGCGTGTTGAAAAACGTAGCTTGGACGCCCTCGTCCGAGTGCTTTCTAGTTGAAAACGGACGGACGAGGGCGTCCATCCTACATTATTCAACAGGCTGCTAGCCGCCGGTCATGCCGGAAATCACCGACGGCTAGCGCCTTGCCGCTCACGTCGTACAACTTTCAACAGGAATAGCGGAGAGCCGTCACCCGAAGCGTGAGCGAGGGGCAGAATCAACGAGAATTCAGATGTCGAACTCCCTCGCTGACGCTTCAGGCTACATTTTTCAACAGGCTCTGGCGACCGTGGCGACGCGGTTTCATCAAGCCCCAAAAAAGCCGACGAGGCCGAAACCCCACAGGGCTTCAACCCGGTCGGCCGGCGAGCAGCGCGGTCATGCTGCAACCGTTGTCGAGGTGGGCAATGATCGTGCGGTCGAGCCTCGCTCGCTCGAAAATGAACTTTGAACCACCTGACCCCGCAACGCCATTTCGCTTCGTGAAGGACATCTTCGCTGACGCCGCGAGTTACGAAGAGAGTGCCATTGGGCCGACGCCGCCCGGCTCAACTGATTCGGACTGTTGTCGGTCACGTCAATCCCGCAGCGCCGTCTCGCCGAGGTACTTCGCCACTCGTTCCAGATCGAGGAGCAACGCCTGCGCATTAGGGAATCGATTCTCGGGACGCTTGGCCAAGAGCCGCAGCACGACGCCCTCAAACAGCGGCGGGATGGCGAGGTGATACTTGGTGGGGGACTCGGGCCGCTGGTTCTGAATCTTGTCGAGCGTCTCGACAAACGAACGCCCTTCGCACGGTGGCCGACCCGTCAGCAGTGCGTACAACGCCGCGCCGAGGTTGTAGAGGTCGGACCGCGCATCGACGGGCAGGCTGAGCGATTGTTCGGGTGAGCAATAGGCCAGATCGCCGACGATCTCACCCGCGCGGGTCACCTTCGCGGCACCGTCGTCATCCAGCGACTTTGCCAGACCGAGACCGCCCAACTTGGCCGCGCCGTCTGCGCGCCGGACCAGAATGCAGCGTGGCGTGATCTTGCGATGGACGATCTGATGCTGCGCCGCGAACTCCAACGCCCGCGCGATGTGCAGCCCGATCTTGAGTGACTGCCGCCAATCGAGCATCCCCGCAATGCCGATGCGATGAATGAGCTGGGCCGCGTTCTCACCCTCCACAAACTCACTGGCCATCCAACACAGACCCTCTTCCTGCCCCGAGTCAAACAACTCGACAAGGTTCGGATGCGTGAGCGGCAACATCGTTCGAGCCGCTCGCTCGAACCGAGCCACCGCCGCCGGATCGGCCATTCGCTCAGGCCAGAAGAGTTTCAACGCCACTTCGGTCATCAAGTGCGTGTCCCGCGCCCGCCACACGATCCCCGACTGAGTCTCGGCGACGAGCGACATCACCTCGAACCGTTCAAAAGTCTGTCCGGCTAGTCGTCGCGGATTGCAGCCCCCGTAGGATGGACGCCCTCGTCCGTCCTCTTCTCGCTCGTAGGATGGGCACTCTTGCCCGTCCGCTTGGTGAGTTTGATGGACAACATCCGGACGGGCAGGAGTGCCCATCCTACCCGCGTCCACCGGCACAACCGTCGTCCGGTTGTCCGGCAGCGGAGCCTCCACGCGAAACGATGTCTCTCCCGCGCGAATCACATCTCCCGGCCGCAACTCGCACTCGGCCGTCTTCGCGCCGTTGACGAACGTTCCAAACCGACTCCCCGCATCCCGCAGCCACACGCGCCCGGCTTTGACATTCAACTCAAACTGCCCCCGCGACATCGCCGCATCGTTCAGCCGAACCTCACACTCGACCCCGCGTCCCACGCGCAACACACCCTCATCCCTGAGCGAAACCGCCCGCGAAGCATCAGGCCCGGACGTGATGAGCAGTTGCATGGCGGCCTCTTCTTGTAGGGTGGGTCTCGCAGAACCGTAGTCCGGACCCCTTGGTCCGGACGAGTCGTCTGAACATCACATCCACTCGAACAACATCGTGTGTCTCGTCCGGACCAAGAGGTCCGGACTACGGTGGCAACGGGCGCTACGGCGACGCGGCATCCTCAAACTTCCAACCGCAGGCTTCCCAATCCGGGTGGAGCCAGCGATACCAACTCGCGCGGGGCAGGCCCGCTTGGGGCGGGTTGCGACCAATGTATTGGACGACGCG
Organism: Schlesneria sp.; assembly: GCA_043721755.1. Lineage (GTDB taxonomy): Bacteria > Planctomycetota > Planctomycetia > Planctomycetales > Planctomycetaceae > Schlesneria. The sequence goes on from JAYSQC010000140.1 coordinate 3,951, forward strand.
GTACAGATGTTCCTCGTCGCGGATGATGCGGTCATAGCTTTCCTCCTGCCAGATCGCGCCCGACCGCTCGTCAGCCGCGTTGATGTGACGCGCGACCAGACCCTTCACGGACTGCAACAGCTTTTCCAACGGGTGTCCCTCGAACGGCCGGATCACGGCATGGCAGTGGTTTGGCATGACAACCCAGCACGACACGAAGTACCGCACGTCCTGAAAGTGAAGCAACCGTTCTTGCAGGTCATTCGCCCAACGCGGTTCGCGAAGATGACAGGCTCCATAACCTTCGTCGAGCCATGCTTCCGCCTTGCCATTCACTTCTCGCGCGTGGTCTTCCCAATCTCGTTCGGTGCGAGGGGGAGGGTGAGTCCGTTCCCATTCGTCGCGGAGGCGTTTGAGGAATTGCAGTTTCTCTTGAGGCAGGGCATCGGCCAGTCGAAACGTGACGAAATAGGTCGCGCCGGCCTGTCGCCAATGTGGCAATTGTCGTTGGTACATCGTCACCGGCAGGTTGGGATCAAGCCCCCGGAATTGCGGCGGAGTGGGCAGGTTGATCATCGCGATTGTCTCCGAAGGCCAAACCGTAGTCCGGACCCCTAGGTCCGGACGAACCCTCGTTCGCTCCAATCCGCTCGCATCACAACCCTGTTTCGTCCGGACCAAGGGGTCCGGACTACGACAACACGGTCCACATCGTCACGCACAAGGTCACGTTTCTCCCAGCCACGATTTGGGACGTAGTCGAGTCCATTCCCAAACGACCAACGAGCGCTGCTGCGTGCCATGACAACTCCCCACCGCTAAATCCAACGTAGTCCGGACCCCTTGGTCCGGACTACTTGGTCCGGACGAACCCTCGTTCGCTCCAATCCATACGCATCACAACCCTGTCTCGTCCGGACCAAGGGGTCCGGACTACATTCACGATCGACCAACGAGCACTGCGTGCCGCCGCGTCATCGTCCGTCAGCTTGGAACAAGGACCGACAGGATGTCGCTCAACTGGCCGACGGGTTCGTCGCCGAGGAGGTATTGGGCCTGATACTGTCGCGATTCGGGGCCGGGGGCGAGATTGGAGCGGGTATCGAAGTAAGGGCTTTCGGTATCGGTCGCGAGGAACGCGAACGACGCTTCGGAGCCGCGCTTCGAGAAAATTCGCACGCCACTCGACACGCTCTTGTTGAACCCCATTCGGACGCTTCCCGGTGAGACCGCTTCGTTACGCAGCGTCGGTTGGGCCTGACTGAGGTCGGTCGTGTCTTCCGGCCCGACGATCCCCAACTGCCGACCGAGAGCCTCGGTGTAGTTCGGGTGCGACTTGACTCGGTTGGCGATTCCCCGCGCTCGGGTGATCACACTGCGAAAGACGTTCGCCTTGTCCGCCGTCGCCGCTTGTTGAGCGGTCTTGGCGGCATTCAAAGCCGTGATCTTCGCATTGAGACTCGTGTTGTCGGCCGTCAACGCATCCACATCGGCCGTCGCCAACCCGACCGTCGTCGCCACCGCCGCCACTTGCGTCTTCAAGTTCCCGTGCCAAATGATGAGATCCCCATCCGTGCGAGGAATGTAATCTTGTTTCGCCACAATTCCGCCCCTTGTTCTGGAGATCACCGCCGCCACTCGGTCGCCATCCCAAGAACACAGCGTCCACCGGGAAGAACCGCGACAAAAGCCTATCACTGACGGAACTTACAACACAGCCCTCTCCGCCCGTTATTTTTCTGTGGGCACCCACAATGGAATTGTTGGCCCCCACGGCGGAGTCGTTCGCCCCCACGCCCACGCAGTGGAACCCGATCACCACACCGTGGAACCCCACACCCGGGCGGTGGGTCCAACCCGCGCGCCGTTGGACCCCACCACCTCACCGCAGGAACCAACCCGCGCGCCACCCAAACCCATCCCCGCGCCGTGGGAACCAACGACCACACCGTCGGCTCCAACAATCACGCAGTGGCCCGTCGTAATCGTAGGGTGGGCTGTGCCCACCATTCCGATCAACACCCCAAGTAATCTGGCTCCATCTCACACCAATTTGGTGGGCACAGCCCACCTACGTCACTTTGAACCACCTGACCCCGCAACGCACTATGGCGCGTTGAGTTGCTCAATTTTTGCCTCCGAGATTTCAAGTGTAGCCCGCACAGACTCTCCGAATTTGTTGAGACCGACGGTAATCGGAGACGCCTTCTGGACACTGACGGGTACAGTTCTAAACAACTGATTGTTGACGTAAAGTTCCGCTCTCGCACCAACTGCGCTGACACGCAGTTGCAACCATTCCGTCCGGGGTAAGACGATATCTGTCCAGTTGAGAATGAATCGCTCCTTGCTTTGTCCCGTGGCATCGAATGTGTTCTCTACTACGCACGAGTTTCCAGAGTAATTCACAAACCAGATGTGACGCACTGTTTGGTCCTCTGATCGGCGTTCCTCGCGAAACATGACCGACACATTGGCTGCGCCAGTGGCGTTCGCCCGGACGGTAAAGACAGCGTCAAAATCGTTGAATTTTGGAGGGAATGTGACACCGCCATAAGAAGCTTTGCCCGGCTGAAGGCGAATGAAGTAATGGCCGTTCTCATACCCCTGCGAGAGATTGTCTTGTGATTGCGACCGTAACTGCGATTTCTTGGGATCCTTGAAGTCCTCTTGAAAAACTCGCTCGTTAGCCAATTGTTTGGTGGGGTTCAGAGTTGTCGGTTTCGGAACTAGTGGCACGGTGGGAGGTGGCTTGTTTGCAACCGCCGGTGCGTTCCATTCATTTTTCCTCACGCCGACAGAGACAACCCGGAATCCGAAGTTGTAGACACGGTCGCCGGGAGTGAACCTGACGCGAACAGCCGCGCGGGTGCCCCAGGCATCGCGGTACCAGGAGCCACCACGCAGCACACGATTCGAACCGTTCTTGACCACGGGATCAGTCGTGATTCCTGTGCGGTTCGCGTACGCCTTGTCGTCATACAGGTCTTCGCACCACTCCCACACGTTCCCGTGCATGTCGTACAGACCGAACGCGTTCGACGAGTACGAACCGACCGGCGTCGTTCGACCCAAGGACTTCCCCTTCGTTGGTGTCCCGTAGGGAATGTTGCCGTTCACGTTGGCCTGGTCTCCGTTCAACACGCCGCCGAAATGGAACGGCGTCGTCGTGTCGGACCGACAGGCGTATTCCCACTCAGCCTCCGTCGGCAATCGATAGCCCTGGCCGCCCGACACCGAGACGCTCGCCGACTTGATCGAACCGTTCTCGCGCTGGGCATTCGTCAGCGCGTAGTACGGAGCCAAGCCGTCCTTCGCGCTCAGCGTGTTGCAGAACTCCAGCGCGTCGTACCGCGAGACATTTTCCACCGGAAACTGGCTCGTGTCCTGCCCGCTCACGCGGCTGCTGTCCGAACCGGTCTTCGAGAACCCGCTCGGGTTCGTTCCCATCACACTCTCGTACTCGGCCTGCGTAACTTCGTACACGCCCATGTAAAACGGCTGTGAAATGCGGACCGTGTGCTGTGGACCTTCATCAGATGATCGCATGGCCTCCTCCGCCGGCGAACCCATCTGGAATGTTCCCGCCCGGATCAGCGCCAGCTTCAGGCCCGTGGACTGCGAGGTGATCGTCTGCGGCAACGGTTCGTTTGCAACCGCCGGTGCGTTCCATTCACAAACAAAACCGGGCGACCAGTCGTCGGATTGGGATGGCTGATTGCACCACCTGCCGACTTGGCTTTTGAGCATCATCACTAGGTAACGCTTGCCTGAACGACTGCGATCGGGTTGTCCATTGGCGAAGTAGTTGAAGGCCAATCCAGCGCCATTGCTCCACAACCAAGTTCGCTCTTCAACTTCGTCTGTCGCGCCCAGCCAGATGGCCGCAAGTTTTCGTTCGACGGCGAGTTTCACTAGAAAGTCATTCTCGGCCTGCGAATTGACCTGGGCCAACCGCCCCCCCATCTCCTGACACTTCTTCGTTGCTTCCTGCCACGTCAATTGTTCCGGAAACGCCTTGAACAGTTTTTTCTCGAAAGCCACCACATCGTCCGGAGCTCGCTTCAGAAGTTCGCCGTTGGCTGAGGATTGCACAGGCACGGGCGGAACTGGTGTCGGCTGGACCGGGCTTGATGTCAGAACTGGTTTGGGAGGCTGGCTGGTTGCGAGGTAGTTCCTGACCATCAGGCTGACACCCACGAACAGTCCCACCACGAGGACGATGCTCAACGCGATGTGTTGCGGTTCAACAACACGTCCGGCGGGGTCGAAGGTTTGGCGTTGGCCTTTTCTGCGAGCGATAACTTTGGCGGCACCGAGTTCCTTCACTTCGGCGGCGAGTTGTTTGATCGCCTTGTTGTTGGGCTTGAGTTTGAGCAGTCCTTTGACGAGGCCGGGGAGGGCGGCTTTGTCGCCGTCGCGGATCGCTTCTTCGATGCTGCGCTGGAGGTGTTCGCACTCGTCGTGGCGTTCGGTGGCTTTACTCAGCAGGTCGCGGAGTTCGAGGCTGCGGTAGGCGAACGGGACGGCGGTCAGTAACGCGACCGCGCCAGCGTAGTCGTAGTGCTGGAGCAGTTGCTCGGCCGTATTACAGCTGGGGGCGGAGGACTTGCGCAGTTCTTGCTCGGTGGCGCGGACCTCTTTCAACTTCGGTTTGGCCCAGGCGACGAGCGGTGCGAACCGGGCGTCTTTGAGATTGGTCATTTTTTCCAAATGACTGATGGCCGCGCCGTACTCATGCTTGTCGAGCAGATCGGTAACGCGGCGCTTTTGATTCTCAATCCCATCGGTCTTGGCGGCGCTCGGTGCGGCGGGTTTCTTCGGTGTGAGTGCGACGGGTTCTTCCACCAGCGCCATGACGGGGTGGCTCTTCGACGCGGCGGGACGGAGCCACTCCGCCAGCGCGTTGGCCACCTCGGTCATCGACTTCGGACGCGACTCAACCTTCTTCTCCAGCATCTTGAGACAAAGAACTTCCAAACGCGGATCGACATCCGCGCGAATGGACGACGGCTTCGGGACGCGGTTCAGCGCGACCATTCCCAGCACCACGGCCATTGGCCCTTTGAACGGCAGTTCGCAGGTGAGCAGCTCGAAGAACAGCGTCCCCAAACTATAAATGTCGCTGGCGGGGGTGAGCGTATCGTTCTCGCTGCGGGCTTGTTCGGGAGACATATAGGCGGGCGAACCGACGATCGTGTTCGACTGCGTCAGCCGAATATCGCCCGTCACCCCGAAGCGGCGGGCGAGGCCGAAGTCCATGATCTTGGGCTGGCCATTCGTGGCGATCATCACGTTGGTCGGCTTGAGATCGCGGTGGATGAAGCCGCGTTCGTGAGCGTGTGCCAATCCCTCCGCGAGCTTGCGGATGATCCCCGCCACCTGGCGCGGCAACTGTGGCTGCTGGTCCTGTCCGATGTAATCGGCGAGCGGTCGTCCGTCGATGTACTCCATCGAAATGTAATGCGTCCCGTTAATCTCACCGACTTCGTACATCCCGCAAATGTTGGGATGGTTCATCGCCCCGGTCGCTTGCGCCTCACGACAGAAGCGTTCCAGCAGCGTGGAGTCATCGTTGGTCTGAAGCAGCGGAATCTTGATCGCCACCTGATTGTTGATCTCCGGCTTGTTCAACTCGGGATCGAAGGCGAGATAGACCGTCCCCATCGCTCCTTTGCCCAGATGCTTCCGGACCTCGAACCGCCCGAACATGACGGGCAACGAGGGAAACGGCCCGCTGTTTTTTGGATTGAGGTCGAGTCCACGCGGAGCGATCGTCTCGCGACTGCCGAGGGACTGCCGCAGGGACCGCTGAATGGACTCGGACGGATTCGGCTCGGAATGATCGGACATTAGAAGGGCCTTCGCTGGCTGCTGGAATGGGGAGGCGGGATTAGATCAGATGAGGCTCGGGCAAACCAAGGATGTAGGGTGGGACCAGCGGCGCTTCGCCGCGCCGGCCCACCATCAGTTCTCGATGTCTCTTCATGGTGGGCCGGCGCTCGAAGCGAACTGGTCCCACCCTACTGCTTCGTCAACACTAAGTTTGCGGGTTGGTGGTCGGGTGGCCGGGGTTGGAGCGTCTTCGCGAAACCCCGGGGCTTCCTTCGCAAAGCCTCAGTCCAGCCCCGGCCACCCCACCCCAATTCTTAGCGTTGACTTCGCTCTCGGGTGAGCCGTCGCGCACCGCTCACAGTCTGAGTCTGTTCCTACCTTCAGGAAAGATCGGCGAGGTCGATTGAACCGCTCGAATGCTGCGTTACGATCCCGCCGGTCGTTCCGCCGGTTACCACCCGCCTCCTGATCTTGCTCGCGCTCACTCATGCGTTTCATTCGACCGACATCCGCGAACTTAAGCCTTCCGCGCGGTGTGCTGCGGGCGGGTGAGATCGTGTCGCGCGGAATGAGGCTGTGTTTCTTGATCGCGTTTGTCTCAACCAGCGTCGGCGTCCCGGTCCGCAACTGGAGCCGAGTGGTCGAATCAGACCTCTTGGCCCCGACTCCTTCGTGCCGTTGTTCGACGAGTACACAGCGGGCGGGAAGCTGTTGCTGTGCGAAAAGTCCTGCGAGCGCGACGGCAGCCAGTTCAAAACCGGGCGGTTGCTGTGCGGCTCGTGCGTCAAAAGCGATTTGCGATTTAAAGAAGTCGGACGCCGCGAAGCCCAAGGTGGGCGGATGCTGTTCTCAAAAGCCAGCGGCAAAAACGGCGAAGCCGGGCGCTTCGGAAAAGCCCTCCCCCAATGAGAGGCCCTCATGGACCGCACTCTGTTCGTGCGGGCCGAATGATGAGCCGGGTGTTCTCGTCGATCACAGCCCGAAGCTGGTCGCAGAACGCCGCGTTTGGAGTCTCTTCACTCGTGGGGAGGACTCGTTTGGCGAATTGATTGTGGCGGTGATCGGCCTCCGCTCCGAACCGGTAGTTCCTCCACCCGAGTTCTCTCTCCTCGGTGGATGATGGGCTGAGAGTCCGGACATCGTGTTGAGATGTTCGGCTCCGCCAATTCTGAATTCTGCGTTGCCTGACCCCTGGTTGAACTTGGCTTGGTGCCGAGTCACCTCGCGCGGTCCGACGCAGGGGCTTGGCCGTGTTCTTGTTGAACGTGGCGGCACTCCGCTTTGATCAATTCCATCCTGAGGGGGATGTCATGACTGTTTTCAATCTCTACTCCGCGCGGCCGAAACTGACACATTTGCGACCGCAGCACACTAACCCGACGCGTAAGCGAGGAGCTGAGTTGCGTCCTCGTTTACACTTCGGGTTAGTGTCAGTTTCGGCCGCTCGGAATATCACCGGTTCCGATCGCACCCGCCGTTCTCGCGGGTTTACCTTGATCGAACTGCTCGTTGTGATCGCGATCATCGCGGTCCTCATCGCGCTGCTGCTGCCCGCCGTTCAGCAAGCCCGCGAGGCGGCACGGCGGACCCAGTGTCAGAACAACCTCAAGCAAATCGGCCTAGCGATTCACAACTACGAGGCGACTCACACCGTCTTCCCGCCGGGGCGGCTCGGGTTCCCGATGGTCTTCTCGGTCCAGGCCCACATCCTGCCGTACATCGACGGCGGTACGCTTTACAACCTGATCGACTTCAACACGCGACCGAACTTTGGGGCACCGTCATCACCCATGACCCAGAACGAGATCGCGGCCCGCAAGCAAATCGCGAGCTATCTCTGTCCGAGTGACCTCGGCCGCGTGCCAGCTTCGGATTTCGGTGTCACCAATTACGTGGCCGTTGCGGGGAGTGGCAACGGGCTGTCGAACTCGATTAACACTGGCGATGGCGTGATGTTCTCGCGGTCGAGCGTCCGCTTCGCCGATGTCACCGACGGTCTGTCGAACACCGCCTGCTTCGGCGAGCAGACCTTGGGCGTGGGCGGCAACCCGTCGTCGCCTTCCGGCTCATCCCCGGCCAAGCCGGAAGGTGAGGTACTCGAACTGACCGGAGCGACCCCGACCACGGCCGCCGCGTGCGTGGTCGGGGCGGGCGGCAACTGGTCCGGCCTGCGCGGAGCCAAGTGGATGAACGGTCACTACGGAGACACGCTCTACAACCACTTCCTGCCACCCAACGCGAAGCAGTTCGACTGCGGCAATGCCAGCCACAACTTTGGCCTGACCGCCGCGCGCAGCCGCCACGTCGGCGGCGTTCATATTGCGCTGTGCGATGGCGGTGTGAGGTTCGTCAGTGAGAACGTCGCCATTCAGATTTGGCAGGGAATCGCCACACGACAGGGTGGCGAGGTCACAGGTGAGTATTAGCTCACGTTCTCTACAACACACTGGGGCGACCGGCCGTTCCTAAGTAACCCTCTCGCTCTGCGAGAGGTGATCCGAGCGTAAATGAACGTTGTGTGACAATCGGCTTTGCTCTCGCGGAACGAGAGGGCAACATTGGATCTGAGTTTTTGTAACCCTCACTCAGCAGGAGCATTCATGTCGATTGGACAGCATCACCCGACTGAGGGGCCTCGCGGTCCTCAACCGGTTCGGATTGGACGGCAACTGTTTCTGATGTTTCTCGGGTTCGTCACCGTCTGCTACGGAGTGATTCTCGCGTACCACATGATCGTGCCGAGGCGCGAGGTCACAGAACCGAATGGCCCACGCGCGAATCTGCTCGAAAAATGTCGGGAGCTTTGTCTGGCCTATGGCCTCGTCCCGACCGGGCACATCGCCAACGATGCCAAGGCTTATTTGAGGTCTGAGAAAACCAAGCCGCTCTTCAACCCGTTGCATGAGATTCTGGCGGACGAGAAGTTCGTCGCGCAGGAGTCTCAGCCACACGAACTGCTCGGGAAGCAGGCCCCCGATTTTGAACTGCCCGATGATGGCGGAGTGTTGGTGTCACTGAAGTCGCTGTTGGAAGACGGTCCCGTAGTGGTCGTCTTCTACTACGGCTATCACTGCAATCACTGCGTCGGGCAACTGTTTGGCTTGAATGAAGACCTGCCGCGTTTCGTCGAGATGGGAACGCGCGTCGTCGCAATCAGCGGCGATCCGATCGAACTGACCACCAAGCGATTCGTGGAATACGGTCGTTTCTACTTTCCCGTGTTGTCCGACAAAGACAACCGCGTGGCTCAGCAATATGGTGCCTTTCAACCCGAGGCCGGGGACAAGCCTGAGAATCTGCTGCACGGTACGTTCGTCATCAACACGGATGGCACCGTCCTCTGGACCAACACCGGCAACAAGCCGTTCCTCGACAACCAAACGCTGCTGACCGTGATCGCGCGCCAGCACGGACTGATCTCAGAGAAGGACGCGACGAAATGAGAACACTTCGTTTTGGATCGCGCGACCGCACCCGATTGACACCCAGCCTGCTCCAACTTCAACTCACACCGGAACCCCTCCTCATGAGACTGTTTTCAACCGCGATTCTGACGGGCCTGCTGTTTTCAACTTCGTGGTGTCTGGCTCACGATACGTGGGTGCAGACGAACACGAATGTCATTCGCTCGGGCGATGCCGTGCATGTCGATCTGATGCTGGGCAATCACGGCAACGACCATCGCGACTTCAAGTTGGCGAGCAAGGTTTCGCTGACGAGTGGCTCACTGAAGATTCATGGTCCCGACAAAAATTCGTTCGATGTGCAGGACCGGCTGGTGGATGTCGGCTACACGCCGAAGGAGGGGTTCTGGACGACGAAGTTCGCCGCGACAGAACCGGGGTTGTACTTGGTCGCTCACACGAATGACGCCGTCGTCAATCATGGAACACCGACTCGCAGCGTGAAGAGCGGCAAGACGTTTTTCGTCGTCACGAAGTCGCTGGACAAGATTCCGCACGAACATCCCGGATACGACAGGGTGCTCGGCCATCCGCTGGAAATCGTAGCCGATGCCAACACTGTCACACCGATGGGACCGGATGTTCCGATCCGCGTGAAGGTGCTGTTCAAAGGCCAGCCGCTCAAGGAGGCTCGCGTCAGTTTCATCCCGCGCGGCGAGACACTGGTCGAGGGATTTGACTCGACCTATGAACGGAAGACCAATGAGAACGGCCGCTGCTTCTTGACACCCAAGGACGGCAACTACTATCTCGTCGTCGTCCATCACTCGACAGACGAGAAGGGCGAGGGCTACGACTCCACAAAGTACTCCGCCACCCTGACGGTGTTCGTTCCAGATGTCTGTCCGTGCTGCGGCGAATGAGCAAGCCCCTTGATGAGTCAGTGTCGCTCGTTTATCCCGGATTGCGCACACTGATTGACTAGCCCGACGCGCAAGCGAGGGCTTCGCGTGAAATCAGAGCGAAGCCCTCACTTGCGCGTCGGGCTAGTTGCAAGACACGATGTTCCGAACAGGTCGGGGCATTGCCCACGCGGTTAAACGAAAACGAAATCAATCGGAGAGCACACGACGATGAGAGACCTCAAGGGACGAGTGGCTTTGATTACGGGGGCTTCGGCCGGGATCGGCGTCCACGTGGCACGGGCTTTGGCGAAGCAGGGGATGAACCTCGCGCTGGCGGCTCGACGACCGGTCGAGTTGGAGCAAGTCGCTGTTGAGATGAGGAATCTCGGGGTGAAGGCGGTGGCGATTCCGACCGATGTCGCCGACGAAGGGCAGCTTCAAAAACTGGTCGAGCGGACGATGAGTGAACTCGGTGCGATCGATGTCCTCGTCAACAACGCGGGGGTCGAAGCCTTCCGGCGGTTTGAAGAGCTTCCTCCCGCCGACATCCGGCGCACGATTGATGTGAACCTCACCGCCACGCTGCTGCTGACGCGCTACGTCATCCCGCACATGAAGCAAGCCAGGCGAGGCCACATCGTGAACATGGCCTCCATTGCAGGCAAGCAGGGGCCAGCGTTTGCCGCCATCTATGGGGCGAGTAAGGCGGGACAGATCGCGTTCACGCAGTCGCTGCGCAGCGAGTACCACGGCACCGGTATCAGTGCGTCGGCGATCTGCCCCGGCTTCGCGACGGACGGCGGCATCTATGAAGAGCTGCGCGAGCGAACTGGCAAGAGCGTCCCGTGGTATGTCGGCAGCACAACTTCGGAAGCGGTGGCCCGCGCCGTCGTGAAAGCGATCAAGTCCGACCGAGCCGATTTGATCGTTAACGTTCCCTCACTGAGGGGACTGTTTACACTCTGCTCACTCTTCCCACGCATCGGCGAAGCGATCTTCCGCACTGCCTCACGCAAGTATCTGGAACGAGTGGCCTCGGCGCACAAGTGAGGCATTCCTCGTTTCACCGCGTGGGCAACGCCCCGCGCGTCGTGCGACGTAGAACGCGTTTTCGCCATTCGACGCGCGGGGCGTTGCCCACGCGGTGAAACGACGCGGCGCAGCCGCAGCCAAAGTAGCCTTCATCGCTCCGCGTGAAGGCTACTTTGGGAAGACGGAAATGCGCGCCGTACGACAGGATTCGCGACCTAGTCGTCGAACAACTTTGTCTTGAGGGGTTCATCACTAGCCCGACGCGCAAGCGAGGGCTTCACATTCGACAACGGTTTACCCTCGCTTGCGCGTCGGGCTCGTTGTGGAACAACCCCGCAATCTCAAGTTGTCCGACCACTAGTGCCGCCCCTTCAGGGCAGGGCTTCCAAGGTGTCATTTTTGAGTGTTTCGCAGGGCCAGGATCTTGGCGGTTGAGGCGTGACCGCCATTGTGATACTGGCCGCGAGCAGGCAGTG
>JAYSQC010000141.1:0-6243 GCA_043721755.1 Schlesneria sp.
AGAGGTTGTCCGAAGCCGACTCGACGACTGTGTTGGGAACATGCTGGGCGAGTTGTTCGACCGTGCGGGCCGTCGCGCCGCGTTGTTGTCCGACGAACGCGCGCGCCGCTTCGCCCATGCGTCGTGCTTCAGTCTGGTCGAGCAGCAGGTCGCGCACGGCGGCGGTGAGTTCCGTCGGTCCCGCTACGACTCGGGCTGCTTGCAGAGACAGCAGGGCGTCGGTGATGTCTCGAAAGTTCCAAGTGTTCGGTCCAAAGAGAATCGCCGCGCCGTAGCCAGCCGGTTCGAGCATGTTTTGCCCGCCGCGATTCGTCAGGCTACCACCGACGAACGCGATGTCGGCCAGCCCCCAGCAGGCGCTCAGTTCGCCGAGCGTGTCGAGCAGCAACACACTCGGCGGCGGGGCGGCATCAATACCAACCCGCAGCGTGAGCAAGGATGAAGGCGAGGGCGTGAGCAACTTCTGAGCGGGGTGGCGTAAGCCCCCTAGCTCTTGGGCATCAGCCCGTTTGCAAAGAACCAGGGGGCTGACGCCACCCCGCTCAGAAATGTTTCACTCTTGGCCGCGTGAAGTATCGCCCCCGGTTATTTGTTGCTGCGACGAACGGGCTAACGCCCAAGAACCGGGGGGCTGACGCCCAATGGCACTCACTTTAGACAGGAATCGCAAATCAGCCGGGACGCGCTAGCGTCCGGTTCTCGATGATTTCGCTGAACCGGACGCTAGCGCGTTCCGGCTGATGATCTAATGTGAGTGCCATTGGGCTAACGCCGCCCCGCTCGGAAGACATTTATTGCCTCGCTCGGAAAGCTCTCGTCATGCGACGCCATCTCAGTGATTTACTTCTCTCTCCGCTGCTGTTCGCGGCGTTCCTCGTGTTGAGTCTCTTGGCTCCCGAGTCCGCTCGCGCCGAGATTCGTCCCGAGTTTCTCATGGACTCGGATCCGGAAGTTCAGCTTCCCGGGACGGTCAAATCGTATTCGCCTCGCTTGAAGGCGCTCTGGTTGGAGGCGCTGGCTCGCCCCGAACACGACATGCAGCGACAAGCGGCGGAGACGATCGGCAAGGCGCATCAGATGGGCGTGCCCGATCTCGAAGAGGCGATTCCTCAGTTAGAAAAATTGTTGGTTGCGGACGGTTCGCATCCGGCGACGCGGTTCGCTGCTGCCCGCGCGTTGATCGCGTTGAAGTCGCAACACTCCGCGCCGCGATTGTTCGACGCGGCGCAGCGGCATGAGTCCGAGTTGCGACAGCTCATCGAACCCGTTCTGGCTGAATGGGACTTTGCTCCGGCACGAGCCGTCTGGCTGGCTCGACTCCATGATCGTTCGGGTCGCCAGCGAGACACCGCATTGGCGCTGCGCGGGTTGGCTCACGTCCGTGAAGTGAAGGCGTTCGACATTGTGCGACAGATGACGCTCGACCGGCAGCTTCGTCCCGACCTTCGGCTGGAAGCGGCCGTCACGGCGGGCTTACTGGTCGAACGGGACTTGGAACCCGATGCGGAGCGATTGGCCAAGTCGGCAGTTGCGCGAACGGCGAATCCGGCGCAGAGGCTGTTGATCGTCGATCGTCTCTGCGCCATCCGTCTGCTCGCGCGGCACTTGAGCGAGCAGACGCGAACGCTGCTGGTCGAGTTGGCTCAAGATGCCGAGCCGTCCATCGCGGCGGCCGCACTGGCGCGGCTCAACGAGATCGATCCCAGCCTGGTCCTGCCGTTGGCGGAAGTCGCGATGAGTCGTCCCGATCCGCAGGTGCGCCGCCACGCCGCCGAGTCCTTCATCCAACGTCCGACTCCCGACCGAATGCCGTCGCTGGCTCGATTGCTGGACGATGTGAATCCCCAGGTGCGCGGTGAGATTCGCGAAGCACTCTTCCGGCTTGCCGCAGTGCCGGAGTTGAGCGATCCGATTCGAGTGGCCGCGTCGCACGAGCTGTCTCGCGACAGTTGGCGCGGTCACGAGCAGGCGGCTCTCTTGTTGGTGGCCCTCGATCACAAGCCTGCGGCGGGACGCTTGGCCGAGTTGCTCGAATCGCCTCGCCCCGAAGTCATGATCGCGTCGGCGTGGGGACTGCGGCGGCTGGAAGTTGCGGAGACGTTGCCCGCCATGCTCGACAAGGCCCGCCGCCAGACTGTGATCCGAAAGAAGGCGAATTCTGCGGGACTCGATGAACAGGTCGCTCATCTCTGCGAAGGGTTCGCCCGCATGAAGTACCACCCCGCCGAGCCGCTGCTGCGCGAGTACATCCCACTCAACATGGCGATGGGAATCCATTCGCGCGGGGCGGCCATTTGGTCGCTCGGGTGGCTGCACGAAGGGAAGCCGGAAGGAGACCTGCCAGGACTGTTCATCGGCCGCGTCCTCGACCCCGCCACGATGCCGCCGGAACTGGATCTGGTGCGTGAGTCCTCCGCCGTTTCACTCGCCCGCATGAAGGCCATCGGCCAGATCGAGGCTCTGCAAGGTTTTGCCAAGCCACTAGGCGGCTATAAACGAACCGGTTTGGTCGCACGCTGGTCGTTGACTCAACTGACCGGCGAACAGTTTCCGATCGAGCCACCGAAAGCCATCAGCCCCGGAGTGTGGTTTCTCGAACCTGTCGGAGCTGAGAAATGACGCCACTCGGCTCGCCAGGGCCATCGCCTTTTTCAACGTAGGGTGGGACCAGCTCGCTTCGAGCGCCGGCCCACCATCGGGAATCATCGAGAAATCATGGTGGGCCGGCGCGGCGAAGCGCCGCTGGTCCCACCCTACAATTTTCGCAGCCCCAACAAGGCGATGGCCCTGTCGGCTCGCCAAGGTTGGTTTCGCGCCTGATGATCCATTTGTATTCTGGCCGCCCCGAAATCGTTTCCGTCTCATCCTCTGCTATCAAAACATGACTGACACCCGCGAGATCGTCCCCGTTCATCGTCCCGTCTCGGGAACGATCAGACCGCCCGGATCGAAGAGCCTCACCAATCGAGCGCTTGTCGTGGCGGCTCTCGCGGAAGGAACGTCGCATCTGACGGGTGTGCTCGATAGTCGAGACACTCAGGTCATGATCGACAGTCTGCGTCGGCTGGGGATTGCGGTCGAACACTCACCCGCCGATTGCTCTGCCGTCGTGAGTGGCTGCTCAGGGAGACCGCCGGTCGCTGTGGCCGATCTGTGGTTGGAGAACAGCGGGACAAGCATTCGGTTTCTCACGGCTCTCTGTGCATTGGGACGCGGCACGTTTCGACTCGACGGCAACGCGCGGATGCGCGAGCGTCCGATCGGCGATCTGCTCGAGTCGCTCCGCCAATTTGGAATTTCGGTCGCTGCGGAACTCGGGACCGATTGTCCGCCGGTCGTTCTGACCAGCAACGGCCTTCGCGGCGGAACGACGACCGTCAACGCCGATGTGTCGAGTCAGTTTCTCAGTGCGATCCTGATGGCGGCCCCCTGTGCGGCGGCTCCCGTCGAGATTCGGCTCGCCGGTGAGATGGTCTCGGAACCGTATGTCGAGATGACGTGGAAGGTGATGTCGCAGTTCGGCGTGAATGTTGATCGCGACGAGCCGGGGCGATACCTCGTTCGCCCGCAGTCGTATCGCGGCCGCCGCTATGACATCGAGCCGGATGCCTCGGCGGCCAGTTACTTCTTCGCCGCCGCCGCGGTGACGGGGGGCGAGATCACCGTGGAAGGTCTCACCGCGAACGCGCTGCAAGGCGACGTGTTCTTTGTGAAGGCCCTCGAACGGATGGGCTGCGAAGTGACTTGGAACGCGGACAGCATTACGGTGCGAGGTCGCGAGCTGCGCGGCATCGACATCGACATGAACGCGATCAGTGACACGGCTCAAACGTTGGCGTGCGTGGCTCCGTTCGCAACCGGCCCGACGCGCATCCGCAACGTCGCCCATATGCGACACAAGGAAACCGATCGCGTCGCGGCCGTGGTGACCGAACTCCAACGACTTGGCCTGTCCGTCGAGGAGCATCCGGACGGCATGACCATCCATCCGGGACCACTTCAGCCCGGTACCGTCGCCACCTACGACGACCATCGCATGGCGATGAGCTTCGCGTTGCTCGGTCTGCGAGTTCCCGGCATCGTCATCGCCGATCCCGGCTGCACGTCGAAGACTTATCCCCACTTCTTCGACGATCTGGATCGGCTGTGCGCCTCGTCTCGCGGCAATCCTTGCCGATCCGCTTGATGCCTCACGAGTGTGGTTTCGAGATGCGCTCTGTTGAGGCCGCCGCTGCAATCGCCCCAACCGGCAGGTCGCGTCTTTCCATCCCGCACTGACGAAACTTTGCGGCCGAGAGTCGCCCGTCCCGCCGGGCGGTGGGAGGGGACTGCCGATGAAATCTGGCATGTGGTGCGCGTCGAGTGCGCACCAATAGAAGGATCGTGGCGGTCGCACCCTCAAATGTGAGGGACGAAACGCGACTGTCGAGCATTAGGGATGATGCCATGAAATCGCCGCTGGTTTGGACTCTCGTGGCGCTGTGCCTGTCGTGTAGTTGGGCTTGCCCCGCGCACGCTCAATCGGACGAACACGATGAGGAAGCGATCGGAGCGTTCCTCTGGCCGGACCGTGAGACCGGATTCTGGCTCACCACCGAGGCGCTGCTGTGGCGGCGCAACAATTCGGGTGGCAGCGGCCCCGTCATCAGTGGTCCGGAGAGCCTTCGCTTCGGTGGTTCTGACTACCACTACGAAGGGGGATACCGCGTCGGAGTGGGTTGGCTGATCGATCCCAACTACGAATTGGAGGGCGTGTGGACCAGTCTCTCGGGATGGAGTACCGGCCAGACGGGCGTCCTCACGCGGGCAGTCAGTTTTGATGACGGTCAAGCCAGCCTGTTGGTTGATCCGACAGGCGATGCCAACTTCGTCAATCAATTGACGTTCTTTCGGCCGCTCTACGATGCGGCGACAGATCCCGATTTTGCGGGCGGAGGAGCGAACGATGAAACGGACGAGTTTGAATTCATCCAGCCCGGTTCGGCTTACACGCTGAAACAACGCAGCAACCTGTACGACATCCAGTTGAACGTCAAGACGCGCCGCACCGCAGGGCAGCGCTATGGCTTCGGCCTCGGGTTCCGTCACGTCACGCTGTCGGAAGCCGCACTCGCGCAAGTGAGCGGCACGTTCGATGCCTTCGATATTGACGGTGACGAAGCGGTCGTGGACGACGGCAACGATCAACTCTCCGATGCCGTGCTGCTGGCCACCGGTCTCTCGCTCATCAGCGGTAGCGGCGGCTTCTACGATCCAAGCCTGGGTGGCGGAGTTTTCACCATGCTGTGGAACGGCACCGCGAGCAACCAACTGAACGGCTTTCAGGGAACATTCGATGCCGCAATTCTGGAGCGAGGTCGTTATTCGCTCGACGGCAATCTCCGGCTGGGTCTCTACCACAACCGCATTCGCGGGACGGTCTCCGAAACCTATGCCGACTCGCTCGACTCGGTCTATCGCCGCTCATTCGAGGATGAATCCGACAAGCTCTCGTTCGGAGCGAACCTCGGACTGACTTCCTCGATCCGCATCTCCGAACGAATCAAGTTGCGCAGTGGCTATGAAGTGATGGTCCTCACCAACACCGCACTCGGTCCCTCGCAGCAGCAAGGGTTGGTCTACGATGGCCTCGGCACCGCGACGTACTCGGTTCAAGCCGCCGACACGCTCATCATGCACGGACTGCGGGCAGGCATCGAAATGGAGTGGTGATGTTGGGCTTGGTCGTTTAACCGCGTGGGCAACGCCCCGCGCGTCGAGCAGCATTCGAGCTTGTTTCACCGGCGGGGTGGCCGGGGTTGGAGCCGCTTTGGGCGAAACCCCGGTTGATGGCAAGGACTCAAAGAATCACGTCAGGCATCATTGCAAACGCAGGTCGCGTCATCCAACTTGGCACGCGAGAACATCGTCCAACTTCCCGCCACCGGGGTTTCGCCCAAAGCGGCTCCAACCCCGGCCACCCCGCCGCAGCAAAGCCGGCCCTGCGGAATAGGCCGTCAGCAGTTCTTCGATGGGATTGGGCAGACTCGACACGATGCAGACTCCTTGGAAAGCATGGGTTTGAATTGGGACGCTTTACTCCACGCGCTCGTCAATAAAACGCCACTTTGGTTGGAGTCTTGGTGAGCCGGGCGGCGTAAGCCCCCGGATTCCTCAAGCCAAGAATCCGGGGGCTTACGTCGCTCGGCTCGCCTTGGCATACAGATTCGTTAAAAGCACGCTAGCTTGCCAGACTGCTGAACC
>JAYSQC010000142.1:0-30935 GCA_043721755.1 Schlesneria sp.
AGCAGCCTGTTGAAAATCGTAGGATGGACGCCCTCGTCCGTCCGTTTTCAACTAGAAATCGCTCGGACGAGGGCGTCCAAGTTACGTTCTTCAACAGGCCGATTAGGCCGACTGTCTCACGACAGCATCAACTGCTTCTCGAAGCTGATGCCGTACTTCTTCATCTTCTTGTAGAGCGTCGTGCGGTTGATGCCGAGGGCATCGGCGGTGTCTTGGCGATTCCAGCCGTGCGATTCGAGCGAGTCGAGGATCAACTGCTTCTCGGGGTTGGCCAGAGCCGACTTGAGGTTGTTGCCGCTCATGCTGGAGAGGCGACCGCCGAATTCGAGCAGGGGATCGTCGCGACGGAGTGCTTCCGGCAGATCGTTCGGGCCGATCACAGGCGACTTCGACAGTACGACGGCGCGTTCGATGACGTTGACCAACTCGCGCACGTTGCCCGGCCAGCGATAGCGTTGCATCAACTCGATGGCTTGATGGCTGAAGCCTGTGACCGGGCGACCGGTCTGGGCGATGAACTCTTTCAAGTAGTGTTCGGCCAGCAGCGGAATGTCGCTCATCCGTTCTCGCAACGGCGGCTGCGTCAGCGTGATGACGTTGATGCGGTAGTACAGGTCTTGCCGGAACTCGTTCTTGCGCACGGCCTCTTCGAGGTCAATGTTTGTGGCGAGGATCATCCGCAGATCGACCTTGTGCGTCTTGTTGCCGCCGACCGGCTCGAACTCGCGGTCTTGCAGGACACGCAGCAGTTTGACTTGCAGGCTGGGTGACGCGGTGCCGATCTCGTCGAGGAAGATCGTGCCGCCGTTGGCTTGCATGAACTTTCCCATCTTGTCGTGAGTCGCTCCGGTGAAGGCACCGGCGACGTGACCAAACAGTTCGCTTTCGAGCAGTGAATCGGGGAGCGCCCCGCAGGCGACTTCCACGAACGGCTTCTCGCGGCGGTTGCTCATTTGATGAATGGCCCGCGCCGTCATCGTCTTCCCGGTGCCGGACTCACCCAACACGAGGACCGTCGTGCGTGTGTCGGCGACACTTTCGATCAAGTCGAACATCTTCAACATGCGGTAGTCGTGACCAACGATGTTGCCCATGCCGAAACGCTGGTTGAGTTGCAGTTTGAGCGACTTGTTCTCGGTGACGATCTGCTTCTGGCCGAGTGCCCGGCGGATCGAGAAGTTCAGTTCATCGTCGATGATCGGCTTGGTGAGATAGTCGAAAGCTCCGAGGCGAATGGCCTCGACAGCACTGTCGATCGTGCCGAACCCGGTCAGCAAAATCACCTGCGTATCGGGGACCGCTTTCACCGCCCATTCGAGCAGCTCGAAGCCGTCTCGATCGGGGAGGTTCACGTCGCAGATGACGGCATCGAACGGAAACTCCTTCATCCGGGCGATCGCTTCGTCGCAGGTGGTGGCCGTCTCCGTGCGATGGCCGAGACTACGCAGATAGTCGGCAACAGCTTCGAGCAGTGGACGATCGTCATCGACGACCAGTAACGAACCGTGATTCATGGCGAGTGGCTTTATGTAAGAGCAGTCTCGTAAACCAGCAGACACCGCAGGCCGAGCCTCAGCGCGAGCCGTCACCACGGTGACGTGCTGACACGCGACGAAGGCTGTGGGAGGCACGGATCGCGATGAGGGTGGCGATTCGCACCAAGCTGGGAGACCATTCCGTAGCCGAGGGTGAGTCAAACATAGGTCACAGTGGCGAGTCGTCAACAATGTTGGAAAAGATTGTTGACCTGTCGCCACAACACGTCCCGCCGAAACAACAGTTGTCCCGTCGAAGCAACAGTGCGAGCCACATCCACAACGAAACATCTCCCCGTGGCGGCATCGCATCCCACTGAGACCACGGCTATACATGGTGTGGTCGAAAGCGAGGAATTCGCGAAGCGGTCACCTGTCTTTTGGCAACGCCTTCCACCCCTTGAATCCCACTCTTCCCCGTGTCCTCCCGTGCTCCCCGTGGTTCCTTTCATGGCCATGGAAAGGAACCACGGGGAGCACGGGAAAGAGCGGGAGGGCGTTCAATGCTTTGCCGCGACAGACGGCGTGATCAATCTGTTTGCCAGAGGAATGTGGTGGGAGAAAGAGCGTGAGTGAGACACAGCCCAATGAGACGACGACCGTGACTCCGCCCACTGATCTTCAGACTCGCGAGTTCCAGATGGTCGCCAAAGTCGGCTCGATCCCCGAAGGAGAGGGCAGGGCGTTCCCCGTGAACGGCCAACTGATTGCCGTCTTTCTGCGAGACGGCGAGTACTTCGCGATCAACGATGCGTGCCCTCACATGGGTGCGTCGTTGTCGGCCGGATACTTGGATGGCACCGAGGTCATCTGCCCGTGGCACGCCTGGCGGTTCTGTGTGACAGACGGTCTGTGGCTCGACAACCCGAAGTCGAAAGTCCGCACCGAGTCCTTTGAAGTCCGTCTCGTTGGTGACGAAATCCAAGTGGCTCTGCGCGCCCAGCCTCCGGCCTAGCAGTCTGTTGAAGAACCGTAGGATGGGCCTCGTCCGTCCGTTTCCAATTGCTTTTCGCTCGGACGAGGCGTCCAAGCTACGTTTTTCGGTTCATCCGATATTTGGGGGGGGATTCCCATGAGCGGGATGAAGTCCGTCGTTATTCATCCCTTCAGGATGAAGACCGGTCGCCGTCGTCCAGCGCGCGCCAATGAATCCCCCCCAAACATCCGATGAACCCGTTTTCTCGCGGCAAGCGAGACGCTTACCCTA
This sequence comes from Schlesneria sp., assembly GCA_043721755.1. Taxonomy (GTDB): domain Bacteria; phylum Planctomycetota; class Planctomycetia; order Planctomycetales; family Planctomycetaceae; genus Schlesneria. The sequence goes on from JAYSQC010000142.1 coordinate 2,743, forward strand.
CGCGATTCAGCAGGCTGTCAATCGCGCCCCACGCCCAGTGCATCGGCGACGCGATTGATGTAGTTGAACCAAGCCGCGATCAGAGTGATTTGCAGAATCCCTCGATCATCGAAACCGACGGACCTCAGTCGCGCATGATGCTCGCGCGTGATGGCCGTCGCGTCACGCGTCACCTGCACAGCGAAGTCGATCATGACCCGCTCGGCTTCGGTCAGCGGTGCAGCGGATGAGCCGGTTTCGATCGCACGGACAAGGCTCTCGTCTCCCGTGACCCTTCGCAAAAACTCGCGATGCGACACGGTGCAATACTGCGTGCAGTTCTGTTGCGAGACGACGGTCGCGATCAGCTCATGGTCGCGCCGCGTGAGCGGCAACTCGGGGTCCATCAACGTCCCGAACGTGGCGAAGGCGTGATGGAGGGCATTCGGGATCAAACTGTGTGCCGCCACGATGCCGTCCCCGTCATTGGTGGGAATCCCCGGCACTTGCTCGGCGTATTCCTGCGGATACCACGCATGTTGCGCGTCGATCGCCGCTTTGTAGGCCGCATCGGCCTCAGACTTCGGAATGGTTTTGATCCACGTCATGGTTGGGTCTCGAATCAGGATCCGCCATCAATGCGCCGTGACGAACAATGCCATTTCCCGCTAGGACGCGGCGATCGGCGGTGGCAAGGGCGTGCCATCTTGTTCGTACAGGGCGATCGTTTCATGGACGATCTCACACAACTCGGCGAACACGGCTTGCTCGTCATCACCATGACAGCCACCCCGCAACAGGTGCCAACGAAGCATTGGTCTTCCTCAGACCATTCAACGACTTTCGGGTAGAGGCGTTCGGACACTTTGGACTCCCCCTCACTTCTGCCGCGTGGACTTTTCTTCCATCGTCAGATCGAGTTTGCCTTCGAGTTCCATGCCGCCGATGACCAGTGTGATCGGGCCGTCGATCCGAACCTTGGCGTTCTTGGACACGAGGTGGCCTCGTTCGCGGTCGAAGAGGTGCGTGGTCGCGGACTCCTTGATTTTGAGGTCACTCTTGGTGACTTGCAGCATCGGATTGCCGACGATCGCAAAGCTGACTTCAAACGCTGTGCCTTCGATCTTGTCGAGCGTCGCGCCGTCCTGTTCGACGGTGCCGAGGTACTCGTACTTGGTGCGGAAGCTCATCAGTTGGCCGGAACCCAGATCCACTTCGGTGGCGCGCTCCCATTTGTCGCCGACTTTGACCGGCCCATCCGGCAGGAATGCCAGCGCCTGATCGGTCGCCTTCTTGAGCTTCTCGGGATTGAACCGATCCTTCGCGACTTCGCCCAGTTTCTCGTACTCGCCCTCGGGCAGCGTGATGCTCTTGAGCTTGTTCGTTTTCGCTTCCAGCGTGCGCGTCATCGGAAACTTTACGACAGCGCGATACAGATCGAGCAGCGGTTCGAGCTGCGGAATGTCGGCCTTCTTGTCGGGGTTGGCCGAATCGAACTGGAGCTTGATCCCGTTGAGGTCCAGCTCTGATTGCAACGATTCCACTTTCTCGACGATCGCCAGCGTCCCGTCGGCCGCGCGAGTTCCGATGTTGGCTGTCGTGAGCATGAACGTGGTCGCCTTCGTCGGGATGTCGCGTCCTCCCAGAGTCAGCGTTTGATTGACCAAGGACTCCACTTGCGAAGAAGACTTCGTTCCCTCGGGAAACTTGATTTCCAACGTGACCTGCGCGTGAGCATCGCCTACTCCCGCGATGAGTCCTGCCAATGTCACTGCCAACACAGAAGCCACCGAAACGAATCGTCTAACCATGTCATACCATTTCAAAATGGAAACGGGGGAATGAGCCTCTCTCGAAGTCCGGCTTTTCTTAAAGCCGGACTTCCTTTGCATCGGGACTTTCAATCACAACCAAGAAGTCTGGCTTTAAGAAAAGCCGGACTTCGGGCAACCGATCCCGACCTTCCAGTGGCTCGCGGGCAACGGTCGGTGACGGAAAAAGATCACAGCAGAATTGTTTGCTCGCGATCGGGGCCAATACTGATGAACTTCACGGGCAGCCCCATCAGTTCGGCCACGGTATCCACATAGCGACGCGCGCCGGACGGAAGATCGCTCAGCTTGCGGGCACCGGTGATGTCCTGCTTCCAACCGGGGATCGTACGATAGATCGGCTTCGCGGCTTCGAGGTCTTCGACGTGCGAGGGGAAGTCGGTCGTCCGCTCGCCGCGAATCTCATACGCCTCGCAAATCTGAAGTTCGTCCAGTTGAGCCAGTACATCGAGCAGCATCACGGCGATCTCGTCCACGCCGCAGATGCGTGCCCCGTAGGACGTGGCCACGCCATCGAGCCAGCCACAACGGCGAGGCCGTCCGGTGACGGTGCCGTACTCGTGGCCGACATCGCGAATGTGCTGGCCGGTCGCGTTGTTCAGTTCCGTCGGGAACGGGCCGCCACCAACGCGCGTCGTGTACGCCTTCACGATGCCGATCATCCGGTTGATCGCACGTTGAGGAATCCCGCTGCCGCTGTGAATCCCCGCCGACGAACTGTTGGAACTCGTGACGTACGGGAACGTCCCGTGATCGACATCCAGCAGGCTCCCTTGAGCACCCTCGAACAGCATGCTCTTGCCCGCCTTCAGCGCCTTGTGCAGGTACGCGGTCGTATCGGTCACATGCGGCTTGATCCGTTCGGCGTAGTCCGTGTACGAGGCGAAGATGGCCTCGGCATCGAGCGTTTCCACGCTCGGGTCGAGTGCCTTCAGCATCAGGTTCTTCGCAGCGACGATCTCGGTCAGCCGCGAACGGAATGAGGCCGGGTGATAGAGGTCTCCGATCCGAATAGCGTGCGACCGGAGTGCCTTGTCGCGATAGGCCGTTCCGATCCCGCGCCCCGTTGTCCCGATCGCCTCTGCCCCGCGACGCTTTTCAAATACCGCGTCTTCGACGATGTGGTACGGCAGGATGACGTGAGCACGATCGCTGACGAGCAGGTTTCCGCCGTCGCAGCGCACACCGCGATCAGTCAGTGACTTCATCTCTTTGAGCAACGCTTCGGGGTTCACCACGAGGCCGTTGCCGATCACCGCCGTCACGCCGGGCCGCAGAATGCCGGTCGGCAGGAGTGACAGTTTGTAGGTCTCGCCGTCGAACTTCACGGTGTGACCGGCGTTGTTCCCCCCCTGATACCGCACGACGATCTCGTGCGAATCGGTGAGGATGTCAACGATCTTTCCCTTGGCTTCATCGCCCCACTGCAAACCCACTACAGATGTCACGGTCACGATGCAATCTCTTTCGTAGAGCGGGCCACCCGAGCGCCTGTTGGAAAAGTAGAACGGGCACTCTTGCCCGTCGGTTTTCAATCTCTGAGACGGGCAAGTGTGCCCGTCCTACAGCGGTTCAACAGGCTGCCAAGCAACCCGCCGGTTCGGATGACTCCCGGCGCACAAAAGCGGGGCCGACAATCCTGTCCGCCCCGCGTCCCATCAACGGGCAAGAGTCTACACACGGCCCGCAACGAAAGGGAGCGAATCGACCCTGCTGCGTCGAGTTCAGACAACCGGCGCGGTCAGCAATCCGGTGGGCGTCATTTCAGATCGCGATGTGTCCCGAAGCCGTGTCACCGTGCCGAACCGGCCCGACTTCGATTGCGGTTCTGTGTTTGCTTGCCGAACGACCAGGTTAAGCGGCGGCGCGATGAAGGGAAGACTTCCGATGAGCAGTGAAACTGTGAAATAACCAGCGACTCGCCGTCCGCTTGAACCGCTGGTTAGAACGTGTTTTGATTGCCTTTTGTGTTGTTCTGCTTTGGACGTTTGATGGAGATGCCCATGAAGATCGCAATGACAGAGTTTGACTCTTTGACGGACGAGAAGGCAAAGTTCGTGGAAGAGCAGGCAAATCGCATGTTGGCGTTTTTGATGGAATCGCGAAGCGGATTGGTTCGCGAAGCGCACACCACCATCAATTGGTTGTTTGGAATGATTCTCGGGTCGTGTGGATACATCGCGACGCTGTTGAACACGAATGACGCGGTAAAGTGGTGGATTGTTGTCCCGTTATTTGTCGTGGCGGCTGTTGCGGTGTGGCAGTCCGTTTGTTTGTTTCATTACGCATTGAGGGCGGTGGAGGTATTGCCAAGTGGAAATGAACCAAAAAACCTGCTGACCGATGATTTGATGAGTCATGAAATGCGATGGATTCGTGCTGCGGAAGCGTGTCAATTGCAGGAGCGAATCGAGTTGGCACTTCGCCATAACGTGAAGGTGGCAACAGCAGTGAACGGCGCGCGGCTTTCTGTTGCAGTAATCCCGGCCGTGTGCGTTCTCGCGTCCGTGGTTGTCATCCTCACCGGCTGGAGTGTGGCCTAGGTGATGTTTCGTCGCTACGGCGGTCTGGTTGCGGTTGTGGTGGCGGATTAGGAGGCAACTGCCGCGGTGGAGTCGATGGCGATGAGTCGGCCATGAGGTGGTTCTTTCGTTCTAACGACCAAGATCAGCCGGTTGCCGCGACTGACGTTCCATTGTGTGCGCAGCCGCTCGGCAACTCGGCTGCATCTTTTGGTTCGCCCATTTAATTGTCGAGCTGTGGTATCAGGACAGCAAAGTCCTCGTCCCTCATCAAACGCAAGTTGCGGAACGCGACGGAAAACGTTCCGGATTCAGTTTCCACCGTCAATACATGCAAGTCATTTGCGGACTCGATCGCATCATACAACCAAGACGTGGGAATCTCCTCCAGCTTTGGATCGTAGCGAGTTACACCCGTCAATATGAGAATGTAAATGCCCACCGTAACAATAACTCGACCAGACAGGCGTTTGATTGAAACGATTTCCATGTCGTGAAACGGAGTACGCCGCCAAAATTCTTCCAGTAAAGCAAGGTTGGCCGCAACGTCATCGGAAATCTGTGGCCGGGCTGGTTTACTCATGATTATTCTACTTCAGTCAGCGAGCGGCCTTTGCAGCGGGCGAACGTCCAAGGTAACGCGGCGGCGGCCAGCGACATGGAAGACAGAAAACGCGCGAGCCGCCGCTCGCGTTGACCGACTTGTTGGGCGATTGCTCGGTTGCGGTCTCATTTTGTGATTTCGCGAACGATTGTTATGGCGAAGTGCTTTGTCTGGATTGACTCTTTCGGGTCACGAGTCCGGGGCGTTTGGGGAACAATAAAGCTGTGCAAAACGTCGGGAGCGGCATTCGATTCCGCGATGCGCGCGGGTAGCCGAACGGTTATTGGAGACTTGGAGCTGATAGGTGAGCCACTGCCAATGCCAAAGCTGTTCGACGATTTGGTGGCGGATAACGTGAATTCCCACGACTGATGATTCGGAGAAGTGCCGATTACCATGACGCATTCGCCAGACTCGTCGCTCGTTCGCGGACGTGACAGCCTGAGTGGGAATGAGCATTCAATGATGCCGCGATTCGTGATTTGAAATCCCACCCAATCTAGCCCTTCTGGAAGATTAGCCACGCCGTGGTCGCGGTGAATTGCCCCATCCTCCTCGATCCACATGGCGAGTTCTCGCGGATCAATGACCAATTGTGCGTTGACCGATCTCGCATTGTCAGACGCTGCGGTGATGTGATGGATGCGAACCCATTCGTCGTACACTTCTTTGTAATTGGCGTGTGCAGGCGGAGTGCCGATTAGACTGGAAAGCACGGCAAGAATTGCGAACGTCATTTTTGGCCTCCGTATTGTGTTTTGTATTCGCGATCATGGGCCAAGCGACGATCAATTCGCCGGACGATGATCAACGCAGTTGTGTTTTGCTTCGGACGCTTCTCATTCGCAAGCGGATGCTTCACCGACAGACATTCGCGGACGAGCGCGGACAACGCATCGGATGGCGACAACGTATCGAGCGCGGGGAGGACTTGTGGTTGATTGCGGTTCTGTGGTTGATCGCCCAACGACCGAGCTAAGCGGACCGACCAAGCGGGCGCGACAGACGACGATTCACGCAACCAGTAAACCGCCCGCTTGGTCGGGTCCGCTTGAGCGACTTGTTGGGCATTCTGTTTTTGGTTTTGTTTGTCTGCCCTGATCTTTCTGCCATCCGCTTTGTGGAAGAAGGAAGTCTGGAGACAGAAAGAGAGCGGCAGAAAGATGAACTGTGGCGGCTTCTACTGTGGCAGTTCTTTCATGATGGTCTGGAGATCCCGGCCTGTAAAATCGACTGATTGTCCGCACCGACAGAGATATGACTGCATCCCGTGAAATGAGGACATGGCATAATGGCACCGTGGACAAAACACAGCATTCTCGTAGCCGGCACCAGGCTTCCGTTTGAAAAGTGCGCCCCGGCACTCGACAAACTGCTGGCGTTCCGTGTGGGCGACTACTTTGTTTTCCAGTGTGGCAACTTGTTCGTTAAGACGGGTGTTTTCCTGTTGAAGCTGGGCTACATGTTTTTCGAGCGCCGCCGCTTGTTCGAGGACCAGCGCAAGGCGCTCCTTCATGATCGCCGCCGATGCGTGTTCGGTGATGAGGCGTTCAATGTCGGCGAGGATGCCCATGTTTTATTGCCCAACGCCAAGGTTAAGCCGCACGGACAAGCGGCGCGATGAACGACAGACTTTCGATGAGCGAGCACGCATTGAACGCCGAAAACCCGCCGCTTGTTCGTGTCGGCTTGAACCGCTTGTTCGGCGGCTACTCGCTAACTTTGCAGATCTCGAGATATTTGGCCATCTCGGGGTTGGCCTTCATCACACCCAGTAACTTTTTGACATCCGAGCACGTCTGGAGTTGCGCGGAGTCAATCAGCAATTGCTGGACTTGCGCGGACTTGTCCGATGTCGAGACAAGAAACAAGGCCCCCGCGGTCAGGTCGAATTCCTGGTTATCAATAACCACTTTCCCGCTCTGCCCATCTTTCGTCGTGCATGACCAGCCGATCTTCACACCATCCTTACCATGCAGCTCGCCTTGGTACTTCCCCTCTCCGCCTCTGTAACTATTGCCGGTGCCGCGTGCAGTGGCCAACAATACGTAGATCTGACCGTTGCGAGCAAAACTGAGGGCACTGTAGGAATACGTCACGCCGTCTTCGCGCTGGTTCGTGGAGCCATTGGTCACCCCCCAACTCCCGGCGGAGGAGGGGACGCAGCCACTCAGGCCGCACGCCATTGTGAGGGCACCAAAAACAACGATCAACGGTCTCGACCAATTCATGGTCGTCTCCTATTAACGGTTTCCCGCCGCCGAACAGTGAATTGACCTGCACGCGGGCTAACTCGGCCAAGCTGTTGATGCGGGTCTTCGCTTCACGCGACGCAACATGCCTTGCCCCAAACGGTTTGTCAACGACAGCGTTGAGTTTTCTGTTGCGTGCGGTAGCGTGTTAGCCAGCGCGCTGCCCATCTCGGATATCCCGGCGCGCTGCCTATCCCGGATATCCGCGCAGGCAAGGACTGATGCGATGGCCGATCCCATGAACGCGACTACGAACAAGTCTCCAGTATCCAAGTCTCCGGCATCTGGTCCGTCTGGAGTATCTCCACTCCAGCGAGCCAAGGAAATTGTGGTGGGGATGGTGCGGAACGAGAAGGATGCTTACTGGTTGGGCATCCGCATGGAAAACTTTCTGCGGGTCTACGAGCCGCAAATCGAGACGGTGTCGCTCAAAGATGCCTGCGACTACCTTGAAAGTGTGATGCGTAAGGGGCAGGCGGACTGGCAGGTCAAGCAGTCGCTGGATGCCATCGGCCTGTTGATGAAGTTTGGCTATGAACGGTACGAACTCGGGGTTCCGCAATTGCGTGAGGCTTGGGGAAATCGGCTCAACGAACGCGTGGGAATCTCCGCGACCCAGCCCGTTTCCGCCACGGATGACAAGCCCCTTGGAGTGGTGGACCGGATTCGTCGCGTGCTACGTGTGGCTCATTACGCGATCAAGACGGAGAAGGCGTATACCCAGTGGTGGGCGAGATTCGAGGCGTTTGCGGGGGAGCGTTCTAGCGATGAATTAGGGCCGGATGACGTGAGAGCGTTCCTTGAATATCTGGCCGTGGAGCGAAAGGTTGCAGCAGACACACAAAAGCAGGCGCTCAATGCGCTCGTGTTTGTGTTCGGGCAAGTCTTGGGGCGTCCGCTCGGTAATCTCGGTGACTGGACCATCGCCAAATCGTCACGTCGGTTACCGTGTGTCTTGACCGTGGAAGAGGTGCAAAAAGTGTTGTCGCAACTGAATGGCATCCCCGCGTTGGTCGCACGATTGTTGTACGGGTCCGGGTTGCGACTTTCTGAGGCATTGCGGTTGCGATTCAAGGATGTCGATTTTGCTGGCGGGAAAATTGTCGTGCGGGATGGGAAGGGGGAAAAGGACCGAGTGACGGTGTTGCCGCAGTCGATTCAAGAGCCGTTGCTGGAACATCTGCGCGGGGTCTGGCGGCTGCATCAACAGGATCTGAAGGTGGGGGGCGGCAACGTCGAATTGCCGTATGCCTTGGCCGTGAAGTATCCGAACGCCGAACACGAGTGGGGTTGGCAGTTCTGCTTCCCCGCACCGGGCCTCTCGAAAGACCCTCGCAGCGGTGTGATCCGCCGTCATCATGTTCATGAATCGACCATTCAGCGTGCGATGACACGCGCCGTGCGTGAATCGCGAGTCCACAAGCCCGCCAACTGTCACACGCTCCGTCACAGCTTCGCGACGCATCTGTTGGAGGCGAACTACGACATCCGGACTGTGCAAGAACTGCTCGGCCACAATGATGTGGCCACGACCATGATCTATACTCACGTCATGAACAAGCCGGGGATGGGTGTCCGCAGTCCGTTAGATGCCTGAGGCACTTTCGCCATCAAACCGGCATTGTTTTAAGGCGGGTGGAAGTGTTGTCTGCCCCCCACCAATCCGAAGTGTGAACGAGGGCGTCGATAGACTTCGCCCTCGTTCACACTTCGGGTTGGTGTCTTCGGGTAAATCATTTGTTGCCGCTCGCCTAATGCTCCACGGACATCCCGTTTCATGCTGTCACACGATCCTTCATCGCCGCGACTCGGGTATCCCAACCTGGGGCTGGGCGTCGGACTGCGGTCGGTTCACTTCGAATATATTCTGCGCGAGCAACCGGCGGTCGATTGGTTCGAGGTCATCTCCGAGAACTTTATGAACTCAGGCGGGCGGCCGCGTTATGTGCTCGATCAAATTGCCGAGCGGTATCCGATCGTCCTGCACGGCGTGTCGCTGTCGATTGGGAGCAGCGATCCGCTCAATAGGGAGTACCTTCGCAAATTGAAGTTGCTCGCCGAAGCGACGCGCGCGGTGTGGGTGTCGGACCACGTTTGCTGGACGGGCGTGGCGGGAGTCAACACGCACGATCTGTTGCCGCTGCCGTACAACGAGCCGACTCTGAAGCACGTCGTCGAGCGAGTTCGTATCGTGCAGGACATCCTCGAACGGCCGCTCATCTTGGAGAATCCGAGCAGTTACGTCACGTTTGCCGACTCCACGATGAGTGAGTGGGAGTTCGTCGCACGCCTCGCCGACGAGACCGGTTGCGGGTTGTTGCTCGACGTGAATAATGTCTATGTCTCGGCCTTCAATCACGATTTTGATCCCGTGGAGTTTTTGAAGGGGCTGCCGCATGAACGGGTCGTGCAGATGCACCTCGCGGGACATGCCGATTGCGGGACGCACTGCATCGACACGCACGACGGCCCGGTGATCGATCCCGTCTGGGAGTTGTACCGAGTTGCTCACGAGTTGACGGGCGGGGTTTCGACGTTGCTCGAATGGGACGCGAACATTCCCGAGTTCCCCGTGGTCCATGCCGAGGTACTGCGAGCGCAGCGGTTCCTCGACGACACGCCGTCGCTCGCTTCGCGGCCCGCCGTAGGATGGACGCCTCGTCCGTCCGTCATATTGAATTCGACACGGACGGACGGGGCGTCCATCCTACGAGGCGAGCAGAGCAGGGGGCCGCTCCACATGGTCGCCGTATCCAGCTTGCCCCATCCCCACCCGAGCCATCTCATCCGAACGGAGGCGGAATGAACTTCCACACGCCTCCATTCGACCGGGGTCAGGCACCGCAGACTTCAGAATTGGCGGAGGTCAGTGTGACTCACAACTCAAATCGAACTCCGCCAATTCTGAAGTCTGCGGTGCCTGACCCCTTACTCGCACTTCGTTCGCTCGATCAACTTCAACGCTGGATGCAGTCGGTCATCACGCATCCCGCTGGAATTGAGGCGGGCGTGATGAGTGACTCGTCGCGAGAAATCATTGATCTCGGCGCGAGGCGGCTCGATGAAGTCGTGCTGCCGTCGCAGAGGCTCAGCAGCGCTGACCGGCTGCGCGTGTATGGCAACGCCTACTTCGCGCGGCTGTTGGAATGCTTGCGGGCGGAGTTCCCCGCGATGGTGAAGGCACTCGGTGAAGAGGCGTTCGAGGGACTGGCGTTTGGGTATCTCCTGAAGCATCCGTCATGCAGCGACACGCTCACGCGCTTGGCTGCGACGTTGCCGGAGTATCTGGAAGAGACACGCCCGCCACGCGAGTCGCTTGAAAGCGGCGTGGACTCGAACGAGGAGACCGCGCCCGACTTCGCCGATTTTCTGATCGATCTCGCGCGGTTGGAGCGGACGTACAGCGAGGTGTTTGATGGGGCTGGTCCTGAAGTGGTGTTAGTTCCAGGAGGCGGGCAAGCCGGAGGCTTACCCTACGGGAGACTCACTCCTGAGCAGTTCGCTCAATCGCGGATCGTGCTGCATGAGTGCGTGCGACTGGTGTCGCTGACGTTCCCCGTTCACGAGTACATCACGGCCGTGAGGCGCAACACCGAGGCCACCTTTCCCGACGCGCGACCGACGCTACTGGTGGTGACGCGCCGCGACTTCATCGTCCGCCGCTTCGAGGTCTCGCCGGTCCAGTTCGCGTTACTGACCGCTCTCCAGCAAGGCGACTCCGTCGGCGACGCACTGCTGGCTGCTCACGGCGCACAACCGAGCGCTCACGCGGACCTCACGCAACTCGCGAACGATCTCCGCCAATGGTTCTTCGACTGGACCGCCGCGCCGCTGTTTCAGCGAATCGATAGGCCGAGTGTGTGAGTTGCGTCATCGACGGGATCACTCGAACACTTGAGCGATGTTCAACGTGAAGCCGGGGAGTAGATGAGGCGAATAGGCATCCTTGGTCGTGAGCGTCTGCTCCGACCACTGCCCCTTCATCCGGCGAAGAACCATGATTTCCTTGCGATCGGGATGAACGACCCAATACTCACGCACGCCGAACGCGAGGTACTCATCCCGTTTCTCTGTGTAGCCGCGCGTCTCCGATCCGGACGAGACGACTTCGATGACAAGTTCCGGAATCCATTCCGACCAGACGGCATTCGAGTCCTGATACGGCGGCGCGGTGAGATAGACCGCCAAGTCGGGGTGGCGTTCGGAGTCGTACTCGGCGACCGGCAACTTGCATTCGCCGCCACTGGCGATTCCCCAGATGCGTCCTGGGTGTTGGATGTCATAGGCCGTAATCAGTCGGCGCAGAGCGTTGATCAATCGGAAATGCCACGGCAGCGGAACTTCACTCACGATGATGACTCCTCGCCCGAGTTCGACTTGAATCCCCGCTTCGACTTCGACTTCGTCGAACTCATCGAGCGTCATGCGACGGCCGTGGTCGTGAGGGCCGATGCGGATGGTTGCAGTCGATGGAGTCATGGTTCGATTCCTTCGTTAGATCGGTGGTCGTTCGCGACCAACATTACATCTCGCGTGGGGCAAAGTGAGAGACATCTGAGCGGGGTGGCGTAAGCCCTCCGGTTCTTCCAGCGAAGGGCTAACGCCCAAGAACCGGGGGGGCTTACGCCACCCCGCTCAGATGTCTCATCACCGACCGCGCGAGGTATAGATTGAGATCGCATCATCCGGTTGCACGCCTTCACTCCAAGTACGTCCCGCGCATGGCTCCCGCTTCGTATTCGGTGGCGAGTTGTTCGGCGAGTTGTTTGGTGAGCAGGCCCAGTTCCACGCGGGCGGTCAGTTGTTTGCGATAGGACTCGGCGAGTTGCGTCTTGTCGTAGCGCGCGAACTGCATCATGTCGTTGATGCGGCTGCCGGGGATGAGCTTTGTGACGTGGAAGCGGCCGTCGGTGTCGATCACGACTTGGGCTTCGTTGGGATGGCCGAACAGGTTGTGGTGGCTGCCCATCACTTCTTGATAGGCCCCCGTCAGGAAGAGGCCGAGGTAGTAGTCTTCGCCGTCCTTCCAGTCGTGGAGTTCAAGCGTCTCCTTCACGTCTTTGAGATCCACGAACTTGTCGATCTTGCCGTCGCTGTCGCAGGTCACATCGACCAGCGTCGCGAAGTCGGTCGGTGGCTCGTTCAAGCGGTGGATCGGGCAGATCGGGAAGAGTTGCTTGATCGCCCAACTGTCGGGAGCCGAGCGGAAGAGTGAGAAGTTGCAGAGATACTTCTGCGCCAGAATCTTCTTCAAAGCCTCGAACTCATCATCGGGGAAGCTGTCCGCTTCGGACTCCTTTAACGCGCGGGCACAGGCTTCCCAGAACAAGACTTCGCCCTTCGCGCGGTCCTCCAAACTGATGAGGCCCAAGTTGAACTGCGTGTGGAGTTCGTCCTTGTGTTCGAGCGCGTCGTGGTAGTACTCGGCGTAGTTCTTGCCGTTGATGCCGTCGCACAAGTCCTTGAGTTCGGTGATGACCTGCGGGTCGTCGGCATCGATCGTGACTTCGGGTTCGTCATCGGCGAAGGTTTCGATCTCGTCGCGGATCGAGGTGATGAAGACCGTGTGATAGGCCGTCATGAACCGACCGCTCTCGGTGACGAGGTGCGGGTGCGGCACGTTCTCGTCGTCGCAGACGTGCTTGATGACGTAAACGACATCGTTGGCGAACTCCTGCACTGTGTAGTTGACGCTCGACTCGAACCGCGTCTGTGAACCGTCGTAGTCGACGCCGAGACCGCCGCCGATGTCGAGGAACTCGATTCCACAGCCGATCTGCCGCAGCTTTGCATACACGCGGGCCGCCTCTTTCATCGCGTTCTTCACCCGCTTGATATCGGTGATTTGCGAGCCGATATGAAAGTGAAGCAGTTTTAATTGACTATCGAGCTTCTCTTCCTTGAGCAACCGGACGCATTGCAACAGCTCGGACGTGGTCAGCCCAAACTTCGCTGCCTCGCCGCCGGAGGACGCCCACTTGCCGGAGCCTCTCGAATAGAGCTTGGCCCGTAACCCAATCCACGGCGCGACGCCGGTCTCTTTCGCCAGCTTCACGACCATTTTCAGTTCGTTCAGTTTCTCGACGACGATCGTCACCCGTTTGCCCGCTTGCACGCCGAGCAGCGCCGTCTTGATGAAGGCTTCGTCCTTGAAGCCGTTGCACAGCATCAACGTCTCGGGAGCCTGCTCCTGCGCGATGGCTGCATACAGCTCCGCCTTTGATCCGCATTCGAGGCCCACGCGACACCGGGCACCGTCGCGCAGGAACTCTTCGACCACCTCGCGTCGCGGATTGACCTTCATCGGATAGACGGGGTAGTGCTGCCCTTTGAACCCGTACTGCGCGATGGCCCCCTGATACGCCGCCGACAACGCCCGCAACTGTCCGGTCAACAACTGCGGGAACCGGATCAGCAACGGCAGTTGCAGCTTCTTGTCCTTCAACAGGTGATCGACCAGCTCTTTGAGGTCCACCGACCGAGGATCGCCTCGCCCCGGCCGAACGATGATGTGCCCCTTGGTGTTGATGTCAAAATACCCGGCCGACCAGTTCTCGACCCCATACACCTGCTGAATGCGCTGCAACGTTTCGTCGTTCATGTGTTCGTTCATTCCGAATCGGGAAATGGAATCTGGGTGATGTCCCTCGCTCCGTGAAGGACTCTCAGAATACGAACCGCCTCTGGAGTGGGGCGGTAATAAATGACGTAGTTGCCGACCGAGTGACACCGCATTTCGTCACCGAGATGAAAGCACGGTTCACCGATGAGCGGCTGACGGGAAAACATCTCAAACCGCGTTTCAATCTTGCGCAGGAGACGGGATGCCGCGGCGGGGTGATGTTCCGCGATGCGCAACCAGATCGAGCGGAGATCAATCCGAGCATGCGGCGAGATGTCAATTCGCATGCGGCACCACGCGTTGGCTTCGCCCGGCCAGTTCTTCTTCCCCTTCAGCAATGATGCCGTCGAAGAACGAGCGGAGTTGCGCGACGTTCTTGATCGAGATCGCCGCGTCGCGAGAGATGGCCTCGTCAGCTTCAGCCAACAGCATTCGCAAAGTCTCTTCGTCCGTCTGTTGCAGCAACCTCAATCCGGCGGCAACGGCGTCGTCTGCCGAGGCATACCGCCCGCTGGTCACACTCTGTTCGACGAAGCCCGTCAGTTCGTCGGGGATGGTGGCGATCATGGTCTGTCTCCCAGTGTCGGTTCGATTTCTTACGGCACATGCTTGTCAACAAGCACGGACTTGAACAGTCAAATTTCACCGCGTGCCTGTAGGCAAAGCCGTACATTCTCGGCGAGTTCGGCTCCGTAGTTCATCTCGATGAATTTCAGATCGACCTCGCGGGAAGTAATCCCGGGATGAGCTTGCTCGATTTCGCGGCGGCACTGATTGATCGCCTTGTCTGTGAGTTGGCTACTCAAGGCAAACTTTTCAGCCCCCGTCATGCGCTTCAGCACCTCCAACGGGTAGACCGATGGATCGGGATAGAGGTAGGTCATCATGGTTTGTTGCTTCTCCAGTACATTGGTGAGCGGGAGCGGTTTGGTTACCAAGAATCTTGGCGGGACGGTCGCCCAGCGGATCAGTAGCAGAAGAGTGAATGAAGGATGATATCGGGCACCAAGACTGTGAGTGTCAGACGACGGCGACTGGCAATTTCGTGGCGAATTGTAATCATCTTGCCCTTTGCGTCGGCAGCAGGTCTGACGAATTTTCTGCGTGTGAGATTCTCTGTGGCATCGACTGAACCCTCGACATCGCTGGCGGATCGCGTGCAGTCGCTCAGGCTGCCGCCGCAAGGGAGCGGTTCGTCGGGATCGGCCACTCTGCCGTGGTTGCTCACGCTGATCTTGGCGGGGGCCGTGGCCTATCTGATGTTGGTCGGCAACCCGTTCCAGCCCAAGCCGGACGAACCGGACGCGGACGCGGTCGCGACGAAAGAGGACGCGAAGTCGGTTGGATCGAGAGATGCCTCGCTGGACGGAACGGCGACGACCGGAGCGACGGCGAGTGGAACGGGCTTCGGTCAGGCGGTCGCCGCCGGTGAGATCGCGCTCGAGTCCAAAGGCTACATCATTCCCGAGCAGCAAATTCTCGTCAGTCCGCAGGTCAGCGGCCGAGTTCTCGAACTGAACTTTGAAGCGGGGCAACGGGTCGAGAAGGGCTTTGTCCTCGCGGTCCTCGATAACACCGAATATCAGGCGGAGTTCGAGCGGGTGCAGGCACAGCTCGATTCCTCAAACGAATCGTTGGCCGAGCTGCGTGAGGGGAGCCGCCCCGATGAGATCAAACAGTCGAAGGCTGATCTCGCGGAGGCTCAGACGAATCTCGATCAGGCGGCGAAAGACTTCGTTCGCAAGAAAGACTTGGCGGCGAAAGGGATCGCCACCACGCAGGAAGTCGAGACGGCCGAGTCACAATACCAAGCGTTGCGTCAGCGGGTGGAGAAGCTGACGGCGACGAGCCAACTCATGGTGGACGGGCCACGTCGCGAGCGGAAGCGGGGGGCGGAGGCCCAAGTCCGTCAGATCGAGGCCGAGTTGCGACGCGCCAAATGGCGGCTCGACAACTGCATCATCACGTCCCCCATCAGCGGCATCATCCTCAAGAAGAACGCCGAGTTGGGGAACCTCGTCAATCCGATCGCCTTCAACGGTTCGTTCAGTCTGTGTGACGTGGCCGACCTGTCGAAACTTGAAGTCGAACTGACGATCCAAGAACGCGACATCTCGAAGATATTCAAAGGGCAGGTCTGCAAGGTCAGGGCCGAAGCGTTTCCGAAGCGAAGCTATGACGGAGTCGTCTCGCGCCTGATGCCAATCGCCGACCGTGCCAAAGGAGCGATCCCGGTGCGAGTCCGACTGGGCGTCCCCGCTGGCGAAGAAGGAACGTTCCTGAAGCCCGAGATGGGAGCGATCGTCACGTTTTACAACGAGATGGCAGTCATTGAACCCTCACGACAATCAGCTCCGTCTGTTGAGAGACCGTTGCCATCGTCGTCGTCATCGGCTCCAACAGAACAAGATGGTCCCCGGCGTTAGGAAGCTGCGGAACAGGATCGGGTGCGCGGCCACTTTTGTACTCCGATCTGTGATGCGGATGAGTCGAGTTTGAAAACAACGGGGCTGACGCCCAATGGCACTCACGTTGATCAAGTAACCCGCAGCGTAAGCGAGGGAAACGCCTCTTGTCATCGCCCTCGCTTACGCTGCGGGTTAGTAAAGTCAGTGCCATTGAGCTGACGCCGCCTCGCTCAGAATGAGAATGTGAACGATCTACTTCCCACAGGATTGCCTGATGACCACTGATGTTTCTTGGGTTCAAGCGCGCGACGTTCACAAGTCTTTCAAACGGGGCAGTGAGATCGTCGATGTGCTGAACGGTCTCAATCTCGACGTTCACGCGGGTGAGTTCGTTGGCTTGATGGGGCCGTCCGGTTCGGGGAAGACGACGCTGCTGAACTTGATCGCGGGGCTGGACCGACCGACGCAGGGTGAGGTCTCGGTCGGTGGCCAGATCATCTCCAAAATGTCCGAGTCGCAACTGGCGACGTGGCGGACGCGCAACATCGGCTTCGTCTTTCAGTTCTACAACCTGCTCCCGGTGCTGACGGCTTATCGCAATGTCGAGCTGCCGCTGTTGCTGTTGCCGCTCAACTCGAAGCAGCGCGAACAGCAGGTCCGAACGGCTCTCGATATCGTCGGCCTGTCGGATCGACTGCATCACCGGCCGGGGCAACTCTCGGGCGGCCAACAACAGCGGGTCGGCATCGCGCGGGCCATCGTCACCGATCCGGCATTGATCGTTGCAGATGAACCGACCGGGGCACTCGATTCGAAGTCGGCCGATGAGATTCTCAACTTGCTCGGTGAGTTGAAGAAGACGCTCAAGAAGACCGTCATCATGGTGACGCACGACCCGCGCGCGGCCGAACGAGCCGACCGGTTGGTGCATCTCGACAAGGGGCTTGTGACGCACGTCCAAGCGTGACGAGGAATCGTGAGCGAATGATTTTTGACCGGCTCGGTTCCTTCGTTTAACCGCGTGGGCAACGCCCCGCGTGTTCGACGTGGGACACACCTTCAACGCGCGGGGCGTTGCCCACGCGGTTAAACGACGCGGCGAAGCCGCCGCCAAAGTAGCCTTCATCGCTCCGCGTGAAGAAAGCCGAATGGGAGTTGAGCGATGATGATGCTAATCCAACCTGAACTCGCGTTCGGCTTCCTTCACGCGGAGCGATGAAGGCTACTTTCAGGCGAACCAAATGCGCGCAGTCCGACAACATTTCACGAACTTGTAAGTACGAGGCGGCAGCGCTTCGCTCGGCTGGAACTCAATGTAGACCGGACCTCTTGGTCCGGATGTCACTTGCGGCCGGATCAAGGGGTCCGACCTACGAAAGACTGTTCATGAAATACTTCTTCCTGATCTTCGAGAGCATCCGCCGCAACCCCGTGCGGACGATTCTCACGTCGCTCGGCACGATGATGCTGGTATTGGTCGTGACGCTCGTCTTCACAGTGCTCACCGCGATGGATCGGGCGACGACCGAGAAGAGTTCCAACATCAAAGCCATCGTCACCGAGAAGTGGCAGGTGCCGAGCATGATGCCGTACTCTTACGCGAAGCCCTTAATCGAAGGGGCCGCCGATCCGACGGACAAGAATGCGGCGCGTCCTTCTGACTACATGACGTGGGGTTTCTTCGTTGGCTCGACCGAATCCAATCCCGCCAAGCGCGGGTTCGAGAACATGTTCTTCTCGTTCATCATGGAGCCGGAAAAGACGCGCACCATGATGGATGAAGTGGACGAAATGCCCGACTCCGAAGTCCGCCCGCTGCTGGATGCCATTGCTCGGATGAAAGAGGTGCCGAACGGAGTCATCGTCGGTCCCGAGCGGCTGGAGAAAATGAACAAGAAAGTTGGCGATCGAATCACCGTCTATGGCCGCAACTATCGCGACATCAATCTCGAACTGGAGATCGTCGGGACGTTCCCGAAAGAACCCGCTCGCTTCGCCGACAGCGCCGTGATCGCCCGCGACTACTTCGACCGACAACTCGATGCCTACAAGCAGTCGCACGGCGGGAAGGCTCACGCGATGGCCGATCGATCGCTCGGACTGGTCTGGCTCCGCGTGAAGAACAAGCCGACGTTCGACAAGCTGACCGAGCAGATTGTCAGTTCGCCGTCGTTCTCGTCGCCTGCGGTGAAGTGCGAAACCTCATCGACCGGCATCTCGGGGTTCCTCGAAGCGTGGCGCGACATCTTCTGGGGTGTCCGCTGGCTGCTGACTCCCGCCTGCATGATCGTGCTATCGCTGGTCATCATGAACGCGATCTCGATCAGCGTGCGCGAGCGAGAACCTGAGTTCGCGGTGCTGAAGGTGCTTGGCTTTCGTCCCAACCAAATCCTGATGATGGTCCTCACCGAGTCCGTGCTGATCGGTCTGCTGTCGGGACTGTTCAGTGCGGCGGTGTCGTACTACGTCATCAACAATGTCTTCGGCGGCCTCCCGTTCCGAATCGCATTCTTCCCGAAGTTCACTGTCCCCGAAGCGGCCTTGTGGTGGGGAGCGGCGATGGGAGCCGGGACCGCGTTCGCGGGAAGTTTTGTACCCGCGTGGCGTGCGCGATCGGTCAAGGTTTCCGATGTGTTTGCCCGCGTGACGTGAGACGTGCTGTTGATGTTCGCTCAAACTCCACCGGGCTTGCCCCGGTGGCTCGCAGGTCTTTGCACTACTCGCGATTTCACTGCGAACGAGAGACCTTCGCCAAAATCAAAACAAAGTAGTGCAAAGACCTGATTCCATCGGGACAAGCCCGATGGGGATTGATGATATGTTCTGCGATGCCCCGGCTTTCGATTTGTTCCGTCACAACGAGATTTCCACCGTGATCGACTTGCTCCTGTTTGCTGCTGCTCCGTGGGACTTGTTCTCGGGCAACCCGCTGTTGTTGCGAGGTCTGATCGGGGCGTCGGTCGCGCTCTACGCGGGCCTTTGTTTCATCGGCAAGGTTCCGCTCAGCTACAACTTTATGAACCTGGTCGCTCGCAAATGGACGACGCTGATGACGGCGGGAGCCTTCGTGCTGGTGATCGGTCTACAAACGATGATGCTCGCGTTCGTCAACGGGATGTACGCGATGACCGATAACACGGGTCATCCCGGCAACGTGATGATCATGGCTGAGGGCGCAACAGACGAAGCCTTTAGTACGCTCAACTTTGCCGACGCGACCGACATCGAAACGCAGGACGGCGTGCTCAAGGAAGACGGTCAAGCCCTCATCAGTCGCGAGACGTATCTCAACGTGGTGCAGACGATGGACAAGCCCGCGCCGGGGCGGCCTCGCCGTCGGTTCCTGCAAGTGCGCGGCGTGGATGACGCGGCGATGTCGGCGAAGGTCCACATGATGACGCTGCGCGACGGCGGGCAGTGGTTTTCGCAAGCGGGCGTGCAAGCGATCAACAAAGACGGTGAGACGGCGATTGAGGTCGTCGTCGGTTACGGCATCGCGCGGGAACTCGGTGCCGATCGTCAGCCGGAAGAAGTCGCCAAGGCCAAGAATCGCGAGCGGCTGGAAGTGGGCGAGACCTTCGATGTCGGCGGTCGCTTGTGGCTGATCACCGGGATCATGGAGCAGAGCGGTTCGCTGTACGACTCGGAGATTTGGACGAAGCAATCGCAGATCGGCCCGCTGTTCGGCAAGCCAAACTATTCGACGTTCGTCCTGCGGGCCGATCCCAACTTCCGCCGGGATCAACGTGAAGCGTTCTTCGCCGAGAAAGAACGCAAAGTGCAGGAAGCCTTCGACAAGGCCGTCGCAGAGAAGGCGGCAGACAACAGCGCACCCGCTCCGGTGCGTGAGAAACTCGTCCGGCCGACGAGCGACGATGCGTGGGCGTCGCTCCAACTGCGCGACTTCTTCGCGAACGAATACAAAAAGGCGCAGCTCGCGCCGTTCGTGGAAACCGCTTACTTCTCGACACTGACCGCGACCAACCAGCAGTTCCTCATCGGTGCCCTCGTGCTGTGCGCGATCATGTCGCTGGGCGGCATCTTCGGCGTGATGAACACAATGTTCGCCGCGATCAGCCAGCGCACGAAAGACATCGGCGTACTCAGACTGCTCGGTTACAAGCGCTGGCAGATTCTCGTCTCGTTCTTGTTCGAGTCGATGTTGCTCGCTCTCTTCGGCGGCTTGCTCGGCTGTGCGATCGGCTCGCTGGCCGATGGCTACACCGCCACCAGCATCGTGTCGGGCGCGATGGGCGGCGGCAAAGCGATCGTCCTACGGATGACCGTCGATCTGAGCACGCTCGCGCTGGGGATGTTGCTCGCCGTCATCATGGGCTTCCTCGGCGGCCTGATCCCGTCGCTGTCGGCCATGAGGCTGACGGCACTTGAAGCATTGAGGTAAGTCGAGTCGCTCTGATCGCGATCGCCGCCACACTCTCGCTGCCATTTTTCGGCCTCTCTCTTTCTGTCTACCTGCTTTGCCCCCGGTTGGAAGAAAGTCGACAGAAAGAGAGCGGCAGAAAGAGGGCCGCACGGGCAAGAGTGCCCATTCTCCAGCACGGGTACGGCAACTCCTGCGATGCGCCGTCCTCGCTGACGCTTCGGGTTGGTGTTCGGTCCCTCGCGCCAAGTTGAATCGCCTACAAACCCGGATTGACCGATTTTTGGATCGGCAGTAAAAGCCGGTCCCTGTTTCTAGGACGGTTTCCAGCGGAAGGAGTCCGCAGTGATGCGACATTCATTTGGCTTGGTTTTGAGTTTGTGCTTGATCGGTTGTCAGAGTCAGTCGGCCAGTCCGCCGGTGACGAAAACGGGGGGGGTCGGGAGCGAAAGCGTACCGGCGGAAGTCGCTTCGCTGATGGATGCGGGGCGATCCGAGCAGGCTCTCGCCAAAGTCAATGAACTGATTGAACGGCAACCCAAGGGAGCCGTGCTGTTCTCGGCGCGGGCGACGATTCAGCACCGGCTGGGTCTGACTCAAGAAGCGGTTGCGGACTTGGATCATGCCATCGAATTGAACTCGACCGACGCGCGGTTCTTCAACAATCGCGGCTTTATCCGAATCGGGTTGCAGCAGTTCGAGGAAGCCCGGCGTGACCTCGACCGCGCGACGGAGCTGTCGGCCGAGTATCCGAATCCGTTCAACAATCGCGGGCTGCTCTTCATCGCTCAGGGACGGTATTCGGAAGCCATCGAACAGCTCGATCAGGCTTTGAAGCACGATCCGAACTACGTCGATGCCTACAACAATCGTGGCTTCGCGGCGTTGCAGTCGGGGCAGGTGGCTCCCGCACTGACCGATTTCAATCAGGCGTTGAAGCTCAATCCGAAGTACGTCAACGCCTTCAACAATCGCGGTCTGCTGCGGGCGCGGATGGGAGATTTGGAAAACGCAATCGTGGACTTCACGGAAGCCATGATGCTCGATCCGCTCAATCCGAAGTACTACCAGCACCGGCACGATGTTTATGTGCGGCAATCGGCGTTCGATAAGGCGCTGGCGGACGAAACGAAGTACATGTGGTTGGAGCGGCTGGGCGGATTGAATACGGCCCTCGTGAAGAACGCGACTGATGCGGCCAGTCTCGTCGAGCGGGCGCGTCACTATTTGAAGGTCGAGCACGACGAAAAGGCGATCGAGGATCTTGATCGGGCGCTGACAATCAATCCGAAACTCGCGTCGGCGCTCATCGTGCGTGCGGGGATTCGATTGACGTGGCGAGAGTTCCCGCAGGCGCTGGCTGACGCCGAAGCCGCGCTGGCGGTTGAACCGACTCAAGAGGCGTACTCGGCGCGCGGCGATGCGTGTCTGGGCCTGAAGGACTACGACCGGGCGATCGAGAGTTTTGCGGAAGCGCGCCGCATCGACCCTGCTGTCGCGGAAGCGTACTTCCGGAAATCACAAGTACTGCAAACGTCCGGCGACTCCGAGCGCGCGGCTGAGTCACTCAAACTAGCGCTGGCCCTCGATCCCGATGTGCAGGCTCGATTGCGCTGACGCTGAAGTCCGGCTTAGCCTTGTTTTACCTCGCGCGATCCTTGATGAGCCCTCTGAGCGGGGCGGCGTCAACCCCCTGATTCGTTGAAAACGGGCTTACGCCCAAGAATCAGGGGGCTGACGCCGCCCCGCTCAGAAAACTCTCACTCTCCGCTGCGCGAGGTATAGCCAGACTTCACTCCGGGCGTAGCCTCACATAGAAGTCCGGCTTTGGGAAAAGCCGGACTTCAGCAGGGGCAAGCGAGACGCTGACCCTACGTCCTTCGTCAGTTCACGAAAGCTGTTTTCATGACCGTGCCCGCGCTGAAGACCAAGATCCAGGGACCGATTGCGGTCATTGGCGATGTGCATGGCCAGCTCGACAAGCTGCAAGTGGTCCTCGACAAACTCAAGAAGCTGCCCGATTACCAGCAGCGTTGGATCGTCTTCATCGGTGACTTCGTGGACCGTGGACCCGATTCCAAAGGGGCCATCGACCTGTTTCTCGATCTGCTGCGTAAGCATCCGCGCACGACGGCCATCGCGGGAAATCATGAGTTCGCCATGTGTGCCGCGCTCGGTTGGACTCCCAGTCGAGACGGTTCCAACTGGGGTGACCGCTGGGTGCAGCACTACAACTCGGATAAGACGTTCGAGTCTTATGGGGCCAAAATCGGCGACTTGGATGACCTCAACGCGCGCGTCCCTGCGGACCATCGCGAGCTGCTCATGAACCTGCCGTGGTGCGTCGAACATCCGCAACTGCTGTTCGTTCATGCGGGGTTGAATTCGAACGTGCAGTTCGCGATGCAGATGCGGATTCTGCATCAGAAAGATCTGTCACTGAACCGGCCCGAGTGGCTGTGCGAGCGGGCGTTTGTCGAAGCCGATCCCCCGCGAGACTGCCCGCTGACGGTCGTGTCGGGACACGTTCGTGTGGACGACGTTCAGTTCCGTCCGAAGCGCATTCTGATCGACACGACAGGTGGCGACAGCGGTGACCTCAGTTGCGTGCTGATGCCCGAGAAGAAGGTGATCTCATCGGGCGGCCCGACCACTTCGGCAGCGGCGGCAGCACGCGCCCCGGCGAAAGCGGCTCCCGCCAAGGGGGCGTGGTGGAACTTGTGGGCTTGAGGCGCGCGTAGGAGGGACGCCTCGTCCGTCCGTCGGCCTCTGCGCGAGATGCTCGGCTTTTGTTTTGAAACCCCACCCCGCTTGCCGGGGTGGTCTTCAGGTCTTTGCGCTACTTTAAATCCGGTAGTCATCGAGTTAGTGCAAAAACCCGATTCCACCGGGACAAGCCCGGTGGGGTGAGTTTCAAAACAAAGCCTCGGACGGACGAGGCGTCCCTCCTACGAGTCCTCGCTCACGCTTCGGGTTGGTGTGGTGATGGCCCGTACGGCACATGGCTCGCGCGGCTCGAAGGGCAGAAACTGCCGGTTGTCTCGCCGTGAGTTGCCTGAAAAAGTGTTCTGGCCCTGCGGACAGGCCGTTCGTCAGTGGGCCGTCTTGACACAGAATGGCCCCTGAACAGAATGCCTCGCCCCTCTGTTCCTTCGAGGATTTCGGATGCGTTGTGGCGGACATTCGTTCGCACCGCCGCGTTCCTGCCCGGACGGTCAGGATGACCTTGAATCGCCCGTTGCGTTCGTCGGCGCGGCAAACACGTTCCACAACGACACGGCGCTGAACGACAAGGATGGTCGCGTCTCATGTCCGTTACCTCGGCCCGCAAACTTCAGGAGTATTCGCGCACGGTCGATCAGTCGGCGCGTGACGCTCTCGTCGTGAACCATCTGTGGCTGGTCCGGCACATCATGGGGAAAATTGCGGCGCGGTTGCCGTCGTCGGTCGATGTCGAGAATCTCGAATCGGCGGGAATGTACGGCCTGGTGCAAGCGGCGGATCGCTTCGATGAGAAGCGCGGCGTGGACTTCAAGTCGTTCGCGACACTGCGGATTCGCGGCGCAATTTTCGATGAGGCCCGCAACAGTTGCCCGTTGCCGCAGGAAGTGATGCACCGAGTTTCGCTCGTGGCGAAGGCTCAGGAACGCGCGGGCAGGGCCGTCAGTGTGGAGGACTTGGCCAGCTCGACCGGCCTCAGTGTTGACGAGGTTGTGGATGCTCTGATCGCGATGCCGCTGACGCAGGTCCGATCGCTCGAACAACTCGAAAACGATCCAACGGGGCACTCGCACGGAACTCCCGACTCGAACGAAGAGCTGGAAGATCAGAAGCGACTGCTGGCGGATGCGATCACGTCGTTGCCGGAGCGCGAACGACTCGTTGTGACGCTGTACTACAAGGAAGACTTGCGACTCAAGGAAATCGGGTCGCTGCTGAAACTGTCCGAATCCTACACGTCGCGGTTGCTGGCCTCGGCAGAACACAAGCTGCGGGAATACGTCGGTTCACACTGAAAGAAGTGCGAGTCATGCAAAGTGGCATCGTCGAGAAGTTTGTGCGCGGTGGCATTCACAATGTCGTTCCCGGCAATCACGGAGGCCGCTCGGGTGGAGTGGTCCACGGTGGGGGGGCGCATATTCATGGGGGCAACGCACCGACGATCGAAGTCATCCGCGAGGGCGATGTGGTTCAGGCGATCGACGTGACGTGTGCCTGTGGTGAGACGTTTCGATTGTGGTGCTCGTATGAATCGGAAGGTCCGTCCGCAGGTGAGGCCAGATGAGGGTGAGTCGGTCGTGCGGCGATGAAATGAAATTCAGACTGCGACGCTTTGTTGACGCTTCGGGTGAGAACGCATTTTAAAAACGGTTTGTGCCTCGAAAAACTAGCCCGACGCGCAAGCGAGGGCTGAGCATTCGATGACGGTGAAACCCTCGCTTGCGCGTCGGGCTAGTTTTGAAACTCGCTCTCGGGTGAAACACGGTGAGAAAGGATTGCGAACAATGAGTCCGTCAAAACTGAAGGGACTCGGCCTGCCGACTCTGATCGTCTGCCTGTCCGTGGCGGGGGCGGGAGCTTTGTTTCAACAAGGTCGTTCCGCAGCATTGCAGGGCCAGACCGCGAAGTTTGAGGAATCGGATTTCGTACCGCCGTCTCCCGCACCGAACCGTGACGCTTTGCCAGCGGCTTCCGCTCCGGCAATCCTGTCGCCACGCGCCTCTGCGCCAACGCTGCCGCCATTGAACCGCGTTGTGCCAGCGCGCTCCAGCACATCTGCGGCACCGCCTGCGGTACACCGGCACGTTTCCGCGACCATCAATTCGGCGGTTGCCAGCGCACCGCGCAAGACGGCGGTCGGAGCGGCTTCGAGTCAGAGGGTGACTTCCCTCGGAAACGTCTCAACGGCGGGTGGCGTCGTGACGACCTCGTCTCAACTCGAACTGGTCCCCTCCGAGCAACCGGTGACCGAGCCGAGTCGGTTCGCGATTATCAAGAAGCCCTCGAAGGCCGCGCTGCCGCCAATGCCTGCGTTTCCGACCGACCGCATGTCGCCTCCGTCCGTGTTGGGAAGTCATCTCGGACTGCATCCGGGTGAGACCGCGACCGAACGGTCGTTGCGGCTGATGTCGGCCATCGGAGAACTCGAACGGCAGGTTGAGAACACCACGTTCGAGAACGCGACGCTCAGCGCGGCCGTGAAGGAACGCGATGACAAGTTGTTGATGGCGGTGCGCGAGATTCGAGCCGCACGCAAAGACCTCGTGATCTCGCGTGAGGAACTGGAGCGTTTGAAGCGCGAGGTCGAAAGTTTGCGTGAGAAGGTTCGCAGTGCAGAGAAAGACAACGCGGCCGTCTTGCAAACGATGGCTCCGCTGTTGCAACAACTGCTCGAGTCGGACGATGTCGGCACGCTGCCGACCGAACGGGCGGAGTGAGTCATGCGGCGTGCGGCGGTCATTCTGATGCTGGTTCTCGCGACTGTCTGGGGGTGCGCGCACAAGCGGCAGCAACAGCAAGCGGCCGCACGGATGCAGGCCACACCGGCACCGTATCAACAGTTCGTGGCTCAGAACTTCGACTGGTCGTCCGTGCAGCGCGTCGTGCTGATGCCGTTGGCCAATCAGACGGCCTATCCCAAGGCCACGGAAGAATTGCAGGCGAACCTCGCGGCGGAGCTGCAACGGTCGGGACGGTTCGACATCGTGGTGGCCACGCGCGACGATCCCGGTGCGCGGGCGCAAGACATCTTTCGCGGCGGCCAGTTCGATGAACTCGAACTGCTGCGCGTCGCCCGTGAATACCAAGCCCAGGCGGTCCTGTTCGGGAACCTCACGCAATATCACCCGTACTCACCGCCGCGCGTTGGGCTGTCACTGTTGATGGTCAGCCCGGCGGAAGGAGTCGCGATTGCTTCGTCGGACGGCGTGTGGGACGCGCGGGAAGCGACCACGGCCGCTCAAGCCCAGACGTTTTACAAGCAGACGCTCGAATGGCCGCAAAGCCTGATGGGAGCCAACCGCGTATTGGAATCACCCGATGTCTATCAACGGTTTGTGTGCCAGCAGGTCGCGGCGACTCTGGGGCCGCCCGTGTCCGGGGGTGTGCAACAGGCGGGAGGAAGCTTTGCTCCGGCTCTCAATGCTGTTGCGATGCCACTCAGCTCGGACCCACCACCGGCACCGGGAGTCATGATCGGTCCTTAAAAAAGGTTCATCCGATGTTTTGGGGGAATTCCAATGTGCGGGGTGAAGTCCCTCGTTTTCATCCCGAAGGGATGTCAGCCATTAGCCGGGGGTTGAGCGTCCGCGACACCCCCGGTGCGAAACCATCGAACGGGGATTTGCATCCTGAAGGGATGCTGGCCAGCTCAGAATGTCTCCCCGTTTCGCGAGGCTGGCATCCCTTCAGGATGCAACAGCCATTTATCCAACCTCTTCCGGGGGTGTCGCTTCGCTCAACCCCCGGCTAATGGCTGACATCCCTTCAGGATGAAGAAAGTTCGCCATCGTCCATCGCGTTCCAATGAATCCCTCCACAACATCCGATGAACCAAAGAAAACGTACTCGGTCCCTATGACCGGCAGCACCGTCACGATCGCGGGACTTTGCCGGGAATGAACGGTCTGGCAGGTCCGCGCCTGCAAGGAATCACAAATCCCTTCGACTAGAGAGGAGCAGGAAGAGGTCCGACGATCGTGAAGCAGGGGAACTAGTTATGGACATGGGAACCGTATTGGGGCTGCTGTTCGGACTCGGCATCACCGTGGGTTGCATGTATCACCAGACGCATGGCCACTTGATGGGCTTTTACAGCACAGAAGGCGTGTTGCTGGTGATCGTGGGTTCGGTCTGCGCGACGATGATCAGCATGCCGATGCGAAACTTTCTCCAAGTGTTCGGGGCGCTCAAGAAGTGCTTCTTCCTGAAAGAAGTCACCCTGACGCAGGCGATTCTGCAACTGGTCGATTTCGCGACCGTGGCCCGCAAGGACGGACTGCTTTCACTGGAAGGTCGGATGGAAGAAGTGAAGGAGCCGTTTTTGGCGAAGGGTTTGAAGATGGTGATCGACGGCCAGGACCACCACGATGTCGAAGCGAGTTTGCGTCTGGAACTGCATGCGTTGGGTGAGCGACACGGGCTGGGAAAAAAGGTTTTCGCGTTGATGGGTAATTACGCCCCGGCTTACGGATTGACGGCGACGATCATTGGCCAGGTCGTGATGTTCCAGAACATGGGCGGCGATATCGCGGCGATCGGTGCGGGTTTGTCGGTGGCCTTGCTGGGAACTCTGTACGGGTCGCTCTACGCCAACATCATTTGCCTGCCATTTGCCGACAAACTGGGGATTCGTGCGAATCAAGAGATGCTGCTGAAAGAGCTTTACCTGCAAGGGATTTTGGGGATCGCGGCCGGTGATTCGCCGACAGCATTGAAGCAGCGTTTGCTGAGTTTCTTGGACAACCGAGCCGCCAGCCGAATGGAATAGAAGTGATTGTCTTCGCGAGGTCAGTGATGAGACCTCTGAGCGGGGCGGCGTAAGCCCCCCGGTTCTTGGGCGTAAGCCCTCTTGGGACGAACCGGGGGGCTTAC
>JAYSQC010000143.1:0-1437 GCA_043721755.1 Schlesneria sp.
ATCGTCTTGGGACCGGATCCATTCGGAGCATTCCTTTGCGAACTCGGATGCCGCGAACCGCTGCCGGACATGCACGAGGCGTAACTTGCCGCTGCTGTCAGGGCGTCCTACGTGGCGATCTTCCAGCCGATGGATATGGCGGTCGCGTACGTTCTGGGTTTAAGCCTCGGCTGGACGGTTTTTAAAGCGCTCTTCATGCCCAACATGATCGACGGATCGTACCTCACGTCGCTGCGGAAAACGTTGATCGTGAAGTTTCTGTCGATGAACGCGCTGATGGCGGCGATGTTGCCGGTTGCACCGTTCGGTCGTCACGCCATTGCGACGATGCCGACGCCGCGAATGCCAGAAATTTAACTAATTGCGAGCATGGCGCTGCTGGCTGGCATGCTTAGATCCGGACGCGGACGAAATTTTTGGTTCGGTTGCATTTGCGAGTCCCAAAAGGCTGTCTCAAATTCACGGTCGCGCCGTGCCGATTAGGGGGAAGCGACCGGGGTGCAACGACGCTATCGAATCCTATGCCGCGACGAGATGGTGCATCGCAGGCGCTTCGAGCCCGGCGTTTGTCAGGATGTCTCGCGCGCGTTCGGCTTCGGCACCGGACCCGTGTGCGACGACGAGAAATTTACCGGCCTTGATTTGCGTCTGGTATTCGAGAACGCTATCGCGCGGAACGCCTCATCCCATAAGCCCCGCGCCTAAGGCACCGATCGCGCCGACGGCTACCGCCTCCTCGAGCGCCGAGACGATCGCGACGACGAGAGGTCCCGCTGCGACGAGCGGTCCGATCCCGGGAATGACGAAGAACGCCGACCCCAAAAGAACACCCCAAATTCCGCCCCAAAAAGCACCGTGTTTATCCCACGAACGCATACGATCACCGGTGTTGTAATAGCCCACCACGTCCTCTTCGCTATGATAGTCGGCGCCGATGATCGAGAGCTTATGCATGTCGAAGCCACCATGTTGCAACGCTTTCTACGATGGGAAGCGGTGTGGTCTCGAATGCTCGCGATCGCCGGCACGTCGGGCACCCACTAGGATGGTTACGCTGCGGTGCTTCCCAGAACGAGCTCTCATCGTGCAAGGTTACTCGGAAAGATGGAACGAGCGAATCCGGGAAATCCACGATAGAGCTCCGGCGCGTCGTCCGTCGTTCTCTTAAATGTAAACCTTTACAACACAATCGAATGAGCGTGCGACCATGCAAACCGAGCGAACCGGCTTCCCCGAAAAGCAGCGAATGCTGCATGCTTCAGCGAGTCCAGATTTTTTCAATGTCGCGCACGAATGGCGGCGGCTTTTTTCTGAAGCTTGGGGGACGTTCTTGCTCGTCGTGGTGGCCGCGGGCGCCGATGTTGTAGGCGCGCTCAGCGGAGGTTCGATAACGTTGAGCATGAGGGTCATCGCGCCGGGCATGATGGTCATGGCGGT
>JAYSQC010000144.1:0-2931 GCA_043721755.1 Schlesneria sp.
GAGATCAAAGAGATCATGTCGAAGTCGCGCGAACTCGGCATGCAAACTTTCGATTGGGCTTTGTTCAAACTTTACGATGACGATGGCGCTAGCCGCCGGTCGTTTTCGCCTACACCGGCGGCTAGCGCCATGCCGCTCACTCAAGCATCCAACACAAATGGCGGAGAGCCAAAACATGTTTTGAAAGGCCCTCTGGCAGTGGAGGCTTACGCGAAGAATTGTGGCAGCGTGGCGATCGCGCGAAACATCGGCGGCGTCACATCCAACTCGATGGCTGCGCGGTTGATGGCGAACGGGTCGGTGCTGCCGTATTCGTACCGGCCACCAATGTAGCTGAAGCCCCAGCGAAAGCCGTGCTTCGCGAGGGCCGCGCGGGTGAACGCGTTGAAACTCGAACGCCCCCCCACGGGATAACTGAACGCTTCGATCGACTCGCCCAGTTCTTCGACCAGCCGCCGCTTGCACTCGCCGACTTCCCAGTCCTGCTGCGCGGACGACTGATTGGCCAAAACGGGATGAGTGACCGTGTGACCACCGAACGTCATACCGTTCGACTGCATCTCGCGAATCATGTCCCACGTCATCCACATGCCGTCGGCGGCCTCCTTTTGGCAACGTCCCGTTTGTAAGGTCGTGGCGAGGAAGCTCAGGTAGGAGTCAGTCACTTCATCGGGCAACCCCTTGTAGACGTTGAGCAATCTTCGGATGGCAACTTCGCGATTCGGTTCGTCGAATTCGAGCGGAGCCGTGACCCAGCGGTTCGCTTCCAATGAAGGTCTCGCGGTGGTGCGGACCATCCACGCGATCTCATCCCACCACGGCACCTGCTGAGAATCGAGAAAGCCGGTCGTCAGGAAAAACGTGGCCGGAACACCATGTCGCTTCAGGATCGGAAAAGCATTCGTGTAGTTGTCGCAGTAACCATCATCAAACGTGACCATCACGTATCGACCGCGTCGTTCGCGCAGTGCTCGCTCGAAGTCCGGCAGCCCGATGACATCGAACTGTTTGGAGATCATCTCTATCTGTTGGTCGAAATCGGCGTCGGTGGCACTCCACAGGTTGCGGTCGAATAACGAATGGCGGGAGTCCCCCACGCGGTGATAGTTCAAAATCAGGATGCCATCCCACGCACTGACCGCGCGCAATGCGCGACCACACCCGGTGACATCGAGTGTCCGGGCGAAGAGATCGCGTTTGGAGAAGGATTTCAGCATCAGCAACTTTCTAGGCCCGTAAAGTTGTTACCCGAGGTCATGGTGAGCCGGGAGCGGTGAGGTTCCGAAGGTGTCGTCGTCGGTTTGTCATCATGGAGCCTTGGGCCTGACAACGTCCGGGGCACCTCAATCAATCGTCAGGCTGTCACTCGTGCTAACAGCCTGTTGCCCCCCACCGGGCTTGCCCCGGTGGAATCAGGTCTTTGCACTACTCAATTCCAATTGGTTTTTGAAGTGGTGCAAAGACCCGCGAGCCACCGGGGCGAGCCCGGTGGGGTTATTCAACAGGCAGCTAAGGCGAGCGGCAAGAAAAAGTAGACCGGTCACTCCGTGACCGGAACCTTCGAGTCACGGAGTGACTCGTCTACTTTGGGGGTAAGTTATTTCCTGCCGGTCGCCTAAACATCCGTATCGCTGTCGGCCATCGTGAGGAACCAATTGGTTCCCGCCTGCGTTTGTTCTCGCACTTCGCCGCCGAACCGGCAGAGGACCGGATGACGGTTTTGCCGGCGATGGAATCCGGCCAATTTCAGTAGTCGGTAGAAACGTGTTGAGCCGAAACAGTCGAGTCGAATCGCCGCCATCCCGTCGCGCCGCGTTCTCCGGCTGAACTCTGCAAGCAACAACGACGTTGAGCGATCATCCACCGCGAGCAAATCCGAGATCGAAACTGCTCCCTCATCCGCGTACCACACCACATAGCCGAGCAGTTCGTTTGTGACACGACTGGCCAGCGTGAAGATCTGATAGTTCAGGTCTGGACACTGCGTGAATCGCCAACTCAAGTAGTTCTCGGTTCGTTCCCCAATCACATCGAAGCGAGCGATGGCGCGCAACCACAGAGCATCGAAACGACCATCGAAACGTGACACGTCTTGTGCGACAGCGTTCGCTGGCAACCGAGTTCGCCATTCGGCCGAACTCCATTGGAGAGCCTTGTCGAGCAGCGGCGCGCACAGCCGTGATGCCAATGGCGAACGGAGCTTGCCGCGCAGGGTCGGTTCGGTGCGAAGCAGCTTCGTCCACGAAGAGAATTCACCGATCTCGCGATACCCGGCCCGCTTCATCACGGCGGTGGCGGAGCGATTCGGCATCCCGTACAGAATCGCGCGGCCATCTCCATCGGCCGCGTTGATGATCGTGCGGACCAAGGTCAGCGCGGGACCGACGGAGCGTTGAGCCTGATCGACATTCAAGTCGATCGGAGAGCCTCCCTCGACCACGGCCCCTTCGACAGCCGTTCGTCGCCGCATGAGTCCCGCCGCACCCATTGGCGACGCATCCCGTTCTCCCAACAACCACGCTTGCGAGCGACCGCTGCCGTACAGCCAGTCGAACCGATGTTCGGCCGCCGTTGGCAGATTGCGTTGCCACAGGTCGAGCAACGGTGCGCGCAACGCGGCCGCATCGGGGTGAGTCACCTCGAACGGCGGAGCATTCGCAGTCATCGGCCAAGTCGTGGTCATTGGGATCTCAATAAATCGAATTCCTCCCGCGACGCAGGGAACGGAAGGGGACCGAAGTCCGGCTTAGGAATTGGCTCAAAACAACTTATCGAGTTCCCTTCTGGTTCCCTCCCCTCGGCGGGGAGGGTTAGGGAGGGGGGACGAGCGGCAAATCGACCTGACCATCCTCCCCCCTCCCCGGCCCTCCCCGCCGAGGGGAGGGAGGAAAGCGGGAAGTTGTTTCGCACCGAATCCTTAGCTCTGTTAGC
>JAYSQC010000145.1:0-1928 GCA_043721755.1 Schlesneria sp.
CGGGACATTATTCGGCCAGCATTCGTACAACGTGAACGTGATTCACCCAATAAAACAGGCATAATCTTAAGTTGCCATCTGAGTGAGACACTACACTAGTGGTTTGCCAATTTTAAGTTGTTCGGTTGCGTTGTTTAACCGCGTGGGCAACGCGTCGAGCGACGTTCGAGTCTGTTCCCCATCAACGCGCGGGGCGTTGCCCACGCGGTTAAACGAGGTCAACCCCTCAAGACAAAGGTGTTCGACCACTAGATGCCTGTTAAAAAAACGTGGGATAGGCTTCCAGCCTGTCGTATTCATTGAGGAATCACAGGCTAGAAGCCTATCCCACGACGTTTTTCAACAGACTGCTAATTCGACTGTCTGACTTCTCGTAGGGTAGGCTGTGCCCACCACAATCGGTTGCGGAACGGTGGGCACAGCCCAACCCACATCAGCACAACTCAGACAGTCGAACTATACTTCACGCGGCCGCAACTGACACCAACCCGAAGTGTAAACGAGGACGCAACTCACATCCTCGCTTACGCTTCGGGTTAGTGTGACACGGTCGCAAATGTGTCAGTTTCGGTCGCGTGAAGTATAATGGCATCCGTCACGCCTCGAGCATCCCACTTTGGGGCGTGAGAGGCGTAAACGCTGTCGCTTTGTCACCGTCCGGCAATTGCTTGACGGTCCACAGAGCGACTGTTATGGTTCCCCCCCGCTGGACAGATTTCTCAGTAAGAATTGTTAGAGTCGTCGCCATCAGCAGCCGAATTAGAGGTTTGCAAAGGTGACGAATACGGTCCTTAACCGCAGGGCCGACAAACTCACGGGGGATTAGCTCAGCTGGGAGAGCGCTTGCATGGCATGCAAGAGGTCAGCGGTTCGATCCCGCTATCCTCCACTCGAAAAGCCTTGTCCGCAAACACTGCGGACAAGGCTTTTTCGCTTGAAATCATGGGGTTTGCGTGAGTCGATCGGCGCGGCGTTCGTTCATCGTCAACATCCGATGAGACGACAGCAAACGACACAGATTGCCCCGGTTTGCCAGAGTTTGGTGCAAACGCTGGTGCAAACCGCGAAGACGTTCTGTCTACTGTGCGCGTTGCGTCTTGATCGTTCGTTCCGGTTGCTCGCATCGACTGGCGCTCGTTCGATGGCGACGTGTCGAGGTTGAGCGACGGCAGCGAATCCAACGCGCCGTGAACGTCGAGCAGTTTGGGATCGGTGTAGACATTCATCGTCAGGTCGATCTTGCTGTGACGCATCGCGGCTTGTGCCGTTCGTGGTGCAACGCCCCCCTTGGACAGCAGCGTTCCGAACGACATTCTCAAGGCGTGAACGTCGAGCGTCCGGTCCCGCTCGTCTCGTTTGGCGATGCCAGCGGCCTGCAAGTCGCGGTCGAGAATTCGCACCAGTCCGGCGGGAACCGTGAACAGCGGTCGCTTGCTGTCTGGCGTCGAGTTGCGGTCGCGTAGGCGAAGCGTTGCCGCGTTCGGCGTGTCGAACAGCCAGAGTCTCAGATCGTTCGCCAAGTCGAGCCGTAGCGGGATCGTCGAGCCTTGCCGGTTTTTCTCGTCGGCCGCGTTCAAGATGACGAACGGCATCGGCCCGTTGAGTTCCAGTTGCCCCACCGTGAGCGATGCGAGTTCACCCTTCCGCAGTCCCGTTAGAACGAGCGTCTTGTAGATCAGCGCCCGTTCGCGTCCGAGCCGCTCCAACTTCTCGACGAACTCTGGATTCTTGGCGAGCCGTGCCCGTGCCCGTTCGACGGCAGCGGGCAGCGTGTCGAGCGTCAACGCGGCTTTCGTCCAGTTCGATCGCTTCATCTGTGCAACGTCTTGCGAAACGCGGCCGCGCGGTCGTTGATCGGCTTCCGCATCGGCTCGAACACTTTGGGGTCGGCATCCTGCGTCGCGTACTCCATCAACTGGAGGAAGGCC
>JAYSQC010000146.1:0-1973 GCA_043721755.1 Schlesneria sp.
CCTGTTGAAGAACGTAACTTGGACGCCCTCGTCCGAGTGATTTCGAGTTGAAAACGGACGGACGAGGGCGTCCATCCTACGTTTTTCAACAGGCTGTTAGCTTGATTTCCTTCGGTTCAATTCTTCCGTGGTTTAGTTTTAGATGAATGACCGCCACAACCCGCCGCTCGTCGAAGAACTCGTTCCCGCGCCGGACGTGATGGCGGCGGTGCGGGCGGTGAGTGGTTGGCCGCACTTGCTGTTGCTCGACAGCGCGTTGCAGCGCGAGCCTGTAGGAAGGTTCTCGTTTCTCATGGCCGATCCGGTCGAGACATGGACACTCGACGCACCGACGTTTGGTGACGATCCGTTTGTTGCGATGAAGCCCGTGTTGGAACGATGCCGTTGCGAGACACTGCCCGACCTCCCGCCATTTCAAGGCGGGATCGCGGGGCTGATGGGCTATGAACTTGGCCGCTGTTTCGAGCGAGTTCCCGCCGCAAGCCACGACGAATTTCAACTGCCGGTCTTGGCGGCGGGCCTCTATGACTGGGTACTCGCGTGGGACCATCGGTCGGGCCGAGCGTGGGTGATCTCACACGGCTGGCCGGAGCCGAACGAGGCACTGCGCCGCGAGCGAGCAGCTCGGCGAATGCAGCTCGTCCTCGACAGGCTTGCGCAGCAAGCCGCCCTCCCCTCGCCCCCGTCTTCGGGGGAGAGGGCTAGGGTGAGGGGGCTGGATTGCGAACCGACTCGACCAAGTTCACCGGCCTCTTCCGCTGCCCCTCAACTCTCAACCTTCAACCTTCAACCCGCCCTCGAAAGCCCCCCTCACCCTAACCCTCTCCCCCGAAGACGGGGGCGAGGGGACAAGGCGGAAGACACCCACTCAGCACTCCTCGCTTCCGACTCACCACTCACCACTCACCACTCACCACTCGCCCCCGTTCCCCAATTCGCCGTTCCCGGCATCGACAGCGTGACGAGCAACTTTTCGCGCGACGACTACCTCAACTCGGTCGCACAAGTCATCGAGTACATCCAGGCGGGAGACATCTTTCAGACGAATCTGACTCAGCGGTTGTTGGCTCCGGCGGTGGAAGACTCGCTCGATTTGTATGAGCGGCTGCGGCGAGTGAACCCCGCTCCGTTTGCGGGACTGATGCGGTGGGACGACTGGTCCGTGGTGAGCGCGTCGCCCGAACGCTTTCTACGTGTCGATGGTCGCGACGTGGAGACGCGGCCGATCAAGGGGACTCGGCGCAGGAAGCGCGGTCCCGAGGCGGACCTCTTCACGCGCGACGAGCTGCGCGAAAGTGAGAAGGATCAGGCCGAGAACGTGATGATCGTGGACCTGCTGCGCAACGACTTGTCGCGCGTCTGCGAAGCCGGTTCGATCCGAGTCCCTCAACTGTGCGGCGTTGAGACCTACGAGACCGTTCAGCATCTGGTCTCCGAAGTTCGCGGCTGGTTGCGCGACGACGCCAGCATCTGGGACTTGTTCCGCGTCACGCTTCCGGGCGGTTCGATCAGTGGTGCGCCGAAGGTTCGCGCAATGGAGATCATCGCCGAACTGGAGCCAACCTCACGCGGCCCCTACTGCGGCAGCCTGTTCTATGTCGGCGCGAACGGCCAGTCCGACAGCAACCTCTTGATCCGCACGTTCGTTCAGCGTCACGGCTGGTTGCAGTTGGGAGTCGGCGGCGGCATCGTCGCTCAGTCGAATCCTGCCGACGAATACGAAGAGACGCTGACGAAGGCGGCGGGAATGGTGCGGGCGTTGAGGAAGGATGAAGGAACAAAGATGAAGTATGAATGAGAACTAAGAACCTGTCCAAGAACAACACCAACCCGCAGCGTGAGCAAGGACGAGCGTCGAGCGACATGCGCCCTCGCTCACGCTGCGGGTTGGTGTTGTTCAAAACACGGCATAATTCTTGGACAGGTTCTAAGGAGCGGGGGGGCGCAATCACTTCCCGATTGCCCCGCTTGTT
>JAYSQC010000147.1:0-2815 GCA_043721755.1 Schlesneria sp.
CCTGTTGAAGAACGTAACTTGGACGCCCTCGTCCGAGCGATTTCTAGTTGAAAACGGACGGACGAGGGCGTCCATCCTACGATTTTCAACAGGCTGCTAACAAAGCTAAGCCGGACTTCTCTCTCTCCCGACCACACCCGCTCAGAAAGCACTTTATGCGAACACTCAAGCAACGTCTGGCCGCCGGTGAAACTGCGATGATTTGCGGAGTCGGCCGCGTCTGGCACCACAACCTCGTCCACATCATCGGACTGAGCGGTGGATTCCACGGGCTGTGGTTCGACTTGGAACACACGGGCCTGACGATTAACGATCTCGAAATTGCGACGGCGGTGGCGCGCGGCCACGGACTCGACACGTTCTGTCGGGTCGCTCCGACCGACTATGCCATTGTGACGCGCTGTTTTGAAGCGGGGTCGAGCGGCGTGATGGCGGCTCAAATTTTCACCGCGAAGCAGGCGGAAGAGTTTGTTCGCTGGTCCAAGTTCGCACCGCGCGGCTGTCGCGGGCTGAACACCGGCGGGTGGGATGCCAAGTTCACGATGGTTCCCGCTGCGGAGTTTGCTCGCCGCGCCAATGAGGACTCGCTGGTTCTCATTCAAATCGAGACGCTGCAATCGGTGGAAGAGTGCGAGGCGATCGCGGCCATTGATGGAGTGGATGCCCTGTTCGTTGGGCCAGCCGACCTCAGCCAAAGCCTCGGTGTGACGGGGCAATTCTTCGACGAGAAGTGTCTGGCCGCGATCGATCGCGTGGCGGCGGCGTGTCGCAATACCGGAAAGACGTGGGCGGCAGTCGCGTTCAATCCTCAACACGCCGAGATGCTCGTCAGCAAGGGCTGCCGCATGGTCTCACCCGCCAACGACACGAGGCTCGTTGTGGCTGGCGTCGCCGCGATCAAAAAAGACTTTGCAGCGGTGTTTGGGAACCAAGTCTGACGAGTCGCAATCCGAATCAACAGGCCGTTAACCACGGATCACACTGAAGGCACGGATAAAACGAAGACGGATAATGCGGAGTCGGGAATACTTGCCGCTTTGTTTTTTCTGCCTTGATCCGTGCCATCAGTGAAATCCGTGGTCCGTATTCTGCGTCTGGCCGCGATCACCGCATCATCTGCGTGCGAGTCGCTCCACCGACCAAGCCGGTGCGGATCACGCTGCTGCCGCCGGTCACCGCCAGCTTGGCATCGGAGCCTTTTTCCTCGGGAGGCAGATGCCCCAAGCGTGGCCGGAACGTGACGATCAGCAGCAGTGGCAAGTACCACAGCACGTACACGCCTCCTTGGTGCGGGTACCAAAACTGGGTCGCCACTACGACGGCGGCCGAGTGCGCGATGAGATGTTCGAGGTTTTTCTTCAGCGGGAAGATCGTCAGCGCGGTCAGCATCACGAGGAAGGTCGCGAAGACCGGGATGCGATAGGCCGAGTCATACAGACTCCAAAACCCGACGCCGCCGTTCGCATCGAACTTCAGCACGCTCCAGTCGATCGAACCGAGTGTCTGCCGTTTGAATGACAGCGAATCGACCGAAGTCAGCATCAAGCTGGCGAGTAACACGGTGCCGGTCAGAATCAGTGCGGCACCAAACTTGAGTGAGCCGCGATTACGGTAGAAGGCCATCCAGATTGGCAGCAGAAAAATCGGGAAGAACATCGTCCCGCAAGCCAGTCCCAGCAGCACCCCCGCCACCATCGGTCGAGCATGAGTCGCCACGGCCCACACGATCAGCGCGGCGGGCAGCAAGTGGTTGACCTTGCTCACGTCATAGGCCGTCGGCGGTAGGAGTAAGTAGAGCGTCGCCATGGCGAGGCCGAGCGAGGTGTCGCCAAAGTGCCATCGTCCCACCGCGATCAATCCAAGAATGACCGCCAAGTGTGCGAGAAAAGCGACCGCACGAGCCGCAGCCAGTTCCGCTCCCCCCGCCAGCGGAACGACGGTCGTGGCCAGCAATCGTCCCGCCGGTCCAGTCGCCGTTCCCGGATCGGTCGCCTGTGAACCCGAATGATCGCGGCGATTGATTAACTCATCAGCCCCGCGCACCGTCTTCACGGCAGCGGCATCGGGCGGTTCGGTCATAATCTTCGTCGTCTGGAAGAGCAGGGCGGCCCCGCACAGGAACGCCAGTCCGGCTGGGTTGAGGTTCTGTTCCAAACGCGGCCGCCGGGTGAAGACCGAGTCCAGCATCAGTCGCACGAGCAACAGACCGCTCACTGCGAATAGCCAGCAGTACCCGAACGCGGAGCCTGAGGAATTGGCCCGCACGAACAGCAAGCCGGGGGCGAGCGACAGCAGCAGCGCGAGGTCAAAATTACGAACCGACCAGACGCGACCAAACTTGTAGAAAACGGCCAATATCAGCAGCAACGACAGGTAAAACCATGTCGGCGCATTGACCTGATAACCACGCAGAACTTCTTCCATACAGCCTCTCCTGGCGCGAGGCGTTGGGAGCCTGCAGAATCAAGCTCCGCCGAACCGCCTCGATTTCACCAAGCTGCAAGAGCGGCACCCGGTGACAGGGAACGGCAACAGCATACGAGCGGCCCGTTGGTTTGCAACCGGCGCGAGACTCCGTCGCGGTCATCCGATCGGCATCGCTCGATGGTGGCGATGCAAGTCCCATCACGGACACTTTGGTTGGAATTCTAGGCTCTGTCGAAAAACTCTGTCCGGAACACTGCAACAGCCGTTTTCCGACAGAGCCTAGGGTTTGGTCGTTGTGGGCTTGGCCTTGGCGGCGGGGAACTCGGGGAGTTGCTTGGCTCGGAAGACGTCGTAGGTGTCGTCCGGATTGTGAGTCCAGCGATAGTTG
>JAYSQC010000148.1:0-12006 GCA_043721755.1 Schlesneria sp.
CGGTCGCCGCGCCAATTTGGTGCCCCACATGCAGCAGGCCGGGAAGACGATCACATTGACCCAGAACCAAATCGGATACGGCAGCATCGACATATTGACGACGACCGCCGCCAGCAGCACTGCCCCGACCAGAAGGCCGTGCGCGGGATGCCGCCGGGTTCCCAGTCGAGTGGCCAGCCACGAACTCACCAGCGTCATCATGCCCCACAAGAAGATCGCCAACATCAAAATCCAAGCGGGATAGCGAGCGACATGAGCCTTGCAGACCTCGATGTCGGTTGGATCGACTCCGGGAGGAAACGGATGCAGGACCGCAGCGATCCCTTCGACACCAACGATCAGCATCAAAGCAACAACCAATCCAGCACCGACGGCACTCACACTGCGAATCACTGCTCCGACCATTGCTCACCTTTCGTTGTGGAGTCTTGTCACTCGTTCCCAAGCTCAGCTTGGGAACGAATCGAGGTCTGTCGTCGTAGCTCAGGCGGCTCGCCTGAGTCGCGTCGCCGTTGGCGACGCGGATGCAGGCGAGCCGCCTGCACTACGAATCTCGTTGCCCGACGACATCGAGCCGTTGATCGAAGCGGTCTACGACGAGGGCCGTCTCTGTCCGAGCGACCTTGCTCCGACATGGCAGGCTGAGTGGACAGCAACGCTCGCGAAACTCCGATCCGAGCGAGACAAAGCTCAGCAAGAGGCCGAAAGCAAGCTCATCAAGCCGCCGCAGGCAGAGCACGAAGGATCGTTGAACGCGACTTGCTCTGCCGACTTGGACGAAGACGCTCCCGAATTGCATCGCGCGTTTCAGGCACTGACGCGGCGTGAGACGCGACCGTCGGTCTCAATCGTCTGCCTGTTCTCTTCACCGGAAGGACCGCGTCTCTCTGCGGACGGTACGGTCGTTGATCTGACGCGAGAACCGGATCACAGATTGACCGAAGCCTTCATTCGTCGCTCGGTCTCGATTTCGCATTTCGGCATCGTCCGCGTGCTGCTGGCGGATGAAGACCGCGTGCCAAAAGCGTGGCGCAAGAACTCGCTGCTGCGGTCGCTGCGAATGGTTGAGTTCAACGCCGCTGGCGAATGCGTGATCGGCGACTTCCGTTTGAAACTGGACCCTGATTTGGGGCTTTGCTTTTTGTCATCTCAGGCTGACGAGGATCTCTAATGACAACGAAGACACCGACCTTCAATCTGGTCGATCAACCGTGGATTCCCTGTGTGTGGCTCGATGGACGCCGCGAGTTGCTGGGACTCGAAGCCGTGCTGGTTCGCGCTCATGAACTGCGAGAAATCTACGACGACTCACCGCTGGTGACGGTCTCGCTGCACCGGCTGCTGCTGGCGATCGTGCATCACGCGCTGCGCGGACCGGCTCGAATGAGCGACTGGGCCAAGCTGTGGCAGAACGGTGAGGGACGCTTCGACGAGACGCTCTTCACGCAGTACCTGCGGGACGAGAATCGCTATCGACGCTTCGATCTGTTCGACGCCGAGCGGCCGTTCTATCAGTGTTCGGTTGTGCCGTTTGCAAAGCCGACCGAGAAGAAAGGGGCGGTCGAAACCTACGCCAAGACGGTCGCGAAGTTGGCGACGGAACTCTCGGCGAACGACACGCTGTTTCATCACGAAGTCGAAGACCGGCCTCAAGCCGTGACTCCGGCACAGGCCGCGCGGCTCGTGCTGGCGGCTCAGAGTTATTTGATGGGCGGTCGCATCACCTTTGAACGAAAGGAAGATGGCTCGGCCGATGCCAGCCCGCTCGTCAAAGGAGCGATCGTGCTCGTGCGGGGCGAGTCTCTGTTTCAAACGCTGCTGCTGAATCTCGTTGGATACAACCGATCCGACAACTCGCCCTTCGTCTTCGATTCTCGACAAGACGATGTCCCCGCCTGGGATCGTGACGAACAACCGCAGTCCCGCGATCGCAAGTTGGCGGGATACGTCGATCTGCTCACCTGGCAGAGCCGCCGCATGAGGCTGCAACCGGAAGTCGATGCCGCAGGCCATGTCTGCGTTCGCACTGCCGTCGTCATGAAGGGCGAGCAATTCCTCGACGGCTTTCATCGGCACGGCTACGAGACAATGGTCGCCTTCACGAAGAAAAAGGACGCGACCGACAAGCAAGACCCGTGGCCGGCAGTCGGCTTCAGCGAGGAGCGAGTCGTCTGGCGAAACAGCCTTGCGCTGTTCGAGACAGTTGCCGATGACCACACACAACCCGCGACAGTTCGTTGGATCAATGAACTCGCAAACGCGGAGTATCTCGACCGCGGACGCACAGCGCCACTTGATTTGGATCTGTTTGGGCTGTCGTCGGATCAGGCGAAAGTGTTGTTGTGGCGGCATGAGCGGTTGCCACTTTCGCTGAAGTTGCTCAATGACAATCGGCGTCTGCGAACTTTGGAAAAAGCTCTCGAACTTGCCGAAGATGTCGGTGACGGCCAGTTCTCGAAACGGTGCAAAGTCCTGTGGCAAACGGCGAGCGAGTTCGCCCGTGTGTTGCTCATGCAAACGACGGACTCGAAGAAGCAGCCCGGCACCGAGCAGCGGAAGGACATGCAGAAGATCGTTGACTCGCTGGAGATCGAGCGGCGGTTCTGGGCGTCGCTTGAGACGGAGTTCGTCAGGTTCCTCGGCACCGAGTTGCTCAAGGAGGACGCGGCGAATGATCGCGAGTTTCACGCGACTGCGCTGGCCGGTTGGAAGGCGACGCTCGAACGAGTGGCCCGTGCGGTCGTCAGCGAAGCGATCACGCGCGAAGACGGATCGAGCCGCGCGTTGAAAGCGCACGTCGCCGCCGAGCGAGTCTTCGATCGGCTGCTGAAAAAAACACTGGGAGGCCCACCCGTTTAGCCGCAACGCCAACGGCGTGCGCGCGGCCCGCACTCCCAACGTAGCCACGCGCGCCAGAGCGTGGGCCGAATCACCAACCAACCCACGCTCTGGCGAGCGTGGCTACGAATTCCCAAACACCTCACTTTTGAAAGGAGCCACTTGTGTCTGTTTCAACTTCTGAAGCTGTGCGCGAACACTCGTTCGTGACGCGGCTCAAACGACTCGTCGCCGACGGCGACAACGGCGCACTGGCGGCGCTGCGGCGAGGACTCGGCAAACCGCCGGGTTCGGTCGCCGAGATGCATCGTTATGTCCTGCCGTGGCTCGATGCGGACGAACGCGGCGATCAATGGCGTGAGGATGTCTTCTATCTGGTCGCCGCGCTGTTTGCATTTTGGCATCAGGGGAAAGGTGGCTCACCGGCGAACGCGCCGCCCAACATCGGTGCGTCGCTGAGCCAGCTTCGCGACGAATCGGGCAGCATCGAGAAACGCTTCGCCGCGCTGCTCAACGCGCAT
Source organism: Schlesneria sp. (assembly GCA_043721755.1). Lineage (GTDB taxonomy): Bacteria > Planctomycetota > Planctomycetia > Planctomycetales > Planctomycetaceae > Schlesneria. Next base: position 3,360 of record JAYSQC010000148.1, read on the forward strand.
CACGACGACGTCGCTCAGCACCTGCGGCATGTGATCGGACTGCTGAAGAGCAAAGACATCGCCGTCGATTGGTCGTGGTTGTTGACGCATCTGCGGCACTGGGACAGCGACACCCGCTGGGTGCAACGGCAATGGGCTCGAGGCTTCTGGCGACGTGCCGAAGATGCCGAGAGCGAGGCGGAACCGCTACCAACGTAGGACGGGCACTCGTGCCCGTCGGTGTGTGAATCGAGACGGGCAAGAGTGCCCGTCCTACAGAACTGACCGACTTCTTTTTTGAAAGGTTTTCTCCATGTTCGTCGAACTGCACATTCTCCAGAACTTCGCCCCGTCGAATCTCAACCGCGACGACACCAACGCCCCTAAAGACTGCGAGTTCGGCGGCTTCCGCCGTGCTCGCATTTCGAGCCAGTGCTTGAAACGCTCAATCCGCTGGCACGCCGAGTTGCGAGCCTTCCATCCGACCGCACCGTTGGGCCATCGCAGCAAGCTGCAAACAGACGCCATCCGGAAAGAGCTCGTTCGGCTGGGCAAGCCATCGGACAAAGCCGATGCCGTCGTTCAATTCCTGCTGCGACGAGTGGGCTTCAAGCAGAAGGGAGAGAAGACGAGCGTATTGCTCTTCATGGGGTCGGACGAGGTCGAGCACATCGCTCAGGAACTTGTCACACATTGGGACAACATCCTCCGCATCGCAGACGTCGATCAGATCTGGGAAGACTGTGCTGCAAGACTTTCGCGACTTCTTGGTGAGAGCGAGAAACCAGAGATCGCATCCCGCGCTGAAGCACTTGCTCGACTGGTCGTTGATGCCAAGACGGGCAAGAAGTCCAACGGCAAGATGCTGCGGTCACTCAACGCGTTCACGGCCGCGAATTGGGCTCCTGTCATCGCAGCACTTGAAGGCATTACCGATGACCAGCTCGGCAAAATTGACGCGGGCTTCGTGAAGTCTGAATCTGAAGAGGACGAAACCGAAGAGACTGAGGCGGAGAAAGTCTCGGATGAAGCCCGCAAAGCGTTTAAGAAGGTGAAGGCCGTGGCGACGGCGATCAAGGATTTGGCGCTGGACGATGTCGATGAAGACGCGGCTGATAGCGAAGATCTCGCAAAGCAAATCAAGATGTCGATCTCGAAGGTTCTGAAAACGTTTTGTGAGTCGGGTACTACTGCGACGGACATCGCCTTATTCGGTCGAATGGTTGCCGAAGTGAAGAAGGGTGCGATGACAGTCACCGCCGCCAGTCAGGTCGCGCATGCGATCTCGACGAACAAGGTCGAGATGGAGTTCGACTTCTTTACCGCTGTCGATGACTTGCAGGCCACCGGCGAGACCGGGGCCGGCATGATGGGAACCGTCGAATTCAACTCGTCCTGCTTCTATCGCTACCTCAACGTCGATGTCGGACAGCTCACGACGAACCTGGGCGATGATGCGGAACTGGCGTGTCAGACGGTCGCGGCCTTCATTCGTGCGGCGGTGCTCGCCGTGCCGACCGGCAAGCAAAACAGCATGGCTGCTCAGAATCCGCCGTCGTTCGTGCTGGCGGTGGTCAGGAACAACGGTCTGTGGTCGCTGGCGAATGCGTTCGTCAAACCGGTCTGGCCGAAGAAGGACGACGACCTCGTCAGCGCGTCGATCGGACGGCTCGATGCGTACTGGCAGCAGCTTGCCGACAACTACGGCGCGGGAGCCGTGCAGGCGAAAGCCGTGATGACGATGCACGACGACGCGCTTTTGAATCTGAGCGACGCCCGGTTGACGGGCAACGGCGAACAGTCGGCACTCGATGCCGTTGTCGCGACGGTGCTGGCAGCCCTGGGATGTGGAGGCCAGTCATGAGCGTGCTCATTCTGCGACTGACCGCGCCGATGCAGTCGTGGGGACTGCAAAGCCGGTTCTCGGTGCGCGACACCGCGCGCGAGCCGACCAAGAGCGGTGTCGTCGGCCTGCTCGGAGCGGCGCTCGGCCGGCCGCGCGACGCGGACTTTGGTGATCTCAACGCGCTGCTGATGGCCGTGCGAATCGACCGACCGGGGACCGTGCGGCGTGACTATCACACGGCTGGCGGCGGCACCGTCCCCAATCGCAAGGCTTATGGCGTGGCCGAGAGCAGCGCGGACATCAACAAGCCCGTCACCGAGGGCAAGCTGAGAACCGTGCTGTCGAACCGGTACTACCTCGCCGATGCTGATTTCCGCGTCGCGCTGACGGGCGACGAGCGATTTCTCCGGGAACTCGAGCGCGCGGTGCTTGCGCCGCGCTGGTCATTGTTCCTCGGACGCAAAGCCTTCGTCCCGAATCAGCCGCTGTGTCGCGGCGTGATAGAGGCGACTGATCTCACGGACGCACTCGGTTCCGAGCCGTGGTTCTACCGCAGCCCGCGCGAGCGTCGGTCCTTCGAGGAGTCCCCGCAGTGCCGCGCGGTCTTCGAGTTGCCTGCCGATCGCATTCGAGAGAGCGACGACGTGCGACCCGACATCGTCGATACCTTCGCTTCGCGCGACTTCCAACTTCGTCACGTTCAAACCGATTGGCTGACCATCGAGCCAGACCTCATTCAGGAGGACAAGTCATGTTTCTGTCCGCGTTGATTTTGAACCCTCGCTGCCGTGAGGCGCGAACCGACTTGAGTGACCCGTACGAAATGCACCGCACGCTGTCCCGAGCGTTCCCCGATCAGTCCGACGGCGGCGCAGGGGACGTGCTTTGGCGACTCGATGTCGATCGCCGCTCCGGCGTGTCAAGCGTGCTGGTTCAGTCCTCTCTTCCGCCACGTTGGGAGAACATCACCCAGCGGTCGCCGGAGTACTTCGCGTTTCGTGATGCCGGTCGCGACGCGATGAAAACTCGCGAGGTGCCGACGTTGCAATTCATCGCCGGGCAGTGTTTGCACTTCCGACTGCGTGCGAATCCCACCGTCAAACGAGAGGGCAAACGACACGGCTTACTCACCGAAGAAGAGCAATCCAATTGGCTCGTCCGCAAAGGGGGCAATCACGGCTTTCGGTTGCTCAACGTGCGAGTCGTTTCCGAACCTCCGCGCGAGTCTCGTGAGAAGGGCCGCTCGATGAAGTTCGCTTCCGTCCTGTTCGACGGCCAATTGTGCGTGACCGACCCCGGCAAATTCGCCGCCGCCTGGCGCGAAGGCATCGGCAGTGCGAAGGGGTTTGGGTTTGGGCTGCTCAGTCTGGCGAGGGGGTGAATCATGGAATCGTTGCTGCAACTGACGCGGTTTGATGATCGGTTGAGTTACCTCTACCTGGAGAAGGGGCACATCGAGCAGAACGACAAGTCGGTGGCCTATGTGAACGAGAACCAGTTCGTGCCCATTCCGGCGGCGGACTTGGCGCTGCTGTTGCTCGGGCCGGGGACGACGATCACTCATCGGGCCATCTGCAATCTGGCCGACTGCAACTGCACGGTGGTCTGGTGCGGGGAAGACGGGAGCCGGTTCTATTGCCACGGGCGCGGGGCGACGCATTTCTCGGCGAATCTGCTGCGGCAGATCGCGCTGGCCTGCGATCCCGTGTCGCGGGCCGAGGTCGTGCGGCGGATGTACGAGAAGCGGTTCGGCGAGAAGGTTGCGCCGGGGACGGCCATCGAAACGATCCGGGGGAAGGAGGGCTATCGCGTGCGCGCCGCCTATCAGAAGGCGGCAGTCGAATACGGCGTCGAATGGAAGGGACGCAATTACGATGCGCAGGACTGGGGTGGTGGCGATCCGCTCAACCGGGCGCTGTCGGCGGCCAGCGCGTGTCTGAACGGGATCGTGCAGGCGGGGATCGTCAGCGCGGGGTATTCGGCCGCCGTGGGCTTCGTTCACACGGGCAAGATGTTGTCGTTTGTCTATGACGTGGCGGACCTGTACAAGATCGACCTGCTGGTGCCGCTCGTGTTCAAGGTGGTGTCGATCAGTGTCAGTGATGTCGAACGGCGGGTCCGCGTGGCCAGCCGCGTGCTGATCCACGAGCAGAAGCTGCTGGCGCGGATTCTGCCCGACATTCGGGAGGTGCTCGATGGTGGTCATGATTCTGGAAGCGGTCCCGCCCAGCCTGCGGGGGGATCTGAGTCGTTGGATGCTGGAGCCGAAGGCCGGAATCTTCCTTGGTCGCATGACCGCGCGGATCCGGGACGAACTGTGGAAGAAGGCCACGACGGGCAGTAAGGACGGTGCCTGCTTTCAGGCGTGGAGTTCCCCCAGCGAACAGGGCTTCACGTTTCGCACGCACGGCGACCTGTCTCGCCAAATGATTGAGATTGAGGGGCTATCGCTGGTATCCCTGACGAAAGCCCCACACTAGGGGCTGGAGTTGTCCCCACACACGTGGGGGTGAACCGTAGCTAGCTTGCGATTACAGAAGCGAACTAACGTTGTCCCCACACACGTGGGGGTGAACCGTGGTCAAAGCCCTCATCGCGAGTGGTGTTACGTTGTCCCCACACACGTGGGGGTGAACCGAACGTAGAACGGCCAGCTTCGATTGCTGGTGCGTTGTCCCCACACACGTGGGGGTGAACCGTGTTGGGTACGTGCCGGAACTGACATCTATGCGTTGTCCCCACACACGTGGGGGTGAACCGACTTCCCGCAATTGTTTGTCAGTAGGCGTTGCCGTTGTCCCCACACACGTGGGGGTGAACCGAGTGATTCTCATAGTTGCGGCAGGCTGACATGAGTTGTCCCCACACACGTGGGGGTGAACCGTTGGCGGGCAGCGGCTACAGTGGCTGGCATGATGTTGTCCCCACACACGTGGGGGTGAACCGTGTAGCATCGGTGGAGTCAGCAACAATGTCTGCGTTGTCCCCACACACGTGGGGGTGAACCGTCATTCGTCCAGTCCCGCCCCAACGGCCAGGGCGTTGTCCCCACACACGTGGGGGTGAACCGTGAAGTTCGTGCTTAAAAAGTCTCTCGTTGATGTTGTCCCCACACACGTGGGGGTGAACCGTGTACGTCGCGAACGGCGAGCAAGCCGAAGTTGTTGTCCCCACACACGTGGGGGTGAACCGAATACCCGCGTACCACGAGTTGTTTTCGGACTCGTTGTCCCCACACACGTGGGGGTGAACCGGGGAAGAAGGTCGCCGAGTACGTCTACCGCGACGTTGTCCCCACACACGTGGGGGTGAACCGGCTGGCATCCGTCGCGATTGTGGTGGGGGTGTCGTTGTCCCCACACACGTGGGGGTGAACCGACTGGTCGGACGGTGGGCAGAAACCGCGCATCGTTGTCCCCACACACGTGGGGGTGAACCGTCCACGACCATCTCCCCTTTGTCGCCGCCCTCGTTGTCCCCACACACGTGGGGGTGAACCGTCGCTGATGAAAAACCGTCCGTCGTCCGTCGTGTTGTCCCCACACACGTGGGGGTGAACCGAATGCTGCGTTGTCGAAGCAAATGCGTGCGTTTGTTGTCCCCACACACGTGGGGGTGAACCGGGGGCCAGCGTGGATGATCGGCCAGTGGTGCGCGTTGTCCCCACACACGTGGGGGTGAACCGAATCATTTCCCTCATGCGGACGAACTCGCGTTCGTTGTCCCCACACACGTGGGGGTGAACCGAGCATAGTGAGTGTTTGCATCATTTGAATGTGAGTTGTCCCCACACACGTGGGGGTGAACCGGTCAAGGCGAGTTTCGTGAGACAACCGGCTGGAGTTGTCCCCACACACGTGGGGGTGAACCGGGCGACCTACTGGAGCGGCTGTCATCTGACGTGCGTTGTCCCCACACACGTGGGGGTGAACCGCCAGTTTGGCGAGTCGTCAATCGCGGTCTGTGCGTTGTCCCCACACACGTGGGGGTGAACCGCCTATCAGAATCAGGTAGACCACGCTGCCCTCGCGTTGTCCCCACACACGTGGGGGTGAACCGCTGAACAACGAAAAGGCAAAGGGGCTGCTGCTGCGTTGTCCCCACACACGTGGGGGTGAACCGCTGGAGGACATGGCGGCATCGTGCGAGAAAGCGTTGTCCCCACACACGTGGGGGTGAACCGGACCGCAAGGAGTTCGAGAAAAAACTACGCGACGTTGTCCCCACACACGTGGGGGTGAACCGCGGGGTTGGCCACCGCCGCATCGGTGACGGCAGTTGTCCCCACACACGTGGGGGTGAACCGTGGGGACTCATCGCGACCTGCAACGTCGGCGGGGGTTGTCCCCACACACGTGGGGGTGAACCGACGACGCGGGGGCTGAAATGGTGATTGCCGCGTTGTCCCCACACACGTGGGGGTGAACCGTGTAGGGCAAGAGATAGGGCATACGCAGCAGCGTTGTCCCCACACACGTGGGGGTGAACCGAAAGTTGAGGCACTCGTCAAGTGGGGACTCATCGTTGTCCCCACACACGTGGGGGTGAACCGCCCGCCATCGCAACGCGAGCGGCTTCGCGCTGAGTTGTCCCCACACACGTGGGGGTGAACCGCCAGCACAGTTACTGGAGCCGCTGCTGTGACGTTGTCCCCACACACGTGGGGGTGAACCGCTCGACGAGATGCAGAATCGCTTCGGCGGTGCGTTGTCCCCACACACGTGGGGGTGAACCGCTGGTCGTGAAGTCAGAAATCATGCTCGGCGACGTTGTCCCCACACACGTGGGGGTGAACCGCAACCCTGCCGCCCGACCGCTTGGTTGAAGTCGTTGTCCCCACACACGTGGGGGTGAACCGGACATCAGTGACCAGCAATTCCAAAAGGTTTCCGTTGTCCCCACACACGTGGGGGTGAACCGCTAATCCCGAAGGCGTCAAAGTCGGCGTAGGTGTTGTCCCCACACACGTGGGGGTGAACCGAAGACGGAGAGCTACTTCTTCGGCTGCTTTTTGTTGTCCCCACACACGTGGGGGTGAACCGTCGTTTTTGCATGGTCCGCAGCAGTGCCAACTCGTTGTCCCCACACACGTGGGGGTGAACCGTGTTATCGGTTCTGGGCGGCTTGTCCCGAGTGCGTTGTCCCCACACACGTGGGGGTGAACCGATCGTCATCCCCGAGCAGGTTGGGATCGGAGTTCGTTGTCCCCACACACGTGGGGGTGAACCGGGAACATCATGCCAGACGGAACACGAAAGCGGCGTTGTCCCCACACACGTGGGGGTGAACCGGAAACGTCATATCCAGCCCGCCAACTCCCCGCCGTTGTCCCCACACACGTGGGGGTGAACCGTATTTCGACATCGCGTGCCGCCGGATCGAACGAGTTGTCCCCACACACGTGGGGGTGAACCGTGAGGCGAAAACAATCCCGGCGCAACGGGCCGCGTTGTCCCCACACACGTGGGGGTGAACCGCCGAGGACTGCGGAGTCAAATTCGTAATTCCGTTGTCCCCACACACGTGGGGGTGAACCGGAATTCGCGGCGTGTGTAATCGAGGCCGGTCGAGTTGTCCCCACACACGTGGGGGTGAACCGCGATGGGCTATCTCGCCAACATGGCGATTCACTCGTTGTCCCCACACACGTGGGGGTGAACCGTTGGCCGTGCCGCCAATCGTCATACCCGTCGTGGGTTGTCCCCACACACGTGGGGGTGAACCGATTCACAGCCGCGCCCGCGTGCCCCGCTGGCCGTTGTCCCCACACACGTGGGGGTGAACCGCACGTACTCGACGCGGGGAGTGTAGACCGTCCCGTTGTCCCCACACACGTGGGGGTGAACCGCCCGATCTGTAGCGAAATCTCCGACCTGCCGGAGGTTGTCCCCACACACGTGGGGGTGAACCGTACCCGATGGGCAACAAGGAAGCCCACGAAGCGTTGTCCCCACACACGTGGGGGTGAACCGTCTGCGAAAAGGCGGCGGCGCAGTACAAGGCCGAGTTGTCCCCACACACGTGGGGGTGAACCGCCTGAAAACAAGGCATTTTCGATTCAGTCACCAGTTGTCCCCACACACGTGGGGGTGAACCGGGGCAGGTTCAATCGCGCGACTCGCTCACCGATGGTTGTCCCCACACACGTGGGGGTGTCGGCCGTCCAAGCCAGAGGGCACAAGACGGGATTCTTAAAGGGGAGTAGCGCGCCGGTCTGACGCTCGTCGTGTTGGGTGGTGACGCTCTATTTCGCCCTCGCGGGTGGGTCTCGCAAAGCCTCGACCCCACCCGACGAACGAAGACGGTGCGATCCCTCGCGCGACGGCCTCATCCGCTGCGTTCGTCTTCGCCGAGATCGGGAGTGCGCGGGTCTGGGGGGACTCCGATGACCGCAACTTCGAGCAGGTCGTGCAGAAGGCTCGGATGGCTTGTTTCAACCGTGCGCACCGGGTCGAGGACCATTTCGTTGATGTCACCGAAATGATCGAGATCGGCAAGGGAGGACAGCGCGAAGTGCCTCTCACGCTGCTGTCTCGCTACGCCAGTTACCTCGTGATTCAGAACGCCGACCCAGGCCAGGAGATGGTCGCACTGGGGCAGACATATTTCGCCATTCAAACCCGGCGGCAGGAACTGTCGGATGAGGCGGCCGAGAAGGAGCGGCGGTTGCTGCTGCGCGAGGAGATGAAACTGCACAACGTCAAGCAGGCGGGGGTCGTGGCTCCTGTCGCCGCACAGATGCCGACCGACTGCGCCGACTGCGGTGCCCGCCGCCTCGTCACGACCGAGACGAGCCACGGCCGGAACGAACAACGGATCGTG
>JAYSQC010000149.1:0-1306 GCA_043721755.1 Schlesneria sp.
GTGTCGCGGACGCTCAACCCCCGGCTAATGGCTGACATCCCTTCAGGATGAAGAATCGGGCAGACCTCTGTTTTGCTCCAAACTGTGATCCCCCCAAAACCTCGGAGGAACCTCTTCTTCTTCGGGAAGTTACTGTGACCACGCTCCTTATCGCTATCGCAGAGGAGTTTCCACACCAACCCGCGGCGTAAGCAAGGGCACCGGGTGTCTTCTCGTAGGGAACCGCCGTCACTTACGCTGCGGGTGAGTGTCGGCTTTAGAGGGCATTTCAAAACCTGTTTTTGCCTCAAAAAACTAGCCCGACGCGCAAGCGAGGGCTGGGCCTTCGATGATGGTGAAGCCCTCGCTTGCGCGGCGGGCTAGTTTTGAAATGCCCTTCAGCCGCGCGAGATGAAAAGTTGTCCGGCCACCTGTTGAACCGGAAACCCGGCACAACCGGCTTGCCGGGTCTGTCAGGTGAAACGAGCAAAAGCCTCGCTTCGAGACATCGCACGAAACCGTTGCAGTGCCTTGAAGGGCGGCCCGATAACACACGTACCGGATCGAACCGCGTCCTGCGGGGAGAAATGGGAGCAGGTTGCCGGGCTGATGTTCGAGCCTTGTGTCACAACGAGGTTTCGCGACGGAGGCGAAGGGGATGGTCCCGCACCAGACGCAACACGGAACAACACAACAAGAACACTCCGTGCGGATCGATCGTCACTTTTCATCCAACATCGACGACAAGCACCCGTGATTAGACTTCGGTCTGCACGGACCAACTCGAAGCCGTGGGAACGGCAACCCGCGACCGCCGTCGTCAGGCCACCCCCTCGGCCTGGCGACGGCGATTGTTTTCTTTGTGGGCCGTAAAAGTGTGAGGTTGCGCGAGCGCATCGCCTTGTCGCCCCGGCTCGGGCACCGCCGTTTTGGTGGTCGGGAGAGCGGCTGTGCTGACGGAGGGATCGGTTGGCAAGTACCTGATTCAACATTCGGCAGGCTCCGGCAAGACGAACTCCATCGCGTGGTCCGCTCACTTTCTGGCCGATCTGCATGTACCGAATGGAGCAGGCACTTTCCAAGTGCCGTCGCCTTCTCAAGGAATGCCGGCGACGGCACACGGAGTGTGCCTGCTACTTTGCGAGCCATCAAGCTGCTGCACGAACGACGCACAGCCCGGATCTCTGCCGCCGTCACCGGCCAGATCGGCATCCCCAACTTCGCTCCCACGGCAGGCGGTACGCATCAAAGTTGAAGGTCTTGGAGGACGTTGAGGATGTCATCGGGATTGAGCGCGGCCTTGAAGCGTTTGTTTTTGGTGCCGATC
>JAYSQC010000150.1:0-6007 GCA_043721755.1 Schlesneria sp.
GCTGTGGCCTATATCCTGTCGAAAAACATCGTGCAGGGCGACGCCCTGACGCTCTGCACGTCAGCAGGATTGCCGATCGTCTTCCCCGAGTGGTCGCCGGTGAACGGATCGATGCTGAAGCGCCGCGACTTCAAGTTCGACCACCTACTCCAAGCTGCGCATTACACCAGCAAGACCCACAAGACACTGTTCAGCGATCTGGGAGAGGATGTCTTTTCGCCCATTCCTGTCGCGGATTATCCGCCGTGTCACTATCTGAAAGTCCCTGACGCGGAGGCTCCGCATGAACGGCCATAACCCCGACATCCTCACCTGCCTGGCGAACCTGTCCGCCGACGAGGTCTTCACCCCGCCGAAGCTGGCTTCGGCGATGCTCGACATTCTGCCGCAGGAGTTGTTCCGCCGTCCCGACACGACGTTCCTCGACCCCGTCTGCAAGTCCGGCGTCTTCCTGCGCGAGATCGCCCGACGACTCAACGACGGCTTGAAAGACCAGATGCCCGATGAGCAGGCGCGCATCAACCACATCCTCACCAAGCAAGTCTTTGGGCTGGCAACCAGCGAGCTGACAGCCTTGCTGAGCCGACGGAGCGTCTATTGCTCGAAGAAGGCGGACGGCAAATGCGGCGGCGACAATGTTCGCACCGTCATCCATAACTTCGTTCAAGCTGCCGAGCAGTCACGGCCATGACTTGCATGACCATCGGTGATCACCCTAGGTGAAATCGACACGCTCAATCGTCTCGTCGTCACGACGACATGAAACGCGTCGCTCACGAGCGCTTTCTCACGCAGTTCGCCAGCAAAGGAATCTTGCTAGAATGCGACCCTTCAAGGGGCCGCAACAGTTGCCGCTTTCATTGTGTCGGTTAGTTGCTCTGCTTTGTCACCTCAGCTTGACGACCGGATCGACGTTGAAGGAATCAAGACCGATGCCTGCTCAGGATGTTTTCAAGGTGTGCGTGGAGGCGATTCGCGTTGGCGAGTTGATTCATCGTGTGAGCAGCACGGACAAGGAGTTCCACTTCCAGAACTGGTTCAAGGCTCGTCTGGAACACGCGGGACAGCACTTCGAGATCGGCGGACGAAACAGTTATCCCGACTTCCGCATGGTGGCCACGACTGACGGTTACGAACTGAAGGGGCTGGCCTATCCGGGGCGGGACGCGAGCTTCGACAGCAATAGCCAAGTGCCGACCGGATCGCACAACGGTCGAGCGATCTACTACGTCTTTGGGCGATATCCCAAACAGCCGGATGGAGATGCCTATCCGGTCCTCGACCTCGTCGTCTGCCACGGCGACTTCTTAAACGCGGATCACGATTACGTCCATCACAACAAGAGCGTGAAGGGCTTCGGCAGCTACGGCGACCTCATGATTCGAGATCGCAAGATGTACGTCGTGCCGACTCCGTTTCGGCTGGTGGACGGCGTTGCTCACCGAGAGACGCTGATCTTGCCTGCGGGAGTGAAGCTTGGTCGTGAGTTCGTGTGCGTTGGCGAGTTGTGTCGTCGTGAAGCCGACGAATTGGTGATCGCGTACTCGTTCGACCTGCAAACCAATGAACTGCGACCGACGAAGGTGCCGAACCCGCACGCAGGCCGCGAGCATCGGTTTCAAGCGTGGCGGTTGAAGGGTTCTCCGACTGATCCCGTTGTGATGCGAGCTGCTCAAGAAGCAATGGCCGCAGAGGAGGCCGACGATGACAACGGCCACTGAAGCACGGTTGATCGAGTCCGATGATTTTCCGTTCGAGTTCCTCTCTCACCTTGCAGAGCGAGAGAGCTGGCGGAAAGAGATTCATCGCCCGATCTATCACGTCCACAAGTGGTGGGCGAAGCGCTTGGGGTCGGTGTTTCGCGGCATTTTGTTGGGAAGCCATTTGCCGACATCCGCGAGCTTGGCAACCGAGTTCTATCGCTCGCACGCCTTCGTGGGGCTGTCCGTGTTCGATCCCTTCATGGGGTCGGGGACGACGATCGGCGAGGCTCATAAGCTGGGTTTCACCGCGCTCGGTCGCGACATCAATCCGGTCGCCGTCGAAGCGGTCACGACGGCGCTGGGGCCGTTGTGCGAGCGCGAGTTGCAAGCCGCGTTCGCACAGCTCGAAACCGGCATCGCTCCGAAGATTCGACTGCTCTACCGTTCGATCGACAAACGCGGTCGGCCGTGCGACGTGCTGTATTCGTTCTGGGTCATGCAGGCCACTTGCCCCGACTGTTCGCGGGCCGTCGATCTGTTTCCGTCTTACGTCATCGCCCGCAACGCTTACCCGGATCGCAAGCCTGAGGTCCAAGTCTATTGCCCGAACTGCGGCGACATCGCCCCCGGCCTGCATGGTGACGACGCTGCGAACTGCGCGGAGTGCGGACATCAGTTCGATCCGAGCACGGGAACCGCGCGCGGCACGAAGGGACACTGCGGAAGCTGCAACGGCGACTTCAAGATCCTCGACGTGATCGCCCAACAAAAGACTCGGCCCGCGTTTCGGCTGTATGGCAAGCTGATCCTGACGAGCGACGGCCGCAAGGAATATCTGCGTGCGACGGCGGACGACCTCGCGGCGTATCAGCAATGTTCAATCGAATTGCGTCGCGCACTTGAGGCAGGTGAACTCGCGCTGCCCGACCTCGCGTTGGAGTACGGCCACAACACACGGCAAGCGATGGGCTATGGCTTCACGTCGTGGCGAGACTTCTTCAATGACCGACAGTTGCTCGCGCTCTCTTGGCTGCGCGGTGCCATTCTGAAACTCGACGATCTGTCGGCTCGCCGCGCGATGCTGACGTTGTTCTCCGGCGTGCTGGAGTTCAACAACCTCTTTGCGTCGTACAAAGGCGAAGGGACCGGCGCGGTGCGGCACATGTTCTCACACCACATCCTTAAGCCGGAGCGAACGCCGATCGAAGCGAACGTATGGGGCACACCGAAAAGTTCCGGCTCGTTCTCGACGCTCTTCCCCTCGCGATTGTTGCGAGCGGTGCAGTACCGCAAACAACCATCCGAAGTGAATGGCCACAGCGGCGCGGCCCGCACATGCTCGCCAGCCTTCACGGGACGGATCGAACCGCAATGGCCGACTTCCGCCGACTTGGCCCCGCGCGGCATCTACTTGTCGTGCGGCGACTCTTCGATCACCGGCTTGGCCGATCAGAGCATCGACCTTGTCGTGACCGACCCACCATTCTTCGACAACGTCCATTACTCAGAGTTGGCCGACTTCTTCTTCGCGTGGCAGCAGATCGGGAACCGGACGAGGCTCTCCTCCGGCTCGACGACACGCCATCTCTCCGAGGTCCAAGACGCCGACGCCGACAAGTTCGCCGAGAAGCTGCAAGCCGTCTTCCGCGAATGCCATCGCGTGCTGCGCGGCGATGGCTTACTGGTCTTCAGCTATCACCATTCGCGCCACGAAGGCTGGGCGTCCTTGGCAAAGGCGATTCTCGGAGCGGGCTTCCTCGTCGTGAACTCGCAGCCGGTGAAAGCCGAGATGTCCGTCGCGACTCCCAAGTCGCAGGCCAAAGAACCAATCCAGTTCGACATCATCCTCGTCTGCCGCAAACGTGATGCGGCTGCTCACGTCCCATGCCCCACAGAGTCGGACGCACTGGCTTCCGCAAGGAAGAAACTCCTGCGTCTGTACGCGGAAGGTTTTACTCTGTCACTCAACGACCGCCGCATCGTGTTGCTCGGCCAACTGCTCACCTTGCTCCGCGCCCCTGATGACTTCGAGTCCATCGCACGCCACCTCGACGATGACATCCACACGCTCGCCCCCAGCGAGCCAATCCGTCGCCGTCCCCCGCCACAGAAGCTGCTCTTTGAAGATGCGTGAGTCGATCGAACACCCCTCATGCCGCCTTTCGCACCGCCACCGTCGATCAATCAGAGAACAAAATGAAGATCACCATCAACGAGTCCCCGACACCTTTGCAAAGCCCTGTTTGTGAATAGCCACGCCAACCCCATTGATCGCCAACCCATGACAAAGACATTGATCCTCATCGCAGCCTTCGCGATCGCCTCTTCCCTTCATGCCGCAGAGCCACTGCCGGTTCAAAAGACAGATGTCGTCGTCTATGGCGGCACGCCTGCGGGTGTGATGGCGGCGCTCGAAGCGCTCGAAGGTTTTCGCAACCTCAACGCCGATCTGGAAACGATCATCAACCGGTCTGAGCAGATCAAGGACGCGAAACGAAAGGCCGGCGAGGGTGAAGAGCCGAGCGCCAAGGAGAAGAAGGAACTGACCGAAGCCGAGAAGGAGCGCAAGAGCCTGCGCAAGCAAGTGCAGGAGAAGCTGATCAAGTTCGCGGCGCGCGTGCCGGTGTTCATGTATCTGACCGACTTCCGCGAGCAGCGGTTGAAGGACGTCATCACCAAGCTGGAGCCGAAGCTGTTCAAGCGCGTCACAGGGCTGACGACAGCAGACTTCGAGCGGCTGGTGAGCCTGGGCGTGTTCAACAGCGCGTTGATGAACGATGCGGTGTGGAAGTTCCGTCGATATGAGGATGCGAGCCTGCGGTACATGGGCGTGAGCCGGCACAAGCGGACGGAGGTAGGACTGTTCGATACGGTGCTGACGGAAGAGGATTTCAAAGCGACGTTTGACGGATTGGTGGAGGAATGATGCGTGTTGGCTTTTTATGTTCGCGTTGCTGGCGTCCGTGGCCGCGGATATCTTGAGCGGTATCCGATGGCGTGCAATGGTTTTGGGATTGGTTCAACCAAGGTGACTGCCTCTCAGAAGACCCCCTCACCCTAACCCTCTCCCCCGAAGACGGGGGAGAGGGGACAAGAGAAGACACCTGCGATCCAAACCCACCGCGAGTTGAACTAGGCTTGGTTTTGAGTTCTTGAACTGTGAGACACCCGATGAAACTGGACCGTATCACCAGCAATCCCGCTCGCATGACCGGCCAGCCTTGTGTGCGCGACCTCCGTCTCACGGTTCGTCGCGTGGTGGAGTTGGTGGCCCTCTATCCCGACCGCGCGGAACTGCTGCGCGAGTTTCCCGAGTTGGAGGAGGAAGACCTCCGGCAGGCACTGGCCTACGCGGCCGCCTCGTTAGATGATCGTGTCGTCGAACTCGCGGGGAATCATGAAACTGCTGCTTGATCAGGGATTGCCTCGCAGCGCGGCCGCCCTGTTGACCGCAGCCGGGATCGACACCGTGCATGTCGGTGACTTGGGACTCTCCACCGCCGAAGACGCCGCCATCCTGCAAGCGGGCCTTGAGGCGAATCGCACCGTGGTCACACTCGACGCGGACTTCCATGCCCTGCTCGCGATGTCCGGTGCGATCGCGCCGTCCGTCATCCGCATTCGGATCGAGGGACTACGCGGCGAGGCGCTCACTGAGCTGCTGCTCGCGGTCATCGCTCAATGCACCTCCGACATCGAGCAGGGCGCGGCGGTGACAGTCCAATCAGGTCGCATCCGCATTCGGCACCTGCCGTTACTGGATGGATGACAACTCCCTGTTGTGCGCGGGTCCATGACCCCGCCGAAGTCAACAAGAAGAAGCGACACCTGCCGTTGCGACCGCTTTTCGCTCGTGTGCCGAATCGACTCGTCCGACTCAAGCCGTGCTGGATGATGAGTCCGCTTGCGGTCAGCATGTCCCTGGAATCGCCTGAGTTTCCATTCGGAACTTTGGGCGCAGCCGTTTGGAACGCCGCGTCGCGCCGCACGTTTCACGATTCCCAAGAAAGTCGCTCCGCGACACCCCGTGGACGATCTTTCCACAACGCACTTACCTGGCTCGCATGGCGGTTGATATCCTGTGTCGATGGCAGGCAGGGTGGCCCGGCTCGGGCCGTTTTTGAAGTTGAGGCGTGCCACTGCTTCGGAGTCCTCGGAGAAGCCGTGTGATCGGGCGTTGACACTCCCTCGGCACTGCTTCTCCGAGGACTCTGAAGTGGCACGTCAAATGTTGCTGGCGGATCAATTTGGGACACCCTTCGCTGAAACGTCCGACTTGCTTGCGGTGTTCCCCAGAACGTCAG
>JAYSQC010000151.1:0-1116 GCA_043721755.1 Schlesneria sp.
CCGATGATAGTGCAAAACAGCGCGAAAGTAGGTTGTTGCCGGGTTTTTGGCGGCTTGCAGAAATGCAAGCCGCTTTTTTTATGCGCCACGCCGAACTCGACTCATGCCTCGGCAGCGATGTTCGGGATTTGCCAAGTCGAGGGCTTCCTCATTGGTCACGCTTGTGGCCGACAATCGGATGCAGTGAGACGCTGGAACGGCGCAAGTGTAACGCTTGATCCCAGCCAGCCCGCTGATACTTAGAAATCTCATGGCCGCGTGATCGTGACGGTGTTACTTCCCGCTTCGTTGCCGGTGGTGAGTCTCACGAAAACCTTGAACGAGGCGACATCGCCGACATCGCCGACATCGCCGGGATTGTCGAGTTCCGTTGCCGTGCTGAGGCTCAGCATGTCCGACGGGACGGTGGCGACGACCGTGGTTGTGTCGGCATCGTAGGTCGCGCCGGGCGACATGCGCACCTGATGGTCATCGAGATTCGGGGTGGTCGCGGCGGTCCAAACCAAGTTGGCTTGATCGGACTCGATGTCCCCGTTTCCCGTTAGAGTGTTCGCGTCGGGCGTGCTGCCCGGTGCGGGGGAGAGTGTGAGGGGGCATGTTGAGAACTTCCCCCTTGAGTTGCCCCATGCCCAAAGTCACCGGGGTCGTTGGCGTCATTGGAATCGTCGTTGTTGACCATGCTGTCGAAGAACGTGGAGGGCGGCAACGGCTTTGGGTCTCCGGCCACCACCAGTTGGCGGTCGATTCGGCACACGAGCGAAAAGCTGTCGCAACGGCAGGTGTCGCTGCTTCTGGTTGACTTCAGGGCAGTAGCACGCATCAAGTTCAAAAGCGGCCCGAGTCGGGCTACTCAGCCCACTCGCCGCCGGTATCCGGTGTTGTTTTGAGAATCCGACGCATTTCATTCTTACTGCTTCACCGGGTGCGACGAGGCCACGGCGTCCAACTTCATCCCTGAAGCAATACAAATTACTGAAGATCACTTTTGACGGCAGAACCAGACCGGACAGTCCCGATACGGCAGGCGGTACGCATCAAAGTTGAAGGTCTTGGAGGACGTTGAGGATGTCATCGGGATTGAGCGCGGCCTTGAAGCGTTTGTTTTTGGTGCCGATC
>JAYSQC010000152.1:0-7743 GCA_043721755.1 Schlesneria sp.
ACCTCGCCCTTTGTGCCGCGTGAGGTATAGCCGGACTTCGAGAGGGAATCGAAAGTTGAAAGAGGAAGAGGCGGATCGAATGCCGAAAGCCGTGTTGGAAGGTTCTCTGATCGTGGGCGATGACCGGGCGGCGGTTGTTGTCTCGCGATTCAATGATCTCGTGACGGAGCGACTCCTCGCGGGAGCGGTCGATACGCTGCATCGTCACGGGCTGGCCGATGATCGCATCACCGTGGTGCGAGTTCCCGGCGCGTTCGAGTTGCCATTGGCAGCGCAGCGACTGGCTCGCAGCGGTCAGTTCACGATGGTCATCTGCCTGGGAGCGGTGATTCAGGGAGAGACGACTCACCACGAATACATCAACCACCAGATGGCGGGTGGAATCCTGCAAGCGTCACTTTCGACCGATGTCCCGGTCACGTTCGGCGTCCTGACCTGTCCGACGATGGAACAGGCGCTCGATCGTGCGGGAGGCAAAGCAGGTAACAAGGGTGTCGAAGCGGCACTCGCCGCCATCGAGATGGCCAACTTGCTGCGAACGATGCAGGCGCACGGACTCTGATTCGTGAATGTCGCCCGCTTTCAAGAGTGTTTCTCACCCCGCGCAGACACGGGTTCGTTTTGGATCGAGGTTTTCTTCGTATGGCCGGTCGTCGTCATCAAGCTCGTGAAGTCGTCATCCAGATGCTGTATCAACGGGATTTGAATCCCGATGCGACTCTCGGTTCGATTCGGGAGCAGATTCGCGAGGCATTGCCCGACGAATCACTCAACCGTTTCGCTTGGGACCTCTTCGCGGGTGTGACCGAGAACCGCGCCACTCTCGATCAACGCATCACTGTCGTCGCCGCCAATTGGGCTGTCAACCGGATGCCCGCCACGGATCGCAACGCCATTCGACTCGGTGCTTACGAGTTGATCCACACGGACACTCCCGCCGGTATCGTCATCGACGAGGCCCTCGAACTGGCGAAGAGCTTCGGTGGTGCGAACTCTGTCGGGTTTGTGAACGGCATCCTCGACCGACTCATTCCCGATGAGAAGCGGGTTCGCAAACCAGACCGGTCTGAACCTCAGCCTGCTTCACCGAGTGAGTGAAGCGTCGAGCGGGCGGCGCGCCTGCTCGACCTCGCGCGGCCGAGATTGACGCAGCGTCGTTTAACCGCGTGGGCAACGCCCCGCGCGTCCAGCGATGTGGAATCGCGTCTCGCCGCACGACGCGCGGGGCGTTGCCCACGCGGTTAAACGAGTCAATCCTGACCGCGCGAAGTAAAACACTGCGGGTCGAAAGCCTAGGCGAGCCGCTTGTGCTACGCCTTGAGTTTCGCGCCGGTGACCGGCTTCAGCACCAACATGCCCAGCGGCGGCAGTGACAGTGAGATGTGCTGGTTCTGTCCGTGGCAGACTCCCGTCTGGCTGTAGACGCCACCGGCATTCCCCTGCCCCGAGCCGCCGTACACCGTGGCATCGGTGTTGAGCAGCTCGGTATAGAACCCGGCTGCGGGGACACCGACCTTGTAGTCGCATCGGGGAACGGGCGTGAGGTTCAACACGACGATCACGAAGTCACCGGGATCGCGTGCTTGGCGGACGTAGCTGTAGACGCTGTTCTGCCAATCGTCGGCCGAGATCCAGCGAAAGCCTTCGCACGAGTTATCGCATTGATGCAGAGCCGGTTCGCTCCGATAAACGCGGTTCAAGTCGCGGACCAAGTGCCGAACCCCGTCATGCAGTGGCTGCCCGATCAATGGCCAGTCGAGCTGGACGTTGTGATTCCACTCCGTCCACTGCGCGATCTCGCCCCCCATGAACAGCAACTTCTTACCGGGTTGCGTGTACTGATAGCCGTAAAGCAACCGCAGGTTGGCGAACTTTTGCCACGGATCGCCGGGCATCTGTGAGAGGAGCGACTGCTTGCCGTGGACGACTTCATCGTGAGACAACGGGAGCAGGAAATTCTCGGTGAAGGCGTAGACCATCCGAAACGACAGTTCGTTCTGATGATGCTGGCGGTGCAGGGGATCGCGGCGCATGTAGCGCAGCGTGTCGTTCATCCAACCCATGTCCCACTTCATGCCGAAGCCGAGTCCTCCGGTGTAGACCGGTCGCGAGACGCCGCCCCACGAAGTCGATTCCTCGGCAATCGTCAGCACGCCGGGATAGTCTTGATACAGCAGCGTGTTCATGTCCTTGAGGAACTGGATCGCCTCGAGGTTCTCACGGCCACCGAACATATTCGGCACCCACTCACCGTGCTTGCGCGAATAGTCGAGGTACAGCATCGACGCAACGGCATCCACGCGCAGTCCGTCGATGTGATAGACATCAAGCCAGAACCGGGCGCTCGACAACAGAAAGTCGCGGACTTCATCGCGGCCGTAGTTGAAGATCAGCGTGCCCCAATCGGGGTGAAATCCTTTGCGAGGGTCGGAGTGTTCGTAGAGACACGTCCCGTCGAACGAACCGAGAGAATGGCCATCGGTCGGAAAGTGGGCGGGAACCCAATCGACGATCACGCCGATCCCGGCCTCATGAAATAGATCGACGAACTCCATGAAGTCGTGCGGCGATCCGAAGCGGCTGGTCGGAGCAAAGTAGCCCGTCGCCTGATAGCCCCACGAGCCATCGAAGGGAAACTCGTTGATCGGCATCAACTCGATGTGCGTGTAACCGAGTTCTTGCACATAGTCGATCAACAGCGGAGCCAGCTCGCGGTAGTTGAAAAACTGCCGGCCATCCTGCGGTCGCTTCCACGAACCGAGGTGGACCTCGTAAATCGAGACGGGTTGCTCATACCAGTTCTGCGTCTCGCGCTGGTCGATCCATGCACGGTCGCGCCACGTATGACCGTTCAAGTCGCAGATGATCGACGCGCTCTTCGGGGGAACTTCCGTCGCGAAGGCGTACGGATCGATTTTTTGAAGCAGGTGGCCGTCGCGCGTTCGCAGCGCAAACTTATAGGCGTCACCCTGCTTGAGTCCCGGAACGAAGCCCCACCAGACCCCGTTGTCGCTGGAGTTGAGCGGGTGGCGACCGTGCATCCACGAGTTCATGTCGCACAGGACCGAGACCTCGCTGGCGTTGGGTGCCCAGACCGAAAACTTGGTTCCGGCGACGCCGTCTTGGGTGTCCAAATGCGCACCGAGGTGGCGGTAGAGCGTCGATTCCATCCGAGAAAACCTACAAGAGTGAACCACTTGAGGGGCAAGTGGCTGCGGGGTTGATACCCCGCATGGATTAAGGATGGCTATTTCACACTAACCCGAAGCGTAAGCGAGGATGTGAGCGGCGTCCTCGCTTACGCTTCGGGTTAGTGTCCGCTTCGGCTGCGGGGTTGTGACGGCCGTGCGACGGAGGGAATCCCTGCCGAAAAAGCCAACAAAAGCGGGGGATCGTACCAGTTGGCCGACACACCAACAATGACGGGAATTGGATGTTGTCACTGACTTTTTGCTTAGGATGATGGCTCATTCGTGAGCTAAAGTTGAGAGGGATCGAAGCCGCTCGATCCGCAACGAGCCTCTCAGTCGAGACCGCCGTGGTGACTCTAACGCATGGGCAATTTGTGGCGATTGGCAGCGTCGCACTCGTGGCCTTGTGCTATGCGGTGGCCGCTCCCAATTCGTTGCCACGCGCGACACCGCGAATGCGTGGTGAAGGCCGCTTGCCCATGGAGGCGACCATCAAACCGTCGCTTCAAGTGGATGCTTGCCGCGCTGTGGCGAACAGTCTTGGTCAGCGATTGCCCACTGGCTGGAATGTCGTCGTTCATGAACCGTTCGTGCTGGGGGGCGACTGCGGCGCGGATTCGCTCGAAGCAACCTATCGTGAGACGGTCCTGCCGACGGTGCGTGCGTTGAGCATTCAATACTTTGATCACGCGCCGACGTGGCCGATCACGGTCTTGCTCTGTTCGACCGACGCCAGCTACCGCGAGTGCAACCAGCGACTCGAGGCCCGCGAACGGAGCGAGTACTCCGGCATCTACTCGCGTACCGAACATCGTCTCGTCGTGAATGTGGCGACGGGTGACGGGACGCTCGCCCACGAGTTGACTCACGCACTCGCCCACGCCGATTTTCCAACGCTCCCCGAATGGCTCGACGAAGGACTGGCGTCGCTCCACGAGGAGTGCGAGTTCTCGGCCGATGGCTTGCGACTGGTGGGCCTCGACAATTGGCGTGGGACCGCGTTGCGTGAAGCGTGTCAGCGGGAGCCACTGCGATCCGTCAGCGATCTCGCCAGCAAGCGATTCGCGGCGTCGGATCGCGCCGCGACCGACTACGCCCACGCACGCTACTTCTGTCTGTTCCTCCAACAGAAACGGTTGCTCGAACCGTACTATCGCAAGTGCCGCTCACGGGCTGAGACCGATCCAACAGGCATCGAGTCCCTTTGCGAACTCTTCGCCGCCACCCACTCGCGCGAGATCGAAGTGCAGTTCACCGAATGGCTCGGCAAGACGGCGGGGGTTCCATCACTGTCGCGGCGGGCGGACTAGGGCGTCGATCTTCGCCGACAGTTCCTTCGCTCTTGCTTCGGCTTCGGGGAGCGGTAAGCCCACGCCGACGCCCGGTCGTTTGTGTCCGGCAGTCGCCACGTTGGCATCGCGCAGTACGGCGACGCGCTGATTGACGAGTGGGAAGACGGATTCCGGCACCTGCTTCAACGCGAGCATCGCTTGCGGCGTGGTAGCCGATGCGGCCGCCTCGTCTCCGAACCAGCGAATGAGCTGTTGAGCCACGCACCAGTGACCTTCGTCGTTCGGATGAACGCCGTCCGGTTGGAAGGTGAACTGGGGGTCGGCCTCGCGCCGTTGGCGGACTTCTTGCGTCATTGCGGAGTGCGCGTCGGCCACCATCCAGCCGTCGGCTCGTTTCGAGACCAGCCATTCGGCGTACTTGTCCATGACTTCGTTGTACGTGAAGTTCTTCGGCGACCTCATGTCGTCATAGAATGGCGGCGTGACGAGGATGAATTTGGCTCCCGCCTTCTCGACGCGAGCCTTCAAGTTGGTGACCCCCTGCTGGTACTTCCCGAACCGGCCCGCATCGAACGGCAAGTAGATTCCGCAATTGATGCCGTAACAGGCGACGACCAGATCGGGCTTGGTCAGGGCCAACACGCGGTCCAATCGCTCGGCCAGATCGGGACGCGGAAAGGCACCGCCCGCGTGACCGTCTTCGCTCAGTCCCGACACTGTTTCGCTGGGCAAGCCCGCGTCGATCACGAGCGGCTTGTGATCGAACCGCTGCGACTCGATCCACGCATCGACGCACGCCACGTACCGACCTGCGAACGTGATGCTGTCGCCCAAGAACACGATCCGCTTCGACTGCTTCAAGAGATCCCGGCGGGACGGCTCTTCAGCGCGAACGAGCGGTGAGACGAACAGACAGGCCAACAAAACACAGCGACCGAACAGTGACATGCGGATTCCTTTGGGACGGTGCGGGGAGGATTGGTGGGAGGTCGAACCACTTTGAATTGCGAGGGTGATTCGTTTAACCGCGTGGGCAACGCCCCGTGCGTGGGAGACCATCCCGCAGGACGCTGCTCGCTGCTCGCGCGGCCCGCTGGGCACGCGGTTAAACAATCCAATGCCAACCGCTTGCGCTATAACTGCTGAGTAAACAAAGAGGCCTGTCACATTACGCTGCAATGAGACCGGCCTCTGTCGTGTTCGGTCGATTTTACGCGCTGCAGTGCACACTACGCTACCGGCGCAGAGGCGGTCTCGCTGAGTTCATCAGCAACGGAATCCTCGGTAATCGTGCGATGTCGCAGCATCGCGATGCGACCGGTGCGGACCATTTCCAGAATTCCGAATTCCCGCATACGTTCGATGAAGGCTTCGATCTTATTCTCGCGACCGGAGATTTCGATCATCACATGCGACGCACCGACATCGACAATGCGGCCACGGAAGATATCGACCAATTCGCGAATTTCACCGCGGCGACCGTTCTCCGTGCTGACTTTGATCAGCATCAGATCGCGTTCGACAAAATCGCGACCTGAAAAATCCTGAACCTTGACCACTGTAATAATCTTGCCCAGCTGCTTTCGGACCTGATCCAGTGTTTTCTCGTCACCGTTCACAACAAAAGTGATACGGGAAAAATCCGGATTTTCAGTCGCACCAACGGCAAGGCTGTCAATGTTGTATGCGCGAGATGCCAACATGCCGGAAATGTGTGCCAGCACGCCAGGTTGATTCACGACCAGAGCAGACAGTACGTGTTTCATATCCAAAGTCTTTCGAGGAAGCCGCTGGCCGTAAGGCCACCATGACAAAATCACATTGATTGTCTGGCGGTCCCGTGCAGTTCGATCGCGGAAACATCTCCGGGGCAATCACAGGATCATCCGACAAGCTGGCGGCTGAAGAGTGTACGCCGCCTCCGAACAACGGGCAACTATCGATTGTGGCTGGCAGAGAAAACGCCAGAAATCATAAATGACGGGAGGCGGCGGATGCAGAAGGCATCGCGACTGCCGGGCTGCGGACGGAAGCAAAGTAACGGTTATCCCGAATCCAGTCTTCGCGTGTGTAGGAGATGACCGAAGTGTCAGTTTCGCGTACTTCGACGTGAGACAGACGGAATCCCATTTCGGTGATTTCCGTAAACAGCATCCATGCGAGGTTTTCAACGCTCGTAGGGCCATTGAACAGCTTCATCTTGAAATTCTCGCCCGTGCGCCGGCAATGATCCTTCAACGAGTCGTACAGTGGGTCGTTAATATTGATGAGCATGCCGTGGTCGTAATACTCCTTCAACCACGGTTCGACTTTTTCATCGAACGCACCGAACAGCGTACTGATATCTCCATCGCGTTCAACTTCAAAAAAGCAACGCAGACCATAACGGTGTCCGTGCAGATTGCTGCACTTGTCTTTCAGTGTCTCATTGCGATGAGCGGCGTAAAATTTGTAATCTTTTTGTATGATCATCACTTCACCTGTACCGTACAATTCTGATTGGCGACCAATGGCAGCGCAGTGTACCAAAAACAGAACGAGACGTCCTGCAAAAAGCAGGAAGTCTCGTTTGAAGGGGTGCGGTCGCGGATTTGGGTGAGATTGCAATCGAGGTTGATTCTCGGGAGAGCGAGCTACGTGAACAGTTCCGGAATCACATGGCCGTCGCGGACAATCATCACCGGACGACCGGTCGTCGTGTAATATTCCTGTTTGTGATCGATTCCCAGAGCGTGGTAAAAACTTGCGGCGACGTCATCCGGAGAGAACCCGTCGCCTTTCGGCATGCTGGCCGTTTCATCACTCTCCCCAAGAACCTGTCCGCCTTTGACACCTCCACCGCCCAGCAGCATAAACATGTTGCGAGGATAATGGTCGCGTCCCACGCGTTCGGTGTTGATCTTCGGCGTACGTCCAAATTCGCCAGTCACATAGACAATCGTCGAATCCAGCAGACCTCGCGCAGCCAGTCCGGTGAACAGACCGAACAATGCATCGTCGATCACTTCCGTCACGTTCCACGTCGGGACGGGCGGCACTGAAATCGCTGTGGCGTCGGATTCAACAGCGGCCACCGATGATTCGTCATCGTCTTCAGGTGCCAATGCACCCTGGCTGTTCGCGTCCTTTCTCAGTTTCCTGAGTTGGTCGCCGAAAGCTGCAACCTGTTTTTCTTTGCCCGACTCTTCGGCTTCAGCAATTCTCTGCTGTAACTGTCGGATCCGGGCCTTGAATTGACGCTCAGCACCCGCTTGCTTATT
>JAYSQC010000153.1:0-2706 GCA_043721755.1 Schlesneria sp.
ACGCGCAAGCGAGGGCAAACCGTTGTCGAAAGTGAAGCCCTCGCTTGCGCGTCGGGCTAGTGATGAACCCCTCAAGACAAAGTTGTTCGACCACTAGGGCAATTCCCACCGAGCCAATCCATGAACCTTCACCAACAGCACCGACGGTCATTTTCTGCTGTGCGTGGCGCAGCGGCGCGGAGTCGGCGCGGGTTCACATTGGTCGATCTGACGCTGACGTTGCTGATTCTGGGGATCGTCACCGCGACGGCCACGCCGAAGCTTTCGGCCACCGTGTTGCGCTATCAGGTTGATGCGGCGGCGCGGCGGGTGGAGGCCGACATCAACTACGTTCAGGGTCACGCGCGCTACACCAGCGCCCCGTGCAGCCTGACGTTCACGGCCAGTCCCCCGTCCTACACGACGACGGGTGTGGCGCAGATCAACAACTCGGGACAAGCCTACGCGGTGAACCTGAACACGATCGGCTACTCGGTGGCCCTCAGCGCCAGTCTGAATGGCGGCACAACACTGTCCTACACGGCGAGCGGCGTTCCACAGGCCGGCTCGCCGCTGGTCGCCCTCACGTCGGGAACGATCACGATCACCAGCGGCAACCAGACGAAGACGGTCACGATCGACCTGGTGACGGGAAAGGCACGGCGATCATGAATCGAAACGCTGGAAGGCAAGCCGTGGCTCGTCGTTTCACCGCGTGGGCAACGCCCCGCGCGGTGATGAGAAAACAGACATTCCAGCGTCGCTCGACACGCGGGGCGTTGCCCACGCGGTTAAACGACGAGACCGCGCGACGCGGCGGCTACTCGCTGATCGAACTCGTCATCGGACTGGCGGCCTCGGTGATGTTGCTGGGCGGCATGGCTTCCGCCGTCGCCGTTTCGACCCGCTCGTTGTCGTTGGCCGACACCGGTTCCGGTGCGAGGGCCATCTCGACCGACGTGCAACGCGATTTTCTGGCCGATCTGCAGCGCGCGACCGGCTTCACCGAACGGACGGCGTCGGCGGTCACGTTCACCGTTCCCGATCGCACCGGTGACGGACGGCCGGAGAAACTGCGTTATGCGTGGGCCGGAGCAGGTTCCCCGCTGACATTGCAGATGAACGGCGGCACCGTGCAGAACCTCGCCACCAACGTGCAGCAGTTCCAATTGAGCTACCGCACGAAATCAATCACGGCTCCCGTCGTTCCGGATGAAGCTCTGCCGACATCGGGACGGCTGCTGTTCGTGTCGGGCGGCACCTACACGCCCCCCACCTTCTTGCAGGCACTCAACAATCAACCCGGCACCGTGGGGATGATGGCCACTGAGAACCCCAAGGTTTCGCTGTTCCAGTCGTGGGGCTTCAGTGTGACGACCATTTCGGCTTCGCAACCGGCGGCCGACTTCACCGCCGCTTAC
Source organism: Schlesneria sp. (assembly GCA_043721755.1). GTDB lineage: Bacteria > Planctomycetota > Planctomycetia > Planctomycetales > Planctomycetaceae > Schlesneria. The sequence continues at coordinate 1,401 of JAYSQC010000153.1, forward strand.
GCCAAGAACGACGTGATCTTCGTATCGAGCGAGCCGGGGACATCGAGTGCGGAAAGCCGGTTGAAATCGGTCACGCTGGGGATCGTCAACGAGAACCCCGCCCTGACCGAATCACAGGGCTTCTGCATGGGGAGCGGCACCACCACGGGAACCGCCCTCAAGATCGGAGCGACGAACCACTACATCACGCAGGGATACACCGCGCTGCAACAGGTCTCGATCCTCAACAGCTCGACCACACTGCAATCGTTCCCCAGCCCTAAAGCCAGTTCGATGTCGATCCTCGGTTTGAACACGTCGGACAACAAGGTGAACTTCGCGACGATCGCCGCCGGACGGCTGTCCGTGGCGAGTGTCGCCGTTCCCGCGCGGCGCGTGCAGTTACCGTGGGCCACGCCATCGTTCGATATCAACAGCCTGACGGCCGACGGACAGAACTTGGTGAAAGTCTCACTGATGTGGGCGGCAGGGAACGGTTCCGATGGCAATCCTTCGCTGGTCACTGTCGGTCCGACAACGACTTCGGGCCTGAAGGGTTATTTCTACTTCATGAGTGCGGAGATGGTCGCCTCCCCCATCACGCTCGTCGAGAAGGGTGAGATGTTGGAACTGTCGGCCTACGTCAAATCCAACGGTCTCCCCATTCGGCTGGCAATCTACTCTGACCTGGGCGGCAAACCGCAGACTCGTCTCGCGCAAACGGGTTTGCTCGCGGGGACGGGCAGCACGACCTGGATCACAGGCCCCATCCCTGCCGTCGTACTCAACCCCGGCACCTATTGGCTGGCGGTCTCCCTCAGCAACAATGATCAGTACGTCTATTTCGCCGCCCCCAACAACGTGACGACCTCGAATATCACGCAGACGACCTTCACCTCGGGCTTTCCCTCGCTCTGGGTACCAGGCTCGAAAGGAAGGACAGCCACGTATCCCAACACTCAACTGTTGGCATACGGCTCGTACATTGCCGTCCCGTAGAGGGCATTTCAAAACCTGTTTGTGCCTCGAACAACTAGCCCGACGCGCAAGCGAGGGCTGGGCATTCGATGAGGGTGAATCCCTCGCTGGCGCGTTTTGAAGTTGCGCTTTTCGGGTTTTCAGCCCCAAAGGGGCGACGCTATGCCAGCCCAGGGCAACGCCCTGGGTTGGCCGTTGACCGTGAATCTCAAGCCCTGAAGGGGCGACACTATTCCTGCGAGCAACATAGCAGCCTGTTGAAGAACGTAACTTGGACGCCCTCGTCCGAGTGATTTCGAGTTGAAAACGGACGGACGAGGGCGTCCATCCTACGTTTTTCAACAGGCTG
>JAYSQC010000154.1:0-1464 GCA_043721755.1 Schlesneria sp.
AGCAGGGTTCGGAAGACGGCACCGCGACCGCGGACGTTGAGCCAGCCGAGACCGAGGCGATTCTGGAGGCCACTATTGGCCCGGATGATTCAGGAGGAACCACGAAAGACTCGAAAGTGAAGAGAGTTGCGATCAGAGCCGCTCCAGACAGCGCGTGTCGTGCCAGTGCGGTCACTGGGGGGTGCCGTCGTTCCTGGGTGGTCATCGAGAACAGGATCGCGCGGCTTTCAGACTCCCTCCCCTCGGCGGGGAGGGGGGAGGATCGTCGAGTTGACTCGCCACCCTCCCTAACCCTCCCCGCCGAAGGGAGGGAACCAGAACGAGCGACTCCAATGACTCCTTTGTCCGATGCCTCATTGGTGTGACTACCAAGGAACGACTGCACCCGTCACTGGGGATCAGAACTCTCGTCTCTCCGTTCGAGTCTTTCGTACTACTTCTACTGTCCGACTTTCCGTAGGGTGGGCTGTGCCCACCACAACCCAATGTGTTTCGGTGGGCACAGCCCACCCTACATGTGGATGAACCGGACAGCAGAACTACTCACGTTTTGTTTCTTGGCCGGGCGTGCAGAGTTTCAGCAGACCAGATTCGGCAAAATGAGGAAGCACAGAATCATCCAGCCGGGCGGTCGGTCTGCTGGCGGGCCTCTTCCCTCATTCTGTGCTTTATCATTTTGCCATTCCGGTTCTCGCGGCCTTGGGTTGCGGGTCTCCCGCGCCGGGTCTTTCGTGGTGAATCATCCGGGTTTGTGCCCGTCGTCGGTCGCGTCGAGGTCCGACGGGTTCTGAATCACGTCGCCGCCGGTCTGCGCGAGGACGACCACGCGGCCCTCGATGACCGCGCACTGCTGCGGAAAGATTTTCACCAACGACGTGTACGACGTGCGACCGTTGATCCCGGTGCGATCGGCGAAACGCTCGACGAGCCACAGCAGGTCCTCGGCGACTGGCGGCGGCGAGCGCGCCCGCGCCGCCGCGTCCTTGGCGGCGGCGAACAGCTGGCGCTCACGCTCACCTGTCTTTCCGCAAAGCAAACCGTCCGGTCGGAACATTCCGCCCCCGGCTCGATGTTCAGCGCGAACTGCACGTCGGCCCGCATCATGTCGGCGTCGGCCGCGTCGATCGCGTTCCCGTCGAAGAAGTCGGACAGGAACACCAGCCCGGCCATCGAAGGCAACTCTTGGGTGGGACATCCCGTGTCCGGCGAGAAGTGCTCGGCCAGTTCCCTCACCGGTAACAACTCCCACACCACTGCGCGAAAGACACCCTGCCACCCGGCCAGAATGCGCTCCCGAGCCATCTCGGACAGCCCCCCTCAAACGGGTCAAACATCCGTGTTTGTCGCGGATCACGAATCAGTCGGATCACGGCCACCTTGCCCTGTAAAACCAGCCACTTCCACGAAGTGCCGGTCTAACAAACCGAACGCAACCCCAACAGCCCCAGCCACTGACAAACCCTA
>JAYSQC010000155.1:0-9450 GCA_043721755.1 Schlesneria sp.
GCCTCGTCCGTCCGAGGTTGCAGGCGCGGACGGACGAGGCGTCCCTCCTACGGGGCGATTTATCCGGGGGAGTTGACTGGTGGTTGTGTGAGTTCAGGCTGAAGCCTGAACTCACACGATCTCGTGGCGTGTTGCGTGCGTCGTCATCGGCGGGGATTTGCCGCGAGTCGGTTCGCGGACACAAGGCTCATCTGGCCCGATTTGAGCAAGGCATTGGCCCTGACCTAGCGCAACCTGAACCGCTCCAATCTGGACCTCCAAGAATCGTTCTTTCAGGTGAGCGGCTTCAGCGGGGAAACGGTGACACTGGGTCGCGACTCAACTACTGACCACTCCACCCATCGACTTCCCCGCGATGGATGTCACCAACTTCTTCAACTCCTCCGTGTCCAGCGATGAACTGAATCTGTGGCGCGAATGGTCTCCGTGGTTCACGGTCATCGGCGGTGTCCGCGACTTCGACTTACAAGAGCAACTCTTCCACAAAATTTGCGACACCGGCATGACGGAACGCATTCGCGTCTCGAACAACGCGTACGGCTTTCAAAGTGGAGCAGAGACCGTCTTCTTCCGATCGTGCCGCATAGAATTCGGGGGCTGGGCCAAGTGCGCCGTCTTGAACAACTTCGTCGAGCAGCAAACGGTGACGACGCTCATTCCGGGAGTCCGGCCATCCTTTGCCGACAGCGGCAGTCAGGTTGCGTTTCTCGGTGACGTGGGCCTGTCCGCCACGCTGCGTCTGACCTGTTGGCTGTCCGTGCGCGGTGGCTATCAATCCCTGTGGTTTAACGGAGCCGCGACGGCCGCGACGCAGATGCTGACCTCGAACGTCGTCACCGGCGCAGGATCGGTCGCCGCCGACAGCAACCTGTTCTTCCACGGCGGCTTCGCGAATGTCGAGATCAACTGGTAGAGCCGGGACGCGATGTGGTTGACTCGCGAATTTGTAGCCTTACCGCGCGTCGATGCTGCGATCTCACTTCCTGCCGTGATGAGCCGGGGCTATGTTGACCAGCCCCTGTTATTTGCTTGCTTGTCACAGCAGGCGAGTCATCAATGAAGGAACACAACATGCGATTGGCGAAGCTCAAGTTGGCTGACAACACTGTTCGAGTGGCGCGCGTCGAGGACGACGGGCGGTTTCGAGTGCTGGACCTGACGCAGGTCGAGAACGTCCGTAGTTTGATGGACGTGTTGAACTCACCCGACCCGATTGGAATGACAAAGTTCCTCGTCGATCAGAACGCGCCGGCACTCGACGCGCGGTTGGTGACGGTCCTCGCGCCAATCGACGAGCAGGAAGTGTGGGCGGCGGGCGTGACGTACAAGCGGAGCCAGGTGGCTCGCATGGAAGAATCGAAGGCGGGGGCCTCGCACTACGACAAGGTCTACACCGCGCCGCGACCGGAGATTTTTTTTAAGGCGACGGCCAGCCGAGTCTCCGGCCCCGGCCAGCCGCTCCGCGTGCGCGCCGACAGCCAATGGTCGGTCCCGGAACCGGAGTTGGCGCTCGTGATCTCGGCGAATGGCAAGCTGGTTGGCTTCACCGTCGGCAACGATATGTCCGCGCGAGACATCGAGGGCGAGAACCCGCTCTACCTGCCTCAAGCCAAGGTCTACAACCAGTGCTGCGGCCTCGGTCCATTCGTCTGGATTCCCGAAGGCCCAGTCGATCGCCCCGCGACGAAAATTCGGTTGGCGATCTCGCGCGGCGGTGCTGTGGTCTTCAGCGGCGAGACCGATCTCGACCAGATGAAGCGCGGGTTTGAAGAGTTGATCGGTTGGCTGGTGCTGGAGAACGAGATGACGCGCGGCGCGTTCCTGCTCACGGGGACAGGCGTCGTTCCGCCCGACAACTTCACGCTGGCAGACGGCGATACGGTCAGCATCGAGATCACCGGAATCGGCACGCTGACGAACCCGATCGTGAAAGCACTTCAGTAGGATGGGCACTCCTGCCCGTCCTGTCTTCGCTCTGAGAGCGGTTACACCTCGGGTGTAGCGGAAAAAGTAGCTGAAGTCGTGAGACTTCAGTTCGGAACTCTCACGAGTTCCGCTACACCAAACTTGGAACCGCTCTGAGTTCGACTGTATGCCCACCCTACATTTGGACCACTCAGACGGTGAATTAGCAGCCTATTGAAAATAGGGGTAAGCCGCTAGCTTGCCCATTTCCTTACTGCAAAAGCGGGCAAGCGAGACGCTTACTTCACGTTTTTCAACGGGCTGTTCAACCCGGTTTCTCGTTCGTCAAATCGGACGGGCAGAAGTGCCCATCCTACACACGGTCGTCGTGCGACTTAGAAGCTGTCGGACGCCAACCGCATTACGTCGCCCCCGTCCTCGTGTTCAAAATCGACCACGGGGAGAGGGCTGTCAGGCGAGGTGCCGTTTCGTCGCACCGGCTTCATTTGCACCATCGACGCTTCGACCGCGAAGTCCTGCCCCATTTCGGGCAGCGGAACGGGGCCGTTCGGGTTCATCGGGATCGGCGGCACTGGTCGGGCCGACTGCTGTGCGAGTGCCGGATCCTCGTCAGTCTTGCGAGGGGTGCCCGCCTTTTGCATTCCGACCTTGTTCGACGGGACTTCAGCTTGCAAGCGGAACCGTACGTCGCCGATGGCCAATTCGTCACCGAACGTCAACCCGGCTTCCTTGCGCACGCGCGAGCCATTCACAAACACGCCGTTGGTGCTGCCGAGATCGCGCACCACGAACGTCGTGTTGACCTGTGCCACGCAGCAATGCTTGCGGGAGACCTTGCGGCTGTGCGTCAACGAGACATCGCAATCGGCTTGTCGGCCGATCAGCACGATGGCTTTTTCCAAGGGGATCAGGCACAGACCCGGGTCGAGCGGAACTAAGAATGCCGACATGCCGAGAACTCCGGAAGGGAGAGACGGCCGGGACTATAAGCAACCGTCTCGATGAAAGGAATCCGTCATCGGGCGGGGTTGGGGAACGTTGCTCGATCTCGTGACGGATATGCCACCTCACGAAATCGGTCCAAATAGGCCACCGCAACGAGTGTATGAACCGGCTCGAACAAGAATCGGCCGGATGCACCTCGCCGGAGTTCGGTTTGTGACTTGCCCGAGACCTGCCATGCCCGAAGTCCGGCTGTTCCGAAAGTCGGACTTCGAGTCCATATCAATCACTGCGATTGCCGCAACCCTCACCATCGCTGCAACCCAACCTTGCCCGGCAGTGGGACAATCGGTACTTTCCCGCCCGTCCATCCCGGCCACCCTTCGCTCGCGATGTTGGCCACCCACCCGAACTCGACAAGATGTCGCTCTCTGCGGAGGCCGCTCAACTTGAGCAGCACTTCTCGGAGAAGTTCTCCCCCTCTTCAAGGAGCTCATGGATGAGCCGACTGAGTGTGTATTGGCCGGACGAGTGCGAAGCGGTCACGACCGCCGTGTTGGACGAACCGCGTCTGCTTCAATTTCCGCGATCTCGCCAGCGGAGATCCCTTGAGAGTCGCGTGGTCTCAAACCGAATCCTCTGCGAAGAGGCTCCCCGGATGGACGTGATCGCCCGAGCGCGGTTGCTGTTCTCGAATCGTCAGTGCTGTCGATGTCGCTCGCACGCGGTCGAACTCCTGCAACTCGACGACGCCCAAGTGAATCGCCAAGGTTTGGAGATCCCCGGCACCGCGACAATCACCGGTTTCCGGTGCCACTCGTGCAACGTTGAGTGGAACTCGTGAGTCATCTGGAGGTGTGGCGGTCGGGGTCCATTGGTCTCGACACAACTCGAAAATGTCTGGATTGATTGCTTTTCTCTGCGGTCATCCCATCTCTGCGGTGTCAGACATCGAGGATGAAATCACCGCAGAGATGGGATGACCGCAGAGGAATTCTGTGCGTCGATGGCAAGCAAGTCCTCATTGAGGTCGAGTTGTGTCGAGACCAATGGTCGGGGTCAGGTGGTTCAACTGGGGAGCGCGAATGAATGGCGGACCATTGCGCGATCAGGGTTGCGACCACGGTTGAACCAAGCCGAACCGGGTCCGTCAGAGTGTCTCATTGGAGTCCATCATGCCGAGCCAACGTGTTTTGCAATGCGATCTCGCTGTGCGAGTCCTCTTGCTGTCGCTCGCGACTGCGGTCGTCACATGCCTCTTCATGCAGTCCGATGCACGAGGCGGCGATTGGCCGCAGGTCATGGGGCCGAATCGGAACGGCATCAGTGTCGAGGAGAAATTGGCGGACAAATGGCCGACCGACGGACCACGTTCGCTGTGGGAAGCCAAGATTGGATCGGGCTTCGCGGGTGTGGCTGTGGCGGGCGGAGTGGCCGTGCTGTTCCATCGCCTCGCTGAGGAAGACACGCTCACCGCGTATGACGCCGAATCGGGCCAGCCACTCTGGTCGCAGGGCTTTCCCACTAGCTTCCAACCCGCGATCGTGGACGACGATGGGCCGCGAGCCGTTCCCACAATTCATCAGGGTCGCGTCTATGCCCTCGCTTCAGCGGGCGGCCTCTATGGCGTGGACCTCAAGACGGGAAAGCCGATTTGGCAGCGACAGACTCAAACGGAGTTCCATGTCCCGTCGGCGTACTTCGGCGCGGGCAGCTCACCGTTGGTGGAAGGCAAGACACTGATCTTGAACGTTGGGGGAGACAAGGATCGGGCGGGTATTGTCGCGTTCGACCTCAACACGGGCCAAACCGTTTGGCAAACGACGACTGAACAGGCGAGTTACTCATCGCCAATTGTGACCACGCTGGATGGCCAGCGCGTGCTGCTCTGTGTGACGCGGCTGAACTTCGTTGCGCTCGATCCCGCGACGGGGAAAGAACTGGCTCGCACGCCGTTTGGCCAACGCGGGCCGACGGTCAACGGTGCGGTTCCCGTCATGATCGGCCCGCGCGTACTGCTGACCGCGAGCTACGGGATCGGTGCCGAACTTCTGAGCCTGAGTCGCAGCAAGATCGACATCGTGTGGCAGGACGAATTGTTGTCGAGTCAGTACACGACGCCGATCGTTCACGACGGCGCGGTGTTCGGAATTGATGGCCGCCAAGATGGCGGCCCGATCTCGTTGAAGTGCTTTGATCCCGAGACGCGCAAGGTCCACTGGACCAAGCCGGGGCTGGCCTATGCCACGCTGATCGCCGCCGACGGCAAGCTGCTCGTCGTACACACGAACGGCTCGGTGCGGCTGGCGGAACTCAACAAGGCCGAGTACCGAGAACTGAGCACAGCCAGCCTGCTGCGCGGGACGACTCGTGCGCTACCGGCTCTCGCCCACGGACGGCTCTACGTCCGCAACGAGCAGACGCTGAAGTGCGTCCAGTTGGGACCGTAAGCCGTAGGATGGACGCCCCCGTCCGTCCGTTCCTTCTGGATCAGCACGGACGGACGGGGGCGTCCATCCTACGAGAACGTCGCGATCACGCTTTCGCGGGCGCATCGCCTGACTCGCTGACCGGCTTGGCGTCCGTGGCCATCTTGAGCAGCGTCTCTGGCAGCTCGATCCCGGCCACATCCTTCATGACCTGCATCATCGGCGGCATGGAGCGACTGAGATTTTGGAGAAAGTTCGCGGTGCTGCTGCCGCCGTTCGCACCGCCCCCTTCCCAGACGACGATCTTGTCGAACTTGATGTTCGAGATCGCACGGGCCGAGGCTTCGGTCAATTGGTCGATGTGTTCGAGCATCAGCATCTGGAACGCGGGCTGAGCACCGCCGCAGGCTTCGATGATTCGCTGATAGCCTTCGCCCTTCTTGGCGAGGATTTCGTACTGTCCGCGTGCTTCCGCTTCGAGCTTTACGAAGATCGCGTTCGCTTCACCTTCCGCTTCAATTTTTCGTCGTTCGGCCGACGCTTGGGCTTCGACGATGATGGTCGCCTTCTGAGCCTTGGCCACCGCTTCAAACTCCGCCCGCTTCTCGGCTTCCACTCGTTCGGCATCCGCCAGTGCGGCCTTCGTCATGGCCCGGTTCTGCGCTTCGAGGACCGCTCCTTCCGCTTCGCGTTTGCGTGTCTCGGAGATCTGGTACGCCTCGGCATTCTTCACGGCAAGTTCGGCCTTCGAGGCGGCGATCTTGGCTTGAGCCAGGTTCTCACCTTCGATGGCCGAAGCGTTGGCGTCGGCCGTCCGGATCCGCATCTCGCGCTCGGCCAGCTTGACCTGAGCTTCTTGCTCGAACACAGCAGTTTGTTCAGCGACCTGTCGTTCCTTCGTGAGTTCCGCCAGCCGAACGGCTTGATCGCGCGCGGCCAACTGCATCCCGATGGACTTTTCTTTTTCCAGCTCCGACAACCGGATCGCCTGTTCGCGTTCCGCTTCACGCACGCCGATGTCTCGGTCCTTGGTCGCGTTGCTGACCTGAATGAGTTGATCACGGTTGGCAGCAACGACGCGGGTCTCGCCCAGTCGCAGTTGTTCAGCTACGTCACCGCGCGCCTGCTGGATCGCTTGCGACGCGGCTTTCTGACCGATGGCGTCGATGTAGCCGGACTCATCCGTCAGATCCGTGATGTTCACGTTGATGAGGATCAGGCCAATCTTCTTCAGCTCGGGTTCGAGCGAATTCAAAATGTGCGTCAGGAACGTGTCGCGGTCCTTGTTGATGTCCTCGATCCGCATCGACGCGATCACCTGACGGAGCTGTCCGAAGATGATTTCTTGCGCCTGCTTCTCGACATCGACCCGCTTCAGCCCGAGCAGTCGGATCGCCGCGTTGTTCATCACCTCCGGCGTCGTTCCGACAGCGACCGTGAAGACGCTCGGCACGTTGACGCGGATGTTTTCGGACGACAGCGCGCCGCGCAGCGGGATCTCGATCTGAATTGGTTCGAGGCTGAGGTAATCGAAGTCCTGAATCAACGGCCAGACGAACGTACCGCCGCCGTGATAGCACTTTACCGCGTTCCCTTTTCCCGCCATGCCGTAGATCACGAGGATGCGATTGCTCGGGCACCGCTTGAAGCGGTTGGCCAACAACATGACGAAGCTGAAGACCATAAACCCGATAAACACCCAGATCACGGTGAACCAGAAGCCCGGACCCTTGAACAGGTCATCGACAGCAGCGAGAAACAGCGAAGTCATGGTTGAGGCCCTTTGAGGAGCGAAGAGTTCGATCATTGGTCGGTGATTCGTGGAGTAGCAGGTCGCGTGCGGATCGGACTCACCCCACCGGGCTTGCCCCGCTGGAATCAGGTTTCTGCACTACTACTCGATGTGCATCGCGTTCTGTGCCGATTGAGTCATGGAACGCATTTCAAAACTAGCCCGACGCGCAAGCGAGGGCTTCGGGGCATCGAAAGCTCAGCCCTCGCTTGCGCGTCGGGCTAGTTTTGTGAGGCAAGAACAGGTTTTGAAATGCGTTCTAAAGACCAGTAGTACATAGACCCATTTCCACCGGGGCAAGCCCGGTGGGGTGAGGTTCGTTCAGAGTGAGTTCGCAGTTGCCAGTTCAGCCGCAGGCACGGCGCTGGTCATCACTTCGACTGAGTCTGGGCCGACGATGCGTGTCACTACGACCGTCGCTCCCGTCGCGATCTCGGAGCGTTCGGTCCAAGCCGACAACTCTACGGTTCGGTTTTGCAGGTTGAGGTGAATCTTGCCGACTCCGCCCAGATGTCCGGGGATCTTCAAGTAGACGGTGCCGGTCCTGCCGACCGCATGATCGATGCGAACGCTGCCATCGGTTCGCAACCGCGCGAGTTGCTGCATCATCCAATGGACGCTGTACATCGCGGCGAATCCGGCGGCGACCGCGATTGCCAGCGACGGGAGGGTGGAAAGTTGACTCGATTCCGCCGCCAGCCCCGCCAAACCGAAGAAGGTCAGTGCAGCCACGACGGCGCGAAACGTGATGATTCCGAAGAACGAAGTCGAACCTTGATGAGCGGCTGCCGCGTCGTGGGCCGCGCCCGTCGCGCCACCACTGCCCACGGCGTCAGGCCCACCAAAATCGTGACTGAGGCCGTCGTCGCCAAACGCATGTTCGCCGCCGATGCCGATCAGCGAGAGCAACGTCTGGCAAAAGAGCAGCGTCCCACCGAGCAATGCACACGCTAAGAAGGTTGTGGTCATGACGAAAACCTCACGAGAAAAGTGCGTGCTGGAAAGGGACGGCCGCCGGAACGCCCGAACGGAGATTTGGATCAAAAAGAGAAGTCCTGCATCGAGCACGTAGGATGGACGCCTCGTCCGTCCGGCCCTTCATAACAATCTCGGACGGACGAGGGCGTCCATCCTACGCTTACTCGGCCCGCAGTGGCCGCAACATCAACGAGTTCGTAGCGTCAGACGGTGACTTGGATTCGTAGAGGACTCGGTAGACCTCGGTCATGATCGGCATGTCGATCCCCTCCTGTTCGGCAATGTCGAAGACGCTCTTCGCCGTCGTGACACCTTCGGCGACCGAGGTCATCGTGGCGAGGATATGCGCGAGGGTCTCGCCCTGTCCCAGGCGTTGTCCAACGTGGCGGTTGCGACCGTAGGGGCTGATGCAGGTGGTGATGAGATCACCCATGCCGGCCAGGCCCGCGAACGTCGCCGCCTCCGCACCGAATCGTTGGCCGAACCGAGTCATCTCGACCAGCCCGCGCGTCAGCAGTGCGGACTTGGCGTTGTCGCCGTAGCCGAGTCCGTCGGAGATTCCCGCTGCAATCGCGATCACGTTCTTCAAGGCTCCCGCCAACTCGACACCGACCAAGTCGAGGTTCGTGTAGACCCGAAAGCGTTGCGTGTTGAACATCTTTTGCGTTTGTCGCGCGAGGCTGAGATCGCGGCTCGCCGCGACCAAGGTCGCGGGGAGTCTCCGGCCGATCTCTTCCGCGTGACTCGGACCACTCAGCGAGCAGACCGTACGGCTGCCAAGCACTTCGCCGATGATCTCACTCGGTCTCAAGAAGGTTGCGTTTTCGATCCCCTTGATGACGCTGATGACCGGCAGCGGGCGAGGCAGGTGCGGACGAACTTCGTTCAGGCTGGCTCGCAAGAATTGGGTCGGCACGGCCGCGATGAGGTACTCGGCGTTCGCGACCGCGTCAGCAAGGTCCGCCGTGATCCGCACGTTGTCGGGGAGTCGCACTCCGGGCAGGAGCCGCTTGTTCTCGCGGTCGCGTTGCATCTGCCCGGCATACTCGGGCGACCGCGCCCAGATGGTGACGAGCTGGTCGGGTTGCTCGGCCAACAAGACGGCACACGCCGTCCCCATCGCACCGCCGCCAAGAACTGTGAGCTGCGTTGTCATGTCGATCCCATTGGAACCACGTACGAGATACTCCTCGCGCGGTCAGTGATGAGACATCCGAGCGGGGCGGCGTAAGCCCAATGGCACTTACTTTACCCCAGTAACCCGCAGCGTAAGCGAGGGAAACAAAGCCGCTTCCGGGGGTGTCGCTTCGCTCAACCCCCGGCTAATCGCTGACATCCCTTCAGGATGAAGACCGGTCGCCGTCGTCCATCGCGCTCCAATGG
>JAYSQC010000156.1:0-8569 GCA_043721755.1 Schlesneria sp.
CGCCCCGCGCGTCGAGCGACGTTGGAAGCCGTTTTGCCGCATTCGCGCGGGGCGTTGCCCACGCGGTTAAACGAAGCAGTCTTGCCCGTGCAAGGGATATATAATCCGGGCTATTGCTGACCATCCGACCACCGAGCGGTCGTCAGGAATGGCCGTCACCGTCGGCTGAATCGGGGCGTCCGTCATGACCGGCATTGCCGCAACAGGCGGTTCAATCATCGAGGTCCATGTTCCCTTGGGAACAGTTGTCTCGCGGTGTCACTTTCCCGAACGCAACTTTCGTGAGCGACCGATGCTTGGAGGGATGAACGGCGCGGAGTGGTCGCGGCTGCATTTCCAGCTTTGACGTTTCCGACAGAAGTCAAAGTAGTAGGCACATTCCATGTGCCGTTCACCGAATTCCTCGGCGAATCACGGTCTTGCGGACGGCACACGGAGTGTGCCTGCTACTTTTGTCGGACACGTCAGCTTTGGGATCCCAGAGTTGTTCCGAAATCCGTTCGGCACTCGGCGGGATCGTGCCGCGAGTTCCGTGGGGCCATGCGTGCCGTTCGTCCGGGAGCATCGTGTGAAGATTGGCTTGCGCAGCCCGTTTGATCCGGCGGTTTGGCTCATGAACCGCCTGTCGTACCCGCAAAAATTTGCGGTGGCGGGGACATTGTTTGCGCTTCCGTTGCTGGTGGTCACGGTCCTTTATATTTCGACATTGAACGAAAAGGTGGAGCTGTCGCAGAAGGCTGAGGCGGGAAGCCGGGCGCTGCGGCTGATCGTTCCGATCTGGCGTTCGCTGGGTGACCATCGGCGGATCGTGCTGCACGACTCGCGGAATGAAGTCTCAAAACTGCAAGTGGCCGTCGAACTGTTTCAGGACAACTTGAACCGGCACCTGCAACGGGTGATCGAGGCGGACGAACGGACCTTGGCGGTCCTCGCTGCTTCGGCTCGCTGGGATGTGTTTCACGCCAAGTTGCGCGCGTTGAAGGATGTCTCGGCGGAACACGACAAGGTCTTGGAAAGTCCCGCCGTCCTCACGGAACTGATCGCGGACTTGCTGACGGTCTTCCGGCAGATCGCCGAAGTGTCACGAATCACGGCGGACCCGCGTCTCGACAGTTTGAATTTGGCGATGGCCGCGACGCGGCTGTTGCCTGGACTGATTGAAGTGGAAGAGCGCTTGGACGAACTGTTCGATGCGCGCGGCCACTCGTCGGCCACACTTCCTTCGTTTCAGATCGATGCGACTGAGCTGCTCTTCAACCTGCGATTGCTGTTGGAGCAAATCCGCGAGGGCTTGTTCGTCACGGTTCAAAGCGAGCCTGCCATTGCCATGCGGCTCCAACACTCGCTGACGAAATGCCGAGGATCGCTGTTGTCTGCCGAACGCGCCATGCGGAGCGTGATGCGCGGCGATGAGAGCGCTCCCGCGATCGAGGAGGTCGAGCGACTCAATCACACCGCCGTGGCGGAAACGTTCGTGCTGATGTCCGAGTGCATGAATTCGTTCGACGACGTGGTGGGCGCGCGCGCGGACGCGGCGGCACGCCAGCGCAATTTTTTGGTCTACATCACTCTGTTTCCTGCGGCACTGGCCGTCTACTTGGGAATCGGCTTTTGTCTGGCCGTCATTCGGACGGTGGATCGGATGCGTGACGTGACCGATCAGGTTCTCGCCAACGACTGGCGCGGCCACGATGTGACGCCCATCGAAGCGCAGGATGAACTGGGTCGCATGATTGGCGACTTCGGCCGCCTGACCGGTCGCCTGCGCGAGGAATGGGCGGCGGCGAATGCGGAAACGGCGCGGGCTACGGCCGCCGAAGAGTCACTGCGAATCAGTGAAGAGCGTTTCAAGCTCGCTCTCTGTGGCACCAATGACGGCATCTGGGACTGGGATCTGAAAACCGACCACGTCTTCTACTCGACCCGCTTCAAAGAGTTGCTCGGTTATGGCAACGAAGAGTTTGGAGTCTGGCTGTCGGCGATGGCGGATGTCCTCCATCCGGAGGACTTCGAGGCCACCTGGGAAGCCATGGAACGGCATTTGAAAGACCGGGTCGCGTACCACATCGAGCATCGCCTACGAACCAAGAGCGGTGAGTACCGCTGGTACTTGGAACGCGGACAGGCCGTCTGGGACGAGCATGGCGTTCCCATTCGCATGGCCGGTTCGGTCAGCGATGTGACGGCGACGCGACAGGCGATCGAGGCGTTGCGAGCCAGCGAGGATCAGCTTCAGGCGATTCTCGACAACACTCCCGCCGTGATTTACGTGAAGGATCTGGAAGGTCGGTATCGCCTGACCAACGGACAGTTCGCGCGCGTGTTTCATCAGAGTCAGCAGAGCGCTGTCGGCAAGATGGACTTCGACCTCTTCACGGACGAAATCGCGGACAGGTTTCACCGCCGCGATCAGCGCGTTTTGCAAAACAACCGGCAGGAGCAATCTGAAGAGGTCGTGCCGCACGCGGGGGGAGTTCACACTTATCTTGCCGTGCGATTCCCGATGCGGGACGCGAACGGGACGCCGTATGCCGTGTGCGGCATCTCGACCGACATCACCGAACGCAAGCTGGCCGAGAACCGCGAACGCATTCGTAAGTACGTGCTGGAATTGCTGACGAGCGGCGAGCCGTTGCCAGGAATTCTCAATGCGCTCGCCAGCGGATTTGATGAAGAATTCCCCTTCCGCATGTGTTCCATACTGTTGCTCGACAAGTCGGAACGTCGCCTGTTCACCGCTGCCGCACCCAAGCTGCCTCATTTTTATTGTGAGGCGATCAATGGTGTCGAAATCGGACTGGGAGTCGGCTCGTGCGGAACGGTGGCCTTCACGGGAGAACGGGTCATCGTCGAGGACATCCAGACGCATCCGTATTGGGCGTCTTACAAGGAGCTGGCCGCCCGCGCCGGGCTGGTCGCGTGCTGGTCCGAGCCAATTTGCGGTGAGTCTGGCAAAGTCCTGGGAACGTTCGCCGTCTACGCGGCGGAGGCTGGCCTACCGACGGAATCGGAGATCCGGCTGATCGAAACAGCGGCCAAGTTGGCCGGGATCGCCATCGAACGCAAGCAGGTGGAAGAGGCCCTGCGCACGAGTGAAGAGCGTTGGAAGTTCGCCTTGGAAGGAGCGGGTGACGGGGTCCGCGATTGGAACATTCAGACCGGCGAAGTCGTGTTCTCGAAACGGTTCCTGGAAATTGTGGGACTTCCCGAGAACGCCGGCGCGCACACGATTGACGAATGGAAATGTCACATTCATCCGGACGATCTGCCGCGCGTGGTGAGTGATCTGCAAGCCTACTTCGATGGCCAAACCGCCACCTATTCCAACGAACACCGTATCCAGTGCCGCGATGGCGTCGAGAAGTGGATTCTCGACCGAGGCATGATCGTCAGCCATACAGCCACCGGCGAGCCGCTCCGCATGATCGGCACGTATGCCGACATCACGCAGCGCAAGCGAGCCGAGGAAGAGAACCGACAATACTTGGCGCAGGTCGAGCAATCGCGAGATCGGATCACACAGCAAACGACGCGACTGATCCGGCAGTCGGAAGAGCTTGCGAAAGCGAAAGACGAAGCCGAGGCGGCAGCGCGGGTCAAGAGTCAATTCCTCGCCAACATGAGCCACGAATTGCGGACCCCGCTCACCGCGATTCTGGGCTACGCCGACCTGCTGTCGGACGAGGGCGACTTGGCGCGGGCGCAGCTCAGCGGACTGGAGACGCTCGAGATCATTCGCAGCAACGGACGGCATCTCCAAGAGTTGATCGACGACATCCTCAATCTGTCGAAGCTCGACGCGGGTTACATGACGCTCGAAAAACTTCAGGTCTCTCCCCTCGACGTGGCTCGGGATGTCCTGCGACTCATGAACCTGCGTGCCGGGGAGAAGGGTCTCACGCTCCGTTGCGAAGTGATCTACCCCATTCCTGACCAGATCGCGACCGATCTGCTGCGAGTCCGTCAGGTACTGGTCAACCTCGTGGGAAACGCGATCAAGTTCACCGAACTGGGCCGAGTCACGCTCACTTTGAGGTACGACTTGGAAGCGAAGCAGCTCCGATTCTCGGTGGCCGACACCGGGATCGGCATCCACCCCGATCAGATGGAACGACTCTTCACGCCGTTCTCTCAAGCGGACGCGTCGATGTCGCGCCGTTACGGTGGAACGGGCTTGGGATTGTCGATCTCGCAACGCTTGGCACGCCTGTTGGGAGGAGACATTCAGGTTGAGAGTCAGGCGGGAATCGGTAGCGAGTTCACCTTCTTGATTCCCGTCGAACTCGATCCGAATTCAAGGCTGCTGACGGAGCCAGAACCGATCGAACAGGCAGTTGCTGTTCCCGCTGTCGTCGTCATTCCGCCCCCGTCCACATCAAAGCTCAGCGGACGAATCCTGCTCGCAGAAGACGTTCCCGCAAACCAGAAGCTGATCTCGTTCCTGCTTCAGAAAAACGGCGCGAGTGTGGAGGTGGTTGATAACGGTCGATTCGCGGTTGAGCACGCACTCGCGGCCCAGCGGACAAGTCGCGAGTACGACTTGATTCTCATGGATATTTCCATGCCCGAGATGGATGGTTACACCGCCACCGCCGCTTTGCGGGAAGCCGGCTATCAGGGACGCATCATCGCCTTGACGGCGCACGCCACGGAAGAAGATCGCCAACGCTGCCTCGATTCGGGCTTCGATGGTTTCGCAACCAAACCGATTCAAAAAGACCAACTGATCGCCGCGTGCCTCGAACACATGGGACAGTCCCGCAGCGCGAGGTCGCTCGTCCCGCAGTCGTAGCGCGTCGCCTCTCCCCTCACGCGGCGGAGAGCGAGAGGTTTCTGATCGCGGCGGAGAGTGAGAGGTTTCTGAGCGGGGCGGCGTAAGCCCCCTGATTCTTGGGCGTAACCCCGTTTAAAAAAAACAGGGGGCTTACGCCGCCCCGCTCAGAGGTCTCATCAAGGACCGTGAGACGCATAAGCGGCCCGGCTGGCCTCCCACGCGAACCCGTTTCTCCCGTCAACGAAACTTTCGCTTCAGAGCCGGGTTTGCTCTCCACGCGGCGCATCTCTGACGCCGGGTGGCCTCACTGGTGAGGCTCAACACTTGTTCGCGTGAGAGGAAGTTCATCATGGTTCGATCCACCGGTTTCGTGTTGGTTGCACTGACTTTGACGATGCTGCTCAGCGCGGCGGCCGATGCGGCTCCCGGCCAAGGCAAGGCCAAGGGAGCACGTCCCCAAGGCAAAGGAAACGGCCCGCAAATCCCCGCCGAAGTGCTGAAGCGATTCGACAAGGATGGAGACGGCAAGCTCAACGACACAGAACGCGCCGCCGCTAAAAAGGCGATGGGAGAACGCGGCGGTCGCCCCGGACAACCTGGTGGCGATGGAAAACCCGGTGGCGATGGCAAGATGAAGGACGAGATTCTCAAACGCTTCGACAACGACGGCGATGGCAAACTGAACGAAGCCGAACGCGAAGCGGCCAAGAAGGTTCGTGAAGAACGTGGCGGCAAAAAGAAGTAACACTGTCGAGAGCGGACTTCCCACACCAACCCGCCGCGTGAGCAAGGACGCATGACGCTCGTCCTCGCTCACGCTTCGGGTTGGTGTTGCCTGTCACCGCAGCCCGATCGGTTGGAGCGGACATTTGGCCGCGACAAAACTTTCGCGGCGCGCATCGGTCGCGAACTCCACGACGACCATGCGGTTCTTGGCGAGGCCGCTCGTTTCGATGACAGTCCCCAAGCCGTAGCGCGGATGCCGCACTTGCATCCCGACGACAAATCCCAACGACAGTTCGACATTTCTCGCCGTTCCCGACTCCAACGCGGCACCGGTCGTGAGATGCAGGTTGCTCGGCAGCACGCGCGGGCGGTTGAGGCTCTTCCCGACTTGCCTCAACGCGGCGTACTTCGACTCGACGCGGGCTGCTTGCTCGTGATCCGTCTCATCCAGATCGCTCGCGTCGTAATCGACTTCACCGTGGTCGTCGTGTGCGTTCGCCGCGTCATTCCCGAAGTGGTCGTCGGCGAAGTCATGCGCCGCGAGGTCTCCAAAACTGAAGTCGTCCGCGCCGGTGCAGTCGCGGTGCTTGAGGTTCAGCTCTTGCAGGAAATCGCTCGGGATGGTGCTGAGGCTTCGACCGTGAATCTCGCGTCGTTGCGTGTGCGTCAGGACGAGCTTCTCCTCGGCGCGCGTGATCCCCACGAACAGCAGCCGCCGCTCCTCTTCAAGTTGCCGCGCGTCATTTTCACGCAGCGACCGTTCGTGCGGGATCAAGTTCTGCTCGACGCCAATCACGTAGACGACGGGGAACTCCAACCCCTTCGCGGCGTGCAGCGTCATCAGCATCACCGCGCCGGTCGATTCGTCGAGCGAGTCCAAGTCCTGCGCGAGACTCGCCGTTTCGAGAAAGCCGCCCAGCGAACCGCCCTGTTCGGTCTGGGCCTCTTGCTCGTCGTACTGCCGCGCCGCGCTGACCAGTTCATCAATGTTGCCGAGCCGCTGCATGTCGTCCTCATCCGGAGACGACTCGAATTGTCGCAAGTATCCCGTGCGTCGCAGCACCAGTTTCAGCAGCGCCTCGACGGACGCACCTGTCCCTTCTGGCTCGGACTGGCTTTGCCTTGTCCCCTCGCCCCCAGCCTTGTGGGGGAGAGGGCTAGGGTGAGGGGGGCTAGGGTGAGGGGGGCTTTCATCTCCTGTCCCCTCGCCCCGGTTCTGCGGGGAGAGGGTGAGGGGTTCTTCGACCGCAGGTTGAGGGTCGAGGGTTGAGGGTTGAGGGTCAGAGAAAGCATCTCCTCCCAGATCGGAAACGTGCTCACCGTTCGGCCCCCTCACCCTAGCCCTCTCCCCCGAGGACGGGGGCGAGGGGACAAGAACTGGCCCGCCGCTCGCCTGTGCCAGTTCATCAATCAACGCCGCGAAGGCCCGCAACTGAACCGCCGCCTTCTTCGGGAGATCGGGGACCGCCCCCGGTTGCCGCGCCGCGTCGAGCAACACCGTTCCCGTGCCGTCGGCCCAGCGAACGAGCTTGTCGAGCGAACTCTTGCCGATCCCGCGCGTGGGCGTGTTGACGACTCTCATGAAGGCGACGCGATCCTGCGGGTTCTCGATCAGCCGCAGATAGCCGAGCAAATCTTTGATCTCGGCCCGCTCGTAGAACGCCACGCCCCCCGCGATCTGATACGAAATCTTCTGCCGCGCGAGAGCCGTCTCCAACGACCGCGACAGCGCGTTGACGCGATAAAAAATCGCGAAGTCTTTCCATTGCCGCTCGCCCGCTTCGACGAGCGCCGCGATCTCATTGGCGATCCCGTTCGCTTCGTCCTGCCCGTCGCGATGCAGCCGCAACTCGACCGGTTCACCGCTGGCGTTGTCCGTCTTCAATCGCTTCGGCTTGCGCTGAATGTTGTGTGAGATCAGGGCATCGGCCGTCTGCAAAATTTCGGGCGTGCTGCGAAAGTTTTCTTCGAGACGAATCAGCGTCACGTCGGGGAACTCTTGCTCGAACCGCAGGATGTTCTCGATCCGCGCCCCGCGCCAGCCGTAGATCGACTGATCGGGATCGCCCGTCGCGCACAGGTTCGGCTCGAGCTGCGACAGCGCCGCGACGATCTGGTACTGCGCCTTGTTCGTGTCCTGATACTCATCGACCAGGATGAAGCGGAACCGCTGATCGAGTTCCGTGCGCAGTTCTTCGTTCTCCGCCAGCAGCAGCGCGACGTGAACCAGCAGGTCGTCGAAATCGACCGCGTTCGCGGCGAGCAACCGCTTCTGATAGGCCGGATAAACCTTGGCCACGACCGCTTCAAGATGCGTGCCGATCCCCTCGCCATACCGCGCGACGTACAGCTCCGGCGTGAGCAGTTCGTTCTTCGCGTGACTGATCCGCGCCCCGATCTTGTTGGCGGGGAAGTGGGCCGCGTCGAGGTTCTGATCGCTCAACACCTGCTTGATGATCTGCTGCTGATCGCTGGTGTCGTAGATCGAAAAGTTCGACTGCAACCCGACCGAACGACCATGATCGCGCAGCATGCGCGCGCAGAAACTGTGAAAGGTGCTGATCCAGATTCGCTTACCGGGCAAGAGCGCCTGCACGCGATCACTCATCGCCCGCGCGGCCTTGTTGGTGAAGGTGATCGCGAGAATCTCCCACGGCCTCACACCACGTTCGATCAGTCGCGCGATCCGTCGCGTGATGACTCGCGTCTTCCCTGAACCCGGTCCCGCCAGCACCAGCAACGGTCCACGAAAGTGTTCGACCGCCGCGCGCTGAGTCGGCGTGAGATCATCCTGCATCGAAGCCGCGTCCACCGCCGGCTCGTCCCAATCGTCTTCAAAATTCACGGCTCTCTGCACTCCATTCGCGTTCCCGTCGTGTTCCAAATCACGTCGCGAGCCGATTCTAGGCGCGAGGCCGTACAAACAGAATTGAGGCTGGAAAACGACCCCATTTTTGCGGCGTGACCGACAAACTTCGCGCGGTTGGGCGCTGTGTATCTTCTACGTCCGAAAGTGTGTGGGAGTGATCCTGTCGTTCCAACGGGGCACCGCATCACGGAGGCTCTGTT
>JAYSQC010000157.1:0-5072 GCA_043721755.1 Schlesneria sp.
AAGCGAGGGAAACAAAGGGAAACGCCTCTTGTCATCGCCCTCGCTTACGCTGCGGGTTAGTAAAGTAAGTGCCATTGGGCTGACGCCACCCCGCTCCGATTCTGACAAGAGGGCTGACGCCCAAGAGACACACTTGGGTTGCGGCTGAACGAAGTGAAGCTGCGCCGTGTATTTCGTGGTGAATCATCCGGGCTAACCCTCTCCCCGCAAAGCCGGGGCGAGGGGACCGGAGAAGACAACTGAGACCCAAAGACGCACCCGTTTGAACCATGCCCCAAACGTATTGGCCTCGAATGCGAGTCGGCCATGATACATCTGGTCGTACAAAGCGGTAGCGAACCGTCGATCAGCGCGATTTGACGAGTAGAACTCGTCCCAAACTCCTCGTCACACCGACCCTGGCGGCAGTTGGTGCCGGAGTGCAGAACCGCAATGGGACGTGCGGTGTTTTTCTCGGTGAAAATGGGCCGAAACGAGGCGTTTTGCGATGTGCCGCCCTTGATTCGGATTGATCCCCTTTTGAGGCACCGCTACAAACCGCCGTCCCTTCTCTCGAATCCCATCTGTCTTTGATCCTTGCTGGATTAGGGCGAGGAAACTGCGTCACGGCGTTGTCCGAGTCGCCGTTTTCACGACCTGATTCTGCAAGCCTGTCTCGCCCTCCTCCGGTTCTCTGACGTGGTCAGACCACGTTCTTCCGCAACCGCAAAGGTGACTCGATGTACTTATCGACCAACCCGTTTTGGCTTCGCATCTCGACGAGCATGCGCGGCTTGCTGTGGCTCTGCCTGGGTGTGGGGCTGGCGCTCTCTTCGCGACTCGCCGTGGGGCAAGAGCCGCCTTCCGGCGCGGGTGCCCGGTCTGACATTGGCGATGCCGTGGAAGACGGTGCATTGTTCGGTGATCGCTATACCGGACGATCCGGCGAAGCGTTCGGAGCACTCATTCGCGCGGGGGTCTCGTCAGGTCCGGCCGTCGGGCGCGAAACGTCGATCTTCCCGGTCGAACTCATGCCGTACGCCTTCGCCGACAAATGGATGTTCTTCAGCGACTTCCGTGGCTTTCGCGCGACCTCGGATGACTGGGGCGGAAGTCTGGGGACAGGGCTTCGATATCATTCAGAGGGCCTGGATCGCATCTTCGGTGCGAACGTTTATTACGACTACGACAACTCCAGTGGAGCGCTCTTTCGCGATGTCGGCTTCGGTCTGGAGACCCTCGGAAAACAATGGGACATGCGGGCCAATGCGTATTTTCCAAACGCGACCACTCAGAAATTGCTTTCGACCACGTTCGTGAATGGAAGCCAAGCGTTTGTGGACAATCGAATCACCTATAGCCAAGACCGACTCGTCGCCAACGCGCTGACCGGCGTCGATATGGAGGTCGCGGTTCCCCTCCCTGGGCGCGTCATGCAACGGCACGATGTCCGCGTGGCGGGCGGCTGGTATTACTACAAGGGCGAAGAGATTGCCGGCTTCGCTGGCTGGAAGACTCGCGTGCAGGCCAACCTGATCGCGAATCTTCAGGCGCAGATGGAAATCACCAGCGACTCGCTCTTCGACACCAACGTCATTTTCGGGGCGACATGGACCTACGGCGGGTTCCGTCAACCCGATGGCGAAGCGCGGTCGCAGTTCAACCGCATGACCGAACAGGTCCGCCGCAACTACAACGTCGCCGTGGGACTGACCACCGTGAGAGACACCGGAATTGTGGCGGTCAATCCGAACACGGCGCTACCGTACTTCGTCGAACACGTCGCCAGCTACGCGACCGGCCCCGCGTTCAACGGCACGGTCACAGACCCGTTCCTGACCGTGGCTGATGCTCAAGCCGACTTGGCCATTCGCGACATTATCTTCGTCCACGCAGACAGCGTCTTTAACAACACGGGCGTGGAACTTCTGGAGCAGGGCGTTCGGATGCTGGGTGAAGGTGATGGCGTTCTCCATCGCGTGAATGTGGCAACCTTGGGTTCGATTCCAGTCCCCCGTGCGACCACAGGCGTGAAGCGGCCCCTCTTTGCGAATTCCCCTGGTGACGGGGTGACTTTGACATCGTTCCCCGCGATCACAACCACCCAGCCCACCGAATTCAGCGGCTTCCGTATCGGTGACGAGGCCGTTCTCGCGAGCGGATCAATCGGGCATGGGATTTATGGCGATGGGGCGAAGAACTTCCTCATCACTCAAACCGATGTCAATTTTTCTAACGGCGACGGCGTACGCTTGGAGAACCTGTTGAACGTGGCCAACCCCGGCCCCGTCGTGATGCGCGGGGTTCGGATCAATGACCCCGCAGCTTCCGCCACAGCACTGCATGTCATTGGCAATGTGGGCGGCATCACGTTCGGAGCCGACCCGGTGTCACTGGCGCAGGGATTGATCGACAACACGGGTGGGCGCGCTGTGTGGATTGAGAACACGAACCTGGGAAGTTTCGTCAATCTGACGGGGACCGAGATCACCGACGGGATCGCGGGGATTGGGGGCATCGGTGGCCAGGGCATTCTGATCGATAACAGCGTGTCGAATGAGGGCGGCATCGTGACGATCGATACGACCACAATCAACAATTCCACGGTGACGGGTGTCGAGATCATCGGTGGCTCCGGCATCGTCAACTTCCGCGGTGCCCTCAATATTGCTCAACCGACCAACGATGCCATCAGCATCCACAACACGCTGGGTGGAAGCGCGATCTCGTTCGGAACAGCCCCAGTTGCGGGAGTGTCCACATCCAATGCCGTGACAATCACCAACCGTGGTGCGCGCGGAATCAATCTGACGAGCAACGCGGGGCAGGTGTCCTTCTTCGGGCAAGTGTCCGTCACGGACACGGTCGGAGCGTTAGCCATTCCTCCGGCGCTTGAATACCAGTCCAGCAGTGGCAGCGCCCTGTTTCGAACGCTCAATCTGGTTGGTGGCAGCGGCGACGGCATCTTGATCTCAAACAACACGGGCGAGTTCTTTGTCACGGGTGCCACAACAATCGACAACTTTTTTCAGGATGGAGTACGGATCACCAACGATGCCGCCAATGTCCTGTTCAATGGGCTGACCGTCTCGAATCGCGGTTTTCTGGACTTGGACTTCGGCCGCGGCGTGAATGTCAACAACAGTACCGGAACGTATTCGTTCCAAGGGACGACCATCATTAACAACGAGCAATTCAGCGTTGCGCCAGCAGTCGATATCCAAAACAATCCTGACGGCAGCACGTCGTTTGAATCTCTATCAATTTTCGATGCGACACGTCCACTACCACGTCCACTACCGCCATTTTTCGGTGGAGCGGGTCTGAACGTTGTCAACAACCCGGCCACGGTTTCGGTGACGACATTAAACGTGGTCTCGGATGAGGGGATCGGTGTCTTCATCAGCAATGCGGGCGACAGTGCCGCGACACCCGCCACGGGCGGCGTACTCATCAACGGGGGAACAATTGAAACCACGGGCGAACTTCCCGCGGTCGATGTCAGCGACTCGGTTATCAACCTGGCATTCACATCCGTGAGTAGTGCCGACTCCCTGACGCAGGGAATCGTGCTGCTGAACAATGTTGGCCCTAGCGGAGGAGACTTGTTCACCGTCACGGGAATCAACGGCGCAAGCGGAACCGGCGGGACCATCACCGGGGCAATCGGCAACGGTGCGCAGTTCACCAACACCGGTGGAGCCTCGCTGTCCGGAATGAACATCAATGGGAATCTGGGCGACGGTATTCAAGCGACCACGTCCTCATTGGCCGTCATCAACTCCGCGATCACCGGAAATCTTGGGTTTGGTATACAGACCTTAAGTACGCCGGGTGTCTCGCTGTTTGGTAACACGCTCGCAACCAATGGACAGAGTGAGGTTCAACTCGTCGCCGCCACGAATGAGGACTATTCATTTACGATTGGCAACCCGTTCTCGGCGAATCAACAAACAATCACCGATGATGTTAGCGATGCGGTGGTGATCCGCAATCAGGGACCAGCAATCGGTAGGAATCTCTTCCTCACGGTCGTAAACAACACGATCACAACGACCGGAGCGTTCGATAGGGGACTGCTCGTGAACTGGAACGGATCCCTTTTACCCACAACACTCAGATCCGGTGCTGAAGTCAGTTCTAACATCTTTAATAGCATTGGAGCCGCAGCGACCGGAGTTCGATTCAACCTGCCCTCCGCGACCGCGATTTCGAGCGTTAGGATATCAACCAACACATTTAATGGTTCAGGAACATCGGTCATAGGCGTGGATGTCACGAAGGGTGCGGGCAATTCAAACATCATTGTCTCTGACAACGACATGCGATTTACCGGGATCGCTGACCGAGCCGTCCGGATGACTCTCGGTGCCAACTCGACGACCACCGTTTCCGGCAACAAAATCGTCATGAACGGCGACTTGTCCGAGGCTCTGCTATTTCCACT
Source organism: Schlesneria sp. (assembly GCA_043721755.1). Taxonomy (GTDB): domain Bacteria; phylum Planctomycetota; class Planctomycetia; order Planctomycetales; family Planctomycetaceae; genus Schlesneria. Next base: position 4,427 of record JAYSQC010000157.1, read on the forward strand.
GATCCAAGGGACATCGCTGCTGGCCATCGAACGCAACATCATCACGATCGATGACGGTGCCGACTTGGTCATCGACGAGCGCGGTATTCACATTCAAGCGGTGACGGGATCTGTCACACTGTTCGGCAACGAGAATAACGACATCCAAATTTATGGCTTCCGCGGAACGGGCATCCCCTACATTGAAGCTCCAACAAATATCCTTGGTACGGTTTTGGTTAACGGCACGCGTCAGCCGTAGTCCGGCACTCATTGCGAGACCTGCTCGCCGACAATGCCACAGAGCCGCCCGGTATCTCAAAGATGCCGGGCGGCTCTGTTTTTTATACCGCGCACGGATGAGGATGGCACATTTCACACTAACCCGAAGCGTAAGCGAGGACGCGTGTTGCATCCTCGCTTACGCTTCGGGTTAGTGTCAGCGTGTACCGCGTCAGGTATAGGTGGCTCCTCCGGTGATTCGGGGAGGTCGCATCAGTCGACTGGGCAGACCGTCGTTGCGACGGGACGTTGTGGTTCGATGTCGAATGAGTGCGGAGTCTTGTGTCTTAGGGGCTGTGCATCAACAACGTCCGAGAGTCGTGCGTCGCGAAGCGACCATTGTTGACTCGCCAAGGCTTGGACATCACCGCCTCGCCTTCACATT
>JAYSQC010000158.1:0-3770 GCA_043721755.1 Schlesneria sp.
AAGCCCCCTGGTTCTTCGCGAACGGGCTTACGCCCAAGAACCAGGGGGCTTACGCCACCCCGCTCAGAAACCTCTCACTTTGGGCCGCGAGGAGTATAAAGACGCACAGTTCGTGAGTCTCGGACCGTCACCGCGCCAAGCTGAAACGGGGTTGGTTCACGTCGGGTGAAAACACTGTCCGCACCACGTTTTTGTCTTTCATTCGCGCCCCCCTCAATTCGCCCGGAAATGATTCCGCGCGAATTGAGGGGAGCGCGAATGAAAGACAGGCAGGCATGACCCGACCTGTTGTTTGGAAACGATCCGGCGACCGATTCATACGGTCTTCTTCACGGACGCCAGCATCGCCTCCAACAGAGCCACCGTCGCGCCAGCCAGCGCTGTCAGATCATGCTCCCGCCGAACTCCCGCCTGTCCGCGACCGGCAAGATCGGCGCGAAGGCTCTCGTCGGTGAGCAGCCGTTCGAGTGCTGCGGCCAGTGCAGTCGAGTCGCCCGGCTCGACGAGCAGTCCACCGCCGGTCGAGGCCACGAGTTCCGGAAACGCTCCGTGAGCGGGCAGTACGACGGGGAGTCCGTTCGCCCATGCCTCTAAGACGGGCAGTCCCTTCGGTTCGCGATAGGCCGTCGGCAGGCAGAAGACATCGAGCGACTTCAGGAAGTCGATCTTCTCGCGCTGGGAATCCGGACTACCGACGTACTCGAAGTCCGTTCCTAGAGGAGCCGCTAGCCGGGCGACCTCATCAAAGTACGACTGGTTCTGAGGGCCGAGATAGCCTCCCGCGCGGAGCCTGACGTTCGGCAATCGTTGCCGCAGTAACAGGACCGCCGCGACCAACTGATCGAGTCCCTTCTCGGGACAGATGCGTGCGAAGTAGCCGACCGTCGGAGGATCACTCAGCGCGGACTTCGGCCGCCCATCATGAGCCGCACAATCAATGGCGAGCGGTAGCCGGTGAAACTTGGCGACCGGCTGTCGCAGGTACTCGGCCATGTAGTCTCGGTAGTAGTCGCTGTGTGTGAGGAAGCCCTCGAAATCGGCGACCCGTTCCCGCAACCGTGTCATCACTTGTGAGCGATACGGTTCAATCAGGCCATCCAAAAAAATGTCGTCTCCCTGTAACACGCACAGCGTCGGGCCGGTGAACGTCCGTTTGAGAACTCGCAACGGCGGGCAGAGGAGTGCGTTGCTGAAACAGACCACATCCGGCTGAAGTTGCCGGACGTACTCGGCGAGTTCCTCACCCGCCTGTCGGTGCGGTCCCTCTTCGCCGCGCAGCATCGACAGCGTCATCGAGCCAAGTTGTTTGGCATCGTTCCCCACCGCACCTCGAGTCGCGCGGCGAATAATCCCCGGCGCGTCGAGCCATCGCGTAAACAGCCTCGGCACGCGCCGCCACCAAGTGAAGCGGTCGCTCAGGTAGACGTTGATGCCGCCGTAAAAAACGGGCGACGACGTTTGATCGGCCTCGTCCACGCGGATCGGCGTGTACATCGGAATCAGACTGACCTCGACCCCCGCCGCCCGCAGCGACCTCGCCCACGCGTTGTCGTGCATGCACGAACCGCAAAACATCCCGGCTCCGCCGGCGGTAATGATGGCGACATGCATCGGTTGGGAACTCCTCGGCTCTTGGGCGTCAGCCCCGGTCTTTTCTTCTGAGCGGGGCGGCGTCAGCCCCCTGGTTCTTTGCAAACGGGCTGATGTCCAAGAACCGGGGGGCTGACGCCGCCCCGCTCAGAAAGTCATTGGAATGAGCTGACGCTCGCACTTCGTCACTCACTCAAACCGTCTCCGTCGCGCGGCGTCTTCACCATCCAAGCGTTGCCGATAATACTTGAACCCAGGGGCGAAGAAACTGCCCGCCAAGACGACGCCGAGCAGCACCAGCCCCACGTCCGAGAGACCCCATTTGTGAAGCAGAGCCATCGCGAGCGAAGTCGCGTACAGCAGCACCGCTTGAATGTAGAACTTGCCCGACAGGATGCCTGCCTTCGCGAGGAACACGTTCCCGGCGATCAGTGGCAGTACGGGCGACAGTGAAAGGACCGGCAGGTCAAGCAGTCCTTCCAAGCCGAACAGCAACATCGTGGAGAACATGCTTCCCGCCCAGACGTGCGCGATCTGACGTTCGACAAACGTGATCGGTCCCGAGCGGCGGCGCAGCTCCCAGAAGATCATCGCCCACGTTCCGGCTCCGACTGACCAGAGGGCCGCGTACGGCCAGCGACTCGTCACACCCTGCCAGTGCATCACGGCGGTGATGAGACACAGCAGCAACACCGCGAGACTGTGCCACATCCAGAGCAGACCCCAGTTCTCCAAGATCGCGGCGTGATGCGTCTCACGAAATGCCAGCGAGATGATCTGCGAGAGATGCGTGGATCGAGCCGAGATCGGTTCGTTCGCGAGATACGCTTCGAGATCATCGGCCAGCGCGTCGGCCGTCGCGTACCTCAAGTCGGCCGGTTTCTGCAGGCACTTCAACGCGATCATTTCGAGGTCCGCATCGACCTTCGGGTTGAGAATGCGCGGCGGCAGCGGGTCTTGCTCCAACACCATCAGGACCGTATCGACGGGCGACTCGGCCTGAAACGGCGGCCGCGCGGTGAGCATCGCGTAGAGGATCGCTCCCAGCGAATAGATGTCCGACGCGGCGCTCACTTCACCACGATGTCCCGCCGCCTGTTCGGGTGCCATGTAACTGGGCGTCCCGAGGATCGCACCCGTTTGAGTCAGATTGTGATGAAGGTGATGCGGTGGCTGTTCAACACCAACCCGCTGCGTAAGCGAGGGCGATTCCACGCGGGACCTCCCGCCGCCCTCGCTCACGCTGCGGGTTGGTGTTGGGAGACGCGAACCGCTGGAACGCGAACCCGTCGGGCCATCCACCGACGACGCTTCCGGCTTCAAGCGTTTGGCCAAACCGAAGTCCGTGACGAACGTGCGGCCCTCGCCATCAATCAAGATATTGGACGGCTTGAGATCACGGTGCAGCACGCCACGTCGATGCGCGTCGGCGATCGCGCGACAAACGGGGGCCAACATTTCGGCGGCCAGGCGCGAGGGCAGCGGGCCGTCGGCGAGGCGTCTCGACAGCGTCGTCCCTTCGATCAGCTTCATGCTGAAAAACGGACGGCCTTCAATTTCACCGACCTCGTACAGCGGAACGATGTGCGGGTGATGCAACTGCGCCGCCGCTTCCGCCTCGGCGCGAAACCGGGCGAGGTCCAGCGACGACGCGAGGTCGCCGCGCAGGACCATCTTGAGTGCGACGATCCGGTCGAGACTCTTCTGTCGCGCCTGATACACGATCCCCATGCCGCCGCGCCCGAGTTCCTTCAACAACTCGTAGTCGCCGCAGTCGCGCGGCAACACGCCCCCCGAGCCACTCGCTGGGACCGCGTTCGGCCAGTCGGACGTGTTCTCATCAAACAGGTCGGGGAAGCTGCCGAAGTCTTCCACCATTTGGACCGTCGCCCACAACTCACGCAGCTCCCGTTCGAGTTCCGGATGCTGGGCGATCACGTCTTCCAACGACGAGGCTTGTCCCGCTTGAGCCTGTTCGACGAGTTCATCGAGCAACGTCACCAAGACTTCGTCGCTGTCACGATCGCTGTCACTCATGTTGCGGACTCTCCCCAAGTGATCCGATTTGAAGTCCGGCCAAACCTCACGCGGCACGAAGTGAAAGGTTTCCGAGCGGGGCGGCGTAAGCCCCCCGGTTCTTCCAAAGCGGGCTTACGCCCAAGAACCGGGGGGCTTACGCC
>JAYSQC010000159.1:0-9040 GCA_043721755.1 Schlesneria sp.
GGCGTCAGCCCCCTGGCTCTTCCAAAGCGGGCTGACGCCCAAGAGCCAGGGGGCTGACGCCGCCCCGCTCAGAAAATCACCGCGACACTCGTTCCCCTCCAAGGGCAATACCATGTCCACCAGTTCATTGATGAATCACCGTGCCACGAACGGGCAGGGCGTTTCCCTGCGCTCGCGGCGCGAAGCGACGGTCGAGGCGAAACCTTCTGCGTGGGCGAGAACGGCCGTCACCAAGTCCGATCTGCTGGTCGTGACGACGCAGCTCTCGATCATGTGCCAGTCGGGCGTGGACTTGGCGGCGGCGCTCAGCAGCATCGCGCACGAGTGCCGCCATGTCGGCCTCAAACGAATTCTCACGATCGTGTCGGACGATGTGAACAGCGGTGTCTCGGCGTCGGTGGCCCTCGGCCGACATGCCTCGACGTTTGGCGCGGCGTATGTCGCCAGCATCGCCGCCGCCGAAGCCTCCGGCACCTTGGTCGCCGTGTTACAGCGGTTGTGCGAGTTACTCAAGAACGAGATTCGGATGCGGAACGCGATCCGGTCGATCGTCGCGTACCCGATCGTGTTGACGGCCGTGGCGGGCGTCGTCATCGGGGCGTTGGTGTTCTTTGTGCTGCCCCAATTCTCGAAAGTCTTCCTGAACATGGGCCGCCCGGCACCGCCGATCACACAGTTGCTGCTCGACTCGGCGAGCTTTCTGCGGGCGCAGGTTCACTGGCTGGCAGCGATCGTAGCAGTCGTAGGCTTCGGCTTGCTTCAACTCAGTCGCACCGAAGGGAGCCGACGATACTTCGACCACTTGGTGCTGCACGCGCCCCTGTTGCGCGACGCGACGCGGTCACTGCTCACCGGCCGGACGTTCCGGTTGTTGGGGTCGTTGCTCGAAAGTGGAGTCCCGCTGTTGAGTGCGCTCCGGTTGTGTCGGAGTGCGGTGAAGAACCGACTGTTTTTGGAGATGTTCGACAACCTCGAAACGGAAGTGACGAACGGGCGCGGCTTGGGCGGAGAAGTCTCGCGATCCGAGTTCGTGCCTGCCGGAGCGGCTCAGATGGTGCAGACGGCGGAGCGCACCGGACGGCTCGGCAACGTGCTGCAACTGATCGGCTCGCACTACGAAGAGGAAGGCGAACAACTCATCAAATCGGCGATGAAAGTGGTCGAGCCGGCGGTGATCGTCCTGATGGGCGTGGTCGTCGGCGGCGTGGTGATGAGCGTGATGCTGCCACTGCTGGATGTCACCACGGGGGCGCATTGAGTGATGTCGCGAAGTAGAGGGCGACCTCGTTTAACCGCGTGGGCAACGCCCCGCGCGACGAGCGACGTGAGAGATTGGTTCGTCACACGACGCGCGGGGCGTTGCCCACGCGGTTAAACGAGGTGCGAGCAGACCCCTCACTCTCTCCCCGCAGAGCCGGGGCGCGGGGACCAGAAGAATCGGACGGAGATCGCTTCGACACGGATGTCGGTGTTCCACGACAGTGCCGTTGAAGATCGGTCCCCCCATGTCCACCGCGACGCTTCAGTCCTCCCGCACGACCTCGCGCCCCGCGCGCAAGATGGCGTCGGCCGGGACGATGGTCGGGATCGACATCGGTTGCCACTCGGTGAAGATCGTGCAGTTGGAAGCGGGGTACGGAACCATCCGGCCGCGCGTCTGTCGCATCGTCCCCCATGCGATTCCGCTCACGCCCGCCGATCCTGATCGCTGTCTCGATGAAATTGGGCGAACACTCCAACGCGCCTGGTCGTCGCGCAATCGTTGGTGGCCGCTCCCGGCCGCCTGCACGTTGTCGATGAGTCTGATGACGTTTCGCACGCTGGAATTGCCCGTCGCGGAAGACGAACCGAATTCACCGCAAGAATGGCAAAACGCGTTCCTCACCGAGTCCACAGCGGGGCCGGGGACGTGGATCGTGGACGGCTGGCCGACGCAAATCGAACTTCCCGCACGCGGCGGTCGGTCGTATGCGCTGCTGGGGATCGACGAAGAATTTGCCTCAGCCATCTCGCACCAGTTGTGGCGTTGCGGTCTCGACTGCCAGATTCTGGATGGACTGCCGTTCGCGATGGCCCGCGCCGCCGCAGCGTCAGCACTCGGCGGAGTAGTGCCGGGGGGGCCGGTCGCCGTCATCGACTGGGGCGAATCGGCGATGACGCTGACCGTGGTGGTCGAGGGGCGGCCCTGTTTCACGCGCGTCTTGCGCGATTGCGAACTCAAGTCGCTGACCACGGCCGTGAGGCGCACGCTCAATCTCGAAGCCGATCAATGTCGGCAAGTGATGGAAGCGTATGGCTTCGGTCGAGCGGCGGGCGGTGTCGAAGCCAGCGACATGTCCTCGCTGTTGGCCGAGATCGCGGCTCCGTATCTGAATCAACTCGGTGAAGAACTGCGTCGGACGTGGCTGTTCCTTCAGCATCTGGCGGGACAGACGCCGAACCGCGTGATCCTGATGGGCGGCGGAGCGACACTCAAAATGTGCGCGTCCCCTGTGCGGGCCGCGATGCCGGTGCCGGTCGAGGTCTGGGCGATGCCACGGAGTTCGACCGCCGGAGAGCAGGCGGAATCGACCTCCGCCGCGTTCGGTCCGGCGTTGGCTCTGGCCAGCCTGAAGAGGGACCGATGAACGCGCACCTCAATTTGCTGCCCCTCGCCGCGCGCCGCCGCAACCTCTGCTGGTTGCGGATTCGCCAATGGAGTCTCGTGTGGACGATGGCCACCGCGCTGATCGCGTTGGCCATCGTGGCACAATTCTCGCGGATCGCCTCCCAGCACTACCAATTGTCCGTGTTGGAAACGTCCACTCAGCCGTTGCGTGAAACGCAGCGGGAACTCGATCAGATGCTCCAGCGGCTGACGACGCTGCGCAGCCGTGAGTCGATGCTGGCGATGCTCGAACGGATGGAGCAGCCGGTGCAGTTGCTGGGGATCATCGGGCGTTCGATCGGCGGTGACCGTCCCGAAGTTCAGGTCTACGACATGGTCATCTCACCGACTCAGATCGTGCAGGTGATTCAGGAGACCGAGAAAACCGCCGCTCAAAAAGCCAACGTCGCCGCGCCGGCGACGCGCAATGTGGATCGCGTGCAACTCAAGCTCGACGGTCTCGGCGTGGATGACCTCGCCGTGGCCCGTTTCGTGGCCAGTCTGCGCGAGGCGGGCGTGTTTGAAACCGTCGCCCTCAAGTCGTCGATCCGCGCCTTGTCGCTGCCCGGCGAGAGCCGCCAGTTTTCGGTCGAGTGTGTGTTTCAATAACCGATTCAACCTGTTGTAGAACGTAGGGTAAGCGTCTCGCTTGCCCTTTCTTCCAATGGCAATCACGGGCAAGCGAGACGCTTACCCTACGAGCGAGACCCTTTCATGCCACTCACCGACTCGACATCGCTCAAGGGAGCCAATCTCGGACTTCATGCCGCCGGGATAAGCATCGCCGCCGCGATCGCTTACGTGACGTGTTCATTCGTGGTCTGGCCGATGCAGGGGCAGCATCAGGCGCTGGCAGCCCAGGTCGCCGATGGGAACCAGTTGCTGGGCCGCAGCGCGGCGATCCGCGCGCGGCACGTTGAGGTCGAACAGCAACTGACCAATTTTGAAGCGACCTTCGCACACGTCATCTCGCGCATCCCCGAGACGCCGCGCGAGTCCGAGTTCCTCGCGCAGATCACCGAACTGGCCCGCTCGTGTCAGTTACGAATTCAACGCTATCACCCGCGCGAGCCGGTTAATGAGGGGACTCACACGGCGCTAGAGGTGCAGCTCGACGCGACCGCCGATTACGCGGGCATCTGTCGGTTCTTGGATGGTCTGCGAACCACGGCCCGGCTCTGCCGCGTCACGAAGTTGCACGTTCACGCGGTCGATGCTGGAGGGAAGGAATTGCCGATCGAAATGACACTGCGGATTTACTTTGCACCGCTCACCAAACCCGCCGCGATGGAGGCTCAACATGGCTGAACGTCCCTCGTCTCCGAAGCCCGTGCCGGGCAAGGCCAAGTTGGTGATGATCCCCGTCTTGGGAGCCGTGCTGTTGTACGTGGTCTGCTCCCCGTCGAATGAGGTCGCGCCGCCCGTTCAGTTGGCTCGTGCTCCGGTGCCATCCACATCGACTTCCGTGGCGTCCACCGCTGCTGCGGTCACGCCTTGGACTCCAACGACCGCGCGCGGCACGGCGGCGTTGCCCACTTCCGAAGCGTCGTCCAAGTCCGGCAGTGCTTCTGCGACGGCCGCAGTGGTCTGGCCCGCGACGCCGCTCGCGGAAGTCTTGGCGGTCAATCCGTTCCAGATGCCCACAGAATTGATGCCCGCTGTCGCTGTGGCCGAAGTGCCGCCACAACCGCTCGCCCCAGATCGGAAAGAGTTGGCCGCAGAGAAGTTCGCGGAACTGCAAGCTGCGGCTAAAGGCCAGCGGCTGGCGGCACTCGTCCGAACCAGTAAGGGCGTGGGTGCCATCGTGGGAGACCGCGTTGTCGGCGTGGGCGACCTCATCGGTGATCGGCTGCGTGTCACGGCGATTCGGCCCGAAGGAGTCGAGGTTGAACTGATCGACCAGCCGGCTTCGACGGACAGTCAAGGCAAACGATCCGAGTGATTCCGTTCCGTGTCCGCTGGCATCCCACTTGGGCATCGCCCGGTCAGAACTGACTCGTTTAACCGCGTGGGCCACGCGGTTAAACGAGACAATGGCCGCGTGAGGTCTAAACCGGCGTCTTGTCCGGCCATCGTCATCTCTGAGACGCACGACCGGCAGCATCCGCCGGGGATTGAACCCGGGCCTCCACAAAATAGTTCCGACTGTATCGGTCATGATGCTGGTGAAGAACACAACGGTTCTCACTCACCCGCGATGCCGATGAGACGGAGACGAGACTCGATAGATTTCTCGTTTGTCACGGATGACAACAAACGCACGATGGATCGATCCCGGCCAACAGGGATATCGACCGCGCGGAGCATGGAATGCAACGCTCGAAACGAACCACAACGACGCACCGCCTGATCGCGGCGTTGGCACTCGGACTGACGTGGACGGCGTCGGCGTCCGCAGAGTCGTGGTTTGGCTGGCACAAGTCTGATCAGGCGGCGAAAGCGGCCCCGATCGCGTTCTCGCCACGTCCTTTCGCCACCAAGCCCGCAATCAAATCCGCAGCGACCACCCCCACAATTGGGAACCGGCGGCAATCCGCCCCCACCAATCCGGCCCCGGCTGAGCCGGCCGCTGCTAATCACTGGTGGAACCGCATCGGCGGCAAGTCCAAACAGAACAACTCCAAGGCGATTGCGGGGCAGAGAACGGAAGCCGAAGCGCAGGCTCCGGTCGTCGTCAAGAAGAGTCTCCCTCCGCCTCCCAGCAGGCAGATCGCATCGCGTAAACGTGCGGCAGCGGCACCAGCAGAAGAGGACGCTTGGCGCAATGATCGCGCCTTCGTCACGTTGGGCGGACTGGAACCGGCCGAAACGGTCGCCAGTGTTGAATCTCCCGGTCGCGTGAAGATTTCTCCCAACGATGCGTCACGGCCCAATCAATCAGCGGGCGTGCAGCCGCAGTTCGCCGAGTCTCAACGCCGTCGTCCGACTCCCGCCGTCCGCCACGTCGCCTATGACGATCCAAGTCATGCCACCGAAAGTGCGCCGGTCGTCCCTCTGTTGCGGCAGACTCCGGCCAAGGGTCACGCGCTGTTGCCGTTCGCCGAAGCCGAACGCACTCCCAAGATTCAACTCCGCCCGTCACCGAAGTCGGATGAACTGATCTCGCTGACCGTGCGTGATGCGCCGCTCTCCGTCGTCCTCAGCCTGATTGCCGAACAACACGGCCTGAACTTGGTTGCGGGGGGCGAGGTCGAAGGCAAGGTGACAGTCACGCTGAACGACGTGGCGCTCGATGAAGCTCTCGACGCGCTGCTGACGGTGAACGGCTACAGTTGGCATCGCAACAAGAACATTCTGGTCGTGTCGAAAATCGCCAAGGAAAGCAATTCGTCGCCCGAACTGCGTGGCGTCGTACTGCGCGTCTTCCGGCTGAATTACATCTCGGCGGAAGATATCGACAAGGTCGTGCAAAGCCTCCTTTCGCCAGCAGGTCACTCCGTCACGACGGTGGTCGATGTGAAGAACAACCGCCGGACACGCGAAGAGGTCGTCGTTGAAGACCTGCCGGAATACGTCGCTCGGATCGAGCAGTACATTGCCGAGGTTGATCGTCCGCCGCGACAAGTGCTGATCGAAGCCCACATCCTGCAAGTGGCTCTCAAAGACGATTGCCTGCATGGCGTAAACCTCAAGGAAATCTTCGATGTCAACGGAACAAAGGTGACTCTGGAAACGAAGGGCCTCGCCAAACCGGCGGCCAGTCCCGCGTTCTTCTTCGGGATCGAGAGCACGAATTTCAATTCGCTGCTGGAGACGCTCAAGGTCACGACCGACTCGAAGACTCTGGCCACTCCGCAGGTTCTGTGTTTGAACGGCCAACAAGCGAAAATTCAGATCGGACAAAAGCTCGGCTTCCTCGTGACGACAACCACTCAGACCAGCACGCTGCAAAACGTGAACTTCCTTGATGTCGGCGTGGTCCTCGACGTGACGCCGACCATCACCGAAGAGGGTCTCGTCATGATGCAGGTTAAACCCGAAGTCTCGGGTGGCCAGATCAACGCGGCGGGTCTGCCTCAGTCTGACACGACCGAAGTCGCAACGACCGTGATGCTCGCCGACGGGCACGGCATGATCATCGGTGGTCTCATCAAGGAAGAAGACATCGAAGTCCAAACCAAGATCCCGTATCTCGGTGATCTCTGGCTGGTCGGCCGACTCTTCCAACGCCGTTCGGTCGTCCGCACGCGGAACGAAGTCATCATCGCCATCGTGCCGTACATCGTGCCACACCCCGACGACAAACCCGCCGGAATGGACGAGGGACTCGAACGAGTCCAATCGCGCCTGCTCGGCCCGCCGCTCGAACGCTTGGATCGCCGCCAGTGGGAACCCGATCTCCCCGACGCCGTCCGCAACCCGAAACACCTCTTCTCGGGCGAAGTCCGCCGCCGCATCAACGATCCGTACGGCGCGGCCTACCCCGAGGTGATCGAGGACGAGTGAGTGGGCTTCAGAAGCAAGCCCGTTGAAAAACGTAGGGTAAGCGTCTCGCTTGCCCGTGATTGCAGTTGAGACCCCGCGATTGCAGTTGAAACATGGGCAAGCCAGAGGCTTACCCTACGCTCCTCCTTGCCCGCTTCCTCCGCGCCCTGGCTTCGCCATCCGTGCTAGCAGCCTGTTGAAAATAGAAGCCTGAAGCGCGAGCGAAGGATTGTTGAGTCTAAATCGTCCGAGTTTTCGACATCCTTCGCTTGCGCTTCAGGCTCCTATTCCCTTTTTCAACAGGCTGCCAATCTACGCCGCGTTCGATTTCGGTGCGAGCAGGGAGGGTTGAGATGGCGATGGGGCGGTGGGGTGGCGAGCAGCAGTGGGAGATGTTTGTCCCCACCTGCGAACTGAGGTCGGGATCGACGCACGTGTTTGATGAGCGGCTCAACGCGCTGCTGCGGGACGGCGGGTTTGATGGCTGGCTCGAAACGCTGTGCGCGGACTCTGACGCCGAGGGCGGGCGGCCGTCGATTCCGCCGGGCGTTTACTTTCGGATGCTGTTTGTCGGGTACTTCGAGGACATCACGTCGCGGCGCGGGATCGCTTGGCGGTGCCACGACAGTCTGTCGCTGCGGACGTTTCTGCGGATCGCGCTGACCGAAGCGACGCCCGATCACTCGAGTCTGTCCAAGATTGGCGACCGCCTGCCGGTGGAGGTGTATGAAGAGGTCTTCGGGTTCGTGCTGAAGCGGGTCCACGAGCACGGGCTGTTGTCGGGGAAGACCGTCGGCGTGGACTCGACGCTGATCGAGGCCAACGCGGCCATGAAGTCGATCGTGCGGAAGGAGTCGGGCGAGGACTGGCGGGCCTATCTGCAACGTCTGGCGGCGGCCGAGGGCCTCGAACTGAAGACGCGGGCAGAGCTGGCCCGCTTCGACAAGCAGCGGAAGCAGGACGGCAAAAAGAAGGCGTCGAACGACGAGTGGCAGTCGAAGACGGATGGCGACTCCCGCATCATGAAGATGAAGAATGGCAGCACGCATCTGGCGTACAAAGCGGAGAACGCGGTGGACCTCGACACGGGCGTGATCCTGGCGGCCGAGATCACTCCAGGCAACATCGCGGACTCGGCCAGCGTGGTCGATACGCTGGATGTGGCCATCGCCACCGTGATCGACATCACCGGTGAAGACCGCGTGCGGGAGGCGGTCGCGGACAAGGGCTACTGCAAACTCCAGACGCTGTCCGACTGCGTCGAACACGACCTCGCCACGACGTTCTCGGAACCCAAGGTCCATGGCGAACGCCGCTGGCACGACAAACCCGACTCGCACAAAACGGCCTTCGACAACAACCACGACCGCGTGACCAGCGTCGAGGGCCAAGCCTTGCTGCGACGGAGGGGCGAAGTGGTCGAACGCACCTTCGCTCACCTGTGCGAGACGGGCGGCAGTCGCCGCGTGACGGTGCGGGGGATGGACAAGGTGAAGATCTGGTATCCACTGCGTGCCGCCTCCCACAACCTGAGCCTGATCCTGCGAATGCTGGTGGGAACGGGCCAGCCGCGCCGCTTCTCGGCCGCGCTGTTGGCCCTCTGGACGGCCGGTTTTGCGTTCCGAAACGCGCTGGGGAAGCTCCTGGATGCGATCAGCGACCTCTGCATCCCTCCGAACCACAAAACTGCAGACCAAACGACAATCGACTGGCTCGGCAAACTCAAACTCGACCGACCATCCCGCACCACCAAACACACCGCTTTTTCAACAGGCTGCTATCACGATGCTGGCGCTGGTCGGGACGCCGAGAAAGCCGTCAGCACCCACGCCGTCCGGCTTTTGGACTGTCGGCAGGCGGCCATCAACGATTCGGCCAAGGCGACCAGTCGCGGCCCCGAACACACGTCTGACCGCAGGTAGCCGCACGCCAGCCGATGCCGCTGATATTCGATGACCGCCGACGACG
>JAYSQC010000160.1:0-1276 GCA_043721755.1 Schlesneria sp.
ACGATCACGCGACACGCCAAGTCCTGCTCGCACCGCGCCCTGATCTTCCGCGACGAACGCGTGCCGGTGGCAGAGCTGAAGATCAGCAGCGTCAGCATCGTCCGCAGATCAGTGTTGTCTCAAACAGCCGGGCGGATCACCCCGCAGTTCGCGCTCGTAGTACGACGGGATCGCACGGATGTCGAGTTCCCGCACGGCATCCCTCAATGAAGTCAACCAGAGGCCCCTCCGGCAACCCGTCCCTCGGCGAAGGCGGCAACAACCACGCCGGATCCGGCCGCCACGCCCGCTACGTCTTCGCGCTCACAACCCACCTCACAACCCACCTCACAACCCACCTCCCGGCAACCGCAACTTCCGGCAACCGCAACTTCCCCAAATCGAGCAGCTCGATAGCAACCTCGGTCGCCGATGACCAAGACAGGCTCCTAGGGGTTTCGCTCGCCAGTGATCTTGAAAGACATTGGCGGCTCAACGCTATCGCCAGTGGCACCCTTTGGCGGGAGTGAGGTCACTTTGATGTGACCGGGACTGTGTGGGATACGAGCGGAGTCACATTGTGTATGAGCGGAGCTGTTGTTTTCATGAGCGGAGCTGTTGTTGGCGAGAGCGGAGCTACGTCAGACGTGAGCGGAGCTGTCTAGTAGATGAGCGGAGCTACATGCTTGATGAGCGGAGCGGCATTTTGAGCGAGCGGAGTCACTTGACGATTAAGCGGAGTATCTCCGCTCGCTTGCCAAGCAGGTCCGGTGCTGTAGAACGCGACTTTGTTTGAGTAAATGTCATCTCCGCTGCTTTTTAGGTGTCATTCGATGCCGATCACGGACCTTGGTTCCCATGTCACGACGGGTGAAGAGATTAAATCGCATTGGACGGCCGTGAATGCGGACCGATTGGCGGGGGCCAGGACGGCTTTGCTTCTGGCCGAGGGGTATTCGCTGGCGGGCCTCACGATCGACGTGGCCACAGTCGCTGCGGCGGGTGGCCGCTGGGAAATAATCTCCCTGTAGCGACGGTCTTTCTAGGCCGTCGGACGAGCAACGACGGAGCGAACCGTCGCGGCGATGAATGGCCCGACGAGTTGCAACGAAGCGAGTCTCGCCTGAAGAAGATTCGCGCAGCGAATGCGGCGTTGGAAGCGGAGGCGCGCGCAAAGGCCGCCGCCGAGCACGAGGCCAAGAACGCCGTTCGTGCCGCCGAGGGGCAGGAACCGCAGTCGATCCACCTCAATGACGTGCCGCCGGATCCGAAGGCTCAACGCCACTTCACCGATCCC
>JAYSQC010000161.1:0-15882 GCA_043721755.1 Schlesneria sp.
CGACGTAGCTGAATTCGTAAGAATTCAGCCGGCTTTGACGATCGTCTGAAGTCTGACGACTTCAGCTACATCCCAAAGTGAGTGCCATTGGGCTGACGCTGCCCCGCTCGGCTGAATGTCTCACCAATGGCAGAGCGAGGTTTGTGTTTGATCCCGAAGGGATCGCAGCCATTCGCTGGGTGTGTCTTCCGGTTCAGCGGACGACACCCCCGATCGAGTGCCTAAGGAGCTGTGCGTCATTTACGTCCGAGAGTGAGCAGTCGGTCGCGTCGTAGGGTGGGACCAGCTCGCTTCGAGCGCCAGCCCACCACTCCATACTCGTTGGCAGCGAAACTGGTGGGCCGGCGCGGCGAAGCGCCGCTGGTCCCACCCTACGTTTTGTTGGCCACTCTCGGACGTAGTAAATGCTCGGACGTAGTAAATGCACAGCCCCTAAGATTGCTGGCATCCCTCCGGGATGCAAATCCGAGGGAACATTTCTAACCGAGGTATCGCTGCGCTCAACCCCCGGCTGATGGCAGACATCCCTTCGGGATAAAAACCGATGCCTTCATTCATCCATCTTGAATCACCAATCCCCTCCAAAGCTGCGGATGAACCCGGAGGCAATGCCCTGCATTTGTGTTTCAGGCTCCGCTGCGAGGGCCTCATCGCGTCGCGCTGACTTTGCCGTTTGGCGAAGATCGGTCGAACTCGGGGACCGCAGCGGGCAAGTGTTTTGTTTCTGGAGTGTCTCCTCGTGCCGCAAGAGAATTTGTTTGACACTCACATAGGCGGCGCATAATGTCCTGCGCATCGGTGAGTGGCAGGAAATCGGCAACTCCACACCAACCCGCAGCGTGAGCGAGGAGGCTGGGAATCACCTCCTCGCTCACGCTGCGGGTTGGTGTGGTCGCACGATTTCCGTCGCTCGCGTCGTCGCACTGGAACGAGGAGGTCGGTTCCAGATGTCGAGTTGGCACCACGGCGACAAGGATTGGCCGTGGAAACTCAAGGCCGCTCATTCGGATCAGTCCTTCAGGGGTTTGATCCTGAGAGTTGGCCGCTTTGCCTGATTGGTCGCCCCCCCACGATCCCGCTTCTCGCCGAAGGAACCTTCATGACAATCCTTGCCTCGTTGCCTGCACTGTTCACTCTGATCGTTGCCGCCGCCACGATCGCGCCGGTCCCCGCTCAAGACTGGGGCGACAAGATGCTCGACCGTACCGAGGTCAAATTCGGCAGTGTCGCCCGGTTGGCCGACACGACGTTCAAGATCAAGGTGACCAATCGGTATCAAGATCCAATTCAGGTCACGAGTCTCGGCGTGTCGTGCGGCTGTCTCTCGTGGGTCGATACGGCCCCGTTCACGCTCGCATCCAAGGAAGTGCGTGAGATCACGCTGCGTCTCGACACGGTGCGGTTCACGGGAGACCGCAATGTTCGGGCAACCATTTCGCTGTATGAACCGGCTCACGGCTACACGGATTCGGTGACGATCCCGGTCTCGGCCCACATCCGCACGGATGTCGAGGCAAGTCCCAGCTATGTCGGCTTCGGCACGATTGATCTCGGCAAAGGTTACACACAACGAATTGGCATCAACTACGTGGGTGGTCGCGGCGATTGGAAGATCAAATCAGCCAAGGCCAGCAGCCCGCATCTGACAACAGAAGTTGTCGAATTGAGGCGAGCGGGAGGAACGGCCAACTACGAAGTCCGCGTCGTGATTGACGGCAACGCACCGGTGGGTCTGCTGCGAGATCAACTCGTGCTGACAACGGATGAAGTGGGCCACAACAACGTGATCTCGATTCCGATCGAAGCCAAGATTGAAGCCGACATCGTGGTGACGGATGTTCAGTTCGGAACCGTCGCGCCGGGACAAGCCAAGTCCATGAACGTGATCGTCCGTGGCAAGAAGCCCTTCAAGATCGCCGAAGTGAACCATGTCACTCGCGAAGTGAGACTGAAGCCCGCCGAAGATGTCGCGCCGTCCGACGTGACTCCCACGGCGGGGACTCAGAAGGATGCCGCTTCTATTCTCGCCACCGCGTCGCTCTCGGATGACGCCTTCCAAATCAAATGCCCCGAAGCGGCGGCCGTCGTCCACATGGTCCCGCTCACGCTGACTCCCCCCGCCGAAGCGGGACTGTTTGACGAAGAGTTCGTCCTGAAGATCGACGGCCGTTCCCAGCCCGTCACCTTCAAAGCCAAGGGCCGCATCTCCGTGAGTCCGTGACTGAGATGCGACACTTAAATGCACCCTAGAGGTCAAGCTTGGTCGTTTAACCGCGTGGGCAACGCCCCGCGCGTCGCGCGACATGGAACGCGGTTTCGCCTTCGACTCGCGGGGCGTTGCCCACGCGGTTAAACGATGTGAATGTCTCACTTTTGCCGGTGGGAAGCATCGTTAAAGGCCGCGTGTTGGGAGTTGTTTCTGCTTCACGGCGCGATTGCACCTTGGCAGCTCGAACCGGCTCCGGCGGTGCAGCCAAAGCAGTGGCGACCGGTCACGATGCGGCGGTTTGTTAGTGCCGCCGTCGTAAACTCGAAGATGGTCCGTGGCGCGGTTGCTTCCAATTCCAAGTCGAGCATTTGGTTGAAATCGCAGTCGAACAGACGGCCCTGCCAATCGACCGAAAGCGTGTTGCGGCACATCACACCCGTTGCGGCCGCCGGGTTGAAGGCGTCGATCAGCTTCTGTTGGTACTCGTCGAGGCGACCGGATTGCAGCAAGTCGTCGAGGAACCGGCTGATCGGCAGGTTGGCGAGCGCGAACAGTTCGTGGAAGACGATGCCGTAGCACGCGGCCAATTCGCGGTGATAGGCCGCCGACAACGTCCTCTGGTCAGGGGGCAGCGACGGCCCCAGCGGGTTGTAAACGAGGTTGAGAATCAAGCCACTGCCGGGCTGTCCATAGCCGAGCGAGTTCAACCTGCGGAGTGCCTCCAACGACTTCACAAACACGCCATCGCCACGCTGCGCATCGACGTTCTGTTCGAGATAGCACGGCAGTGACGCGACGATCTCGACGCGGTGTTCGGCGAGGAACTCGGGCAAGTCATCGAAGCCCGGCGCGAGCAGGATCGTGAGGTTGCAGCGGTCGATGATGCGTCCCACGAGAGGCCGCGCCTGTTCGACCAACCAGCGAAAGTGCGGGTTCATCTCGGGGGCACCGCCCGTGATGTCGAGCGTCGAGAACGGATGCTGTCGCAGTGCGTCGAGGCAGCCCTGCATGACCGCACTCGACATGCTCTCGCGCCGATCCGGGCCGGCATCGACGTGGCAGTGGCGACACGTCTGGTTGCAGACTCGCCCAACGTTGACCTGCAGCACGTCCAAACTTGTCGCCGCCAGCGGTGCCAGTCCGTGTTGAGCCAACGTCGAGTCGAACCGCGCCAGCGAGTCGCCCCGTTCGAGTACGCGCACTTGTTCGGATGGATCGGCCAGCGCGTGAGCTTGTCGCAGCAGAGTGAGTGACGACATGACTCTTTCCACGGCGCAACGAACGCCCGCTTCAAAAGAACGTTTATACTTCACGCGGCCGTAGCGGACACTAACTCGAAGTGTAAACGAGGACGCAACTCACATTCTCGCTTACGCTTCGGGTTAGTGTGGTTTCCCCACCATCAAGACCGCGCTGAGGTATCGAGCCAACCAGCCCGATCACTTCGCGTATTCGACCACGCGCGTCTCACGCAACACGGTGACTTTGACTTCGCCGGGATAGGTCAGATTGGCTTCGATCGCCGCTGCCATATCGCGACAGAGTCGTGCGGCTTCGCGATCGTTGATCTCCTGCGGATTCACCACGACGCGAATCTCACGGCCCGCTTGCACCGCGAATGCTTGCTCAACGCCGGGGAAGCCGCAGACCAACGTTTCGAGTTCTTCCAAGCGACGCACATATTTTTCGAGCGTCTCGCGCCGTGCTCCCGGTCGCGAAGCGGAACACGCATCGGCGGCGGCGACCAGCACGGTGTAGATGTAGTCTGGCCGGATGTCGTCGTGATGACCGAGTGCCGCGTGAACGACCTCGCCCTTCTCGCCGTAACGTTTGAGCAACTCGGCTCCGACTGCCGGATGACCGCCCTCCATCTCGTGATCGGCCGCTTTGCCGAGGTCATGCAGGAACCCGCAGCGCCGCGCGAGATTGCCGTTCAATCCCAGTTGCTCGGCCATCAACCCGGTCAGGTGCGCGACCTCGATCGAGTGTCGCAGCACGTTCTGGCTGTAACTCGTCCGGAAGTGCAATCGGCCCATGAAGTCGAGCAGCTTTTCATGCAGGTTCGGCACGTCGGCCTCTTGCGCTGCTTCGGTTCCTTGGCGACGAATGAAGGCTTCCATCTCCTTCTGAGTCTCCAGTACGACTTCGTCGATGCGCGTCGGATGGATGCGGCCGTCTTGAATCAGTTTGACCAGGGCTTGCTTGGCCGTTTCGCGTCGCACGCTGTCGAACGCCGAGACGACCACCACGCCGGGTGTGTCATCGACGATGACATCGACGCCGGTCGCCTTCTCGAACGCGCGGATGTTGCGGCCCTCGCGACCGATGATGCGGCCCTTCATCTCGTCGCTCGGAATGTCGATGGTGGAGACCGTCGATTCGGACGTGTGCGCCGACGCATAGCGCTGGATCGACATGCCGATGATTTCGCGAGCCATTTTCTCGGACTGCAGCTTCAGATCGGCTTCCTGTTTCAGGATCAGTGCGCCGGTTTCGTTCTTCAGTTCGCGTTCGAGCTGTCCGAGCAACAGGTCGGTCGCGGTCTTCTGGTCGAGGCCGCTGATTTTGTAGAGCTGTTCCTGAGCTTGCTTGGCACTCTTATCGAGTTCCTTCTCTTTCGCATCGACGACTTTGTTGCGTTCGACCAGCTTCTGCTGAGTCGTTTCGAGCATCCGCTCTTTCTTGACAATGTCGTCCTGCTGCTCCTTTAAGCCGGAGCCGCGTTTGTCGAGTTGACGCTCCTGATTGCGCAGTTCGTCGCGTGCGACATTGAGTTCCTTGTCGGCCGCCTCGCGCCGTCGCAGTCCTTCTTCTTTCGCGGTCAATTCGGCC
This sequence comes from Schlesneria sp., assembly GCA_043721755.1. Classification (GTDB taxonomy): domain Bacteria; phylum Planctomycetota; class Planctomycetia; order Planctomycetales; family Planctomycetaceae; genus Schlesneria. The sequence continues at coordinate 5,042 of JAYSQC010000161.1, forward strand.
GTCTTGACGAGATTCTCGCCTTCACGTTTGGCCTGAGCGACGATCTCGTCGCGCGTCTTGAATGCCGTGCCGCGAATGGTTCGCTCGACAACAAAGCCCACCGCACCGCCCAGGATCAAACCCAGCGCAGCTCCAATCAGATACTCCATTGCTCGACTCCCGAATGTCTGTTCCGGAGACGCCAACCCACCACAGTGCGGGGTGAGTCGGTCGAAAGCGACACCGCCGATTCTGAGGCACAAAGCCACAGACCGACGACCGGAGCGAGTGGTTGTCGAGAGAGAAGATCAGTTGCGAGGAGTGCGCCGCGACGGAAGAGACACCATCGCGAGAGAGGCCGACGAACGCCAAGCAGCCCGTGTCAGGAGCAATTGGTTCGTAAGCAGCCCGTCTGCAAGCAGCCAGTCCCCACGGGGACTCACTCCCCACCAGCGGGCGACACTTGCCAGCCAAGAAGCATCGCACGAATTGGCTCGTCCGCGCAGCGCAGCCCGATCCGTTACCAGCAAAGCCGGAACGATGGAGCAGACACGGCGCAGAGCTTCGTGACCATGGCCGATCAGCCAAGTCACCAAGCAAAGCAACTCGCCGAGGAAGGAAAACATCCTGGCTCTTTCACACAACAAATCATCACGCAGGAAAATGTCAGTGCATCTCGAATGAGGGCACCTTCAACAAACCATTCGGCTCCGAGCCACGATCAACCCGGCGATCTCACGGAGAAGTGTTCTTGACGAAAACGTCCCGAAGGATCGGCGGGCATGTTATCAGGTGACGCCACCCGTGCAACTCAGCCCCTCGACGCACTGAGCGACCTGTTGAAAAGCGTAGGGTCAGCGTCTCGCTTGCCAGTGAATGCAGTTGGAGAAGTGGCAAGCCAGAGGCTGACCTTACGTTTTTTAACAGGCACTTAGCCCATCCTTGCGCGTGGCGGTCGTCCAAGCGAGTTTGTGTTATTCTCCGCCCCGCTCGATGGATCGTTGCCGACGGCCCCCTGCTTGTTGAATGGATACAACTGAATGACCGAACCGACTGTCCCAGAAGCCCTCTTCCCTGCGGGCGACGTTCTCGCGGCTGTGCCCGAGACGCCGACGGCGGTCCCTGTGACCAGCGGTCCCGCCAAGAAGCCGCCGGTCATCGAGGGCAAGGTCTGGGTCGGCTTCGATCTCGGCGGGACGAAAATGAGTGCCGTGTTGTTTGATCGCAAGTTTGAAGCGATCGCGCGGCGTAGAAAGAAGACGCGCGGGGCCGATGGCGTTGAGGCGGGTCTCGAACGAATTCGATCGGCGATCGACAAGCTGCTCGAAGAGTCGCAAGTTCCACGCGACCGTTTGGGCGGGATCGGCATCGGCTGTCCCGGCCCACTCGATCTCGATGAGGGCGTGATCCTCGAACTGCCCAACCTCGGTTGGAAGAACGTGCCGCTCAAGAAGCTGCTGGAGAAAGAGTTCGGCTGTCCGGTCTTCCTCAGCAACGATGTCGATGCGGGCGTGTACGGTGAGTACCGCTTCGGTGCGGCGGTCGGTGCGAGAACAGTGCTCGGTGTCTTTCCCGGCACGGGGATCGGCGGCGGGTTGGTCTACAACGACAGCATTTTTCGCGGGAAACGAACGAGTTGCCTGGAGATCGGTCACGTCCTGGTCGTGCCCGACGGCCCGCTCTGCGGTTGCGGACGACGCGGCTGTCTGGAGACCGTGGCCAGCCGCCTAGCGATGTCGGCTGAAATCGCGAAGGCGGCGTATCGCGGTCAGGCTCCAAACATCCTGCGCATCGCCGGAACGGACCTCGCCAACATTCGCAGCGGCACGATCAAAGAGGCCATTGAGAAAGGGGACGAGGTCGTCGAGCAAATCGTGCGCGATGGCGCGAGGCATCTCGGAACCGCGATCGCCGGTGCGGTGAACCTGCTGCTGCCGGATGTCATTGTGCTCGGCGGTGGTCTCGTCGAAGCACTTCCCAAGCTGTACTTGGACGAGGTCGGCAAGACGATTGTTAAACACATCATGCCCTCGTTTCAAAAGACCTACGAGTTGAAGGTGGCCAAGCTCGGCGACGACGCCGGTGCGATGGGAGCCGCCGCCTGGGCCAGACGCTGCGTCGAGCAATAGGAAGCAACAATTGGCAAACAGCGCGTGTGGCTGGGGTCGAGCGCGCGTGCAGTCGCTAAGGAACGGGAGCGCAATAACTTCCCGAAGTGAAACAGGCTGATCGGGAAGTTATTGCGACCCCGTTCCTAATTGGTGGTCACTCAAAAAAACACTGTGAAGCCAGGGTTTCGAGAAGGTAGCTCTGTCGCTCCGCGACGGGAGGCGCGAGGAACCAAGAGCATCGACCGGTCGAATCACCTCAAACCAACACCAGACGCCTGTCTGCGATCTCGCTTCCTGTCGCGGAGCGACAGGGCTACCACCAATTCGCGACTGCACCCGTCGAGCGTTTCGCTCGCCCCAGACTGAATCACGCTCACTCCCGCTGGGGGCTGCGAAGCGCCGACCCCAGCCACACGTCCTACTTCCAGACCTGCAATCCATGCCTGCCGACTCCACCACATCCACTCGCAATCCCAACGCTCGCCCTGCGGCGGTGATCGACATTGGGACCACTTCGATCCGCATGGCGATCGCCGAGATCGATGATCTCGCCAACGTGCGACTCCTCTCGGCGCTGTCGCAGGCGGTGACGCTCGGCAAGGACACGTTCACGCGCGGGTCGATCGAGAAGAACACGATTGAAGAGTGCGTGCGCGTGCTCAAGAGTTACAAGCGCGTCCTCGCCGAGTACGGGATTGAACGGCTCGAACAAGTCCGCGTGGTGGCGACGAGTGCCGTGCGTGAGGCTCTCAACAGGCTCGGTTTTCTCGACCGCATCTATACGGCGACCGGCATTCAAGTCGTACCGATCGACGAAGCGGAAGTGAACCGGATCACGTACCTCGGCATTCAGCCGCTGCTGCGACTCGACCCGCAATTGGCCGATGCGCGGACCGTCATCACGGAAGTCGGCGGCGGCAGCACCGAGCTGTTGCAAGTCCAGAACGCCGACGTGTTGTTCGCTCACACGTATCGACTCGGCTCGCTGCGTCTCCGCGAATCGCTCGAAGCCTACCACGCATCACAAGCCTCCACGCGACGATTGATGGAGACGCAAATCCAGCGTGTGATCGATCAAATCTTGCAGCAGGTTCCCGCCGAACAGGCTCAGGAAATGGTGACGCTCGGTGGCGACATGCGATTCGCTGCCGGACAGATCATCCCCGACTGGAACCCCGACACACTGACGCGCATCCCGCTCAGTGACCTCGAAGAACTGACGGACATCGTGCTGTCGCTCAACGAAGACAAGCTCGTTCACAAGTATCACATCACGTTTCCGGATGCCGGAACGCTGGGGCCGGCACTGCTCGCGTATGTCATGTTGGCGCGAGCCTTCGAGTTAAAACAGGTCATCGTCGCGAGCATCAATCTGCGCGATGGGCTGCTCAAAGAGATGGCGACGCGCGGCGGCTGGAACGAAGACTTCAGCAACCAAGTCATTCGCTCGGCGATCGACCTCGGCCGCAAGTTTGACTTTGATGAACCGCACGCCCGACAGGTCTCGAAGCTGTGCAAGATCCTGTTCCAAGGACTGCGCGACGAACACCAACTGGCTCCGCGTTTCGAGCTGCTCCTCTGCGTCGCCGCGTTGCTGCACGAGATCGGCCAGTTCGTCAGCACCGGCAGCTACCACAAACACACAATGTACCTGATCCAAAACAGTGAACTGTTCGGGCTGAGTCGTGCCGACGTGCAGCTCGTCGCGCTGACGGCCCGCTACCACAGACGCTCGTCGCCGAAGCCGATCCACACCGTCTTCACGACGCTCAACCGAGACCAGCGGATCGCCGTCGTGAAGATGGCCGCGATGCTCCGCATTGCCGACGCGCTGGAAGCCTCGCGCGGCCAGCGACTGCACGAACTGAAGTTCTCGCGCGAAGGAGGCCGCCTCGTCATCGCGATCCCGCAAGTCGAAGACCTCAGCTTGGAACAGCTCGCCCTCAAACAATCCGGCTCGCTGTTTGAAGAGACCTTCGGGATGCCGGTGCTGCTGAGGAAAGTTCGATAGAGCGAGAGTCGTGTTTTCGATTTGTAGGATGGGCACTCTTGCCCGTCCGGTTTTCAAAACCAAAGCAGGATGGGCAAGAGTGCCCATCCCACAATCAGGAATATCGGTCGTGAGTCTTCGCATCGTCTTCATGGGGACCGGGAATCTGGCGCAGCCCGCGTTTCTCGCGCTGCTCGATTCGCCGCATCAGATCGTCGGTCTGGTGACTCAGCCGGATCGCACGGGACGCGGGCACCATCAGCACGTCAACCCGCTCAAGGTCGCCGCCGTCGAACGCGGTGTGACCGTTCTCCAACCCGACTCGATCAAAACCGATGAGGCCGTCGCCGACTTGCAGGCTCTGAACGCAGACCTCTTTGTCGTGGCGGCGTACGGCCAGATGCTCTCTCCCGCTGTACTCGCCGTTCCGCCGCAAGGCACGATTAACATTCATGCGTCGCTGCTGCCGAAGTACCGCGGCGCGACACCCATTCACGCTGCCATCTTGAACGGCGATGCCGAGGCCGGCGTGACGATCATTGAGATCGAACCGAAGATGGACGCCGGTCCCATGCTCGGTCGCTTCGTCACACCGATCGACCCGAACGAAACGACCGGACAACTCGAACAGCGACTGGCGTCACTCGCGGTCCCGCTGACGTTGCGCGTCATCGACGAGATCATTGCGGGAACCGTCTCGCGCGAGCTGCAAGACCCGGCGCAGGTGACGCGCGTCCGCAAGCTTTCCAAACCCGACGGCCGCATCACTTGGATGCAATCCGCCGCACAGATCGCCCGCCATGTGCGAGGTATGCAGCCTTGGCCCGGCTCGTTCACCGAACTGCATCAGTCCGACAAACCGCCGCTGCGATTGCAAATTCTCGCCGTCGAAACCGCCACCGCCGACTCACACGAAGCGGCCGCACCGGGCACGGTCGCCAGCGTCGCCGATCATCAACTCGTGGTCTCGTGCGGTGAAGGCCACCTCAAAATCATCTCGCTCCAACCCGATGGCAAACGCCCCATGACAACCGCCGATTTTTTGCGCGGTCGCCGCGTCGTCCTCGGTGACCAGTTTGAGTGAGCGTGGCACCGCGTCATCAGATACCTCTCGCGGCCCAAACTGAAAGATTGGCAAGCCGCATTGCACACAGTCCCGACCTTTTCGGAACAACGTGTCACGCAACTAGCCCGACGCGCAAGCGAGGGCTTCGCTTTCATTTCACGCGAAGCCCTCGCTTGCGCGTCGGGCTAGTCCGTGATGGTTCGCAATCCGGGCGGTTCACACCTGTGTCAGTGGGCGCGACAGTCGCCACATCGTGAGGAAGTACAGGACCAGCGTACTGAAGACGCCATGCACCACGACGAGGAATCGCGTCGAGAACGCTGGCTCCACGAAGCCCAACCATTCCAACGCGGCATACCACTGAAACAGGCTGATCCCGAACACGACCGGGATCGCGACCAGCCAGACGTAGTGATACAGCAGCGGAACCTCCGACATCCTCAGCGGCACGAGCCACTGCCGCGTGGTGAGATGAGCACCACCGGTCGCCGCTTTCAGAAAGCCGAACCAGCCGACCGGAGCCGATGCTGAAATAGTGTCGGCGATCGTCTGCCGGTGCCGCAGGAAGCCGAGCCACAGCCCGCAGAACAGCGTGATGTACAACGACTGTGTGATGAGCGCATGCGCGTAAACAAACGCGAGCGGATGTTGGGAGTCAATCAGCACGCGAACATACGGGTTCCCTTCCATCGCCAGATCGGGACTGCACGCCACAGTGACGGAAATGTCACAGAGCGCACCGCCCACGATGAATGCCGCCCCGCACCAAGTGATCCGCTTCGGCAGACGTGTCTCTCCCTGACTCACCAACCGGTCGAGCAGCACGAGCATCAACAGGCCAATCGCCGGTAACGAATAGGCCGTGTACAGATGCAACCGCCACATGTCGATCGGCCAGTCGTCCAACAACATCCGCCGCCACGAAATGCCGGTGATTTGGTGTGCGACGACCCAGAAGTCGTGCCCCACCATGTTCACGTTCGACAATGTTTGCAGCGTCAGATCGCAACCGATCCAACACAGCATCAGGTTCGACACGATCAAGAATCGCCGTAACGGAGCGTTCTGTCCCCAGAGAATGATGTCGTCGCGCGGTTGAGACATGCGGGGACTCCCGAGTGCGGTTCGATCACAGACAGCGGCGACCAGTGTGGTCCGCAAGCGAGACGGAAGGCAAGCATGATGTTTCCGTCAAAAGTAGCAGGCACACTCCGTGTGCCGTCCGCGCTACCGTGATTCGCCGAGGAATTCGGTGAACGGCACAGGGAATGTGCCTACGATTTTGACTTCTGTCGGAAACGTCAAGCATGATATTTCCGACAAAAGCCGTAGCCGTAGTTCTCCTGTGACGGATCGGGCGGAAGGATTCAGTGCAAAGTGAGAAGTGATCCGTCACCGTCACCGTAGTCCAGACTACGACTCCAGTTCGTCTGTACTCAACTTGTGTCGATTACGTCAGCGTTGATTTCTTTCTGAGCAGATGGTGGTAGTGCTGGGCGAAGCGGTGAGACTCGTCCCGCACGTACTGCAACAGCCGCAGTGCGAACGAATGCTTGCTCAGGACTTTCGGCTCGGACTCACCCGGCAGAAAAATTTCTTCCTCGCGCTTGGCCAGCGAGCAGACGAACGGGGCCGTGACGCCGATGCTTTCAAGTGCCGCCATTGCCGCGCCGAGCTGTCCTTTGCCGCCGTCGATCAGCAGGATGTCGGGGAACGTTTCGCCTTCTTGTTGCAGGCGGCGGAAGTGGCGGCTGACGACTTCGCGCATCGAGGCGAAGTCATCGACCCCTTCGACCGTCTTGATTTGGAACCGCTTGTAGCCGTGCTTGAACGGCAGGCCGTCGATGAACTGAACGCAGCTCGCGACGGTCTCGCCACCCTGCAAGTGAGCGATGTCCATCCCCTCGATCCGGCGCGGAATCTTCGGCAGGTTGAAGACCTTCTTCAGCCCGAGTAGTCCCTTGCGCGGATCGATTTGAAACGCCTCGGGCTGCGCGTGGTCCTTGAGGTTCCCGCAAAAGTTCAGTCCCTCCAGGTTCTTGATTTGGTCGCGCAGCCGGGCGGCTTTTTCAAATTTCAACTCCTTCGACGCGGCCAGCATTTCCTCACGCAGTTCGCGGAAGAGCCGCTTCCGCTTCCCTTCAAGGAAGAGCCGCAGCCGACGGATGTCGTGGCGATACTCCTCGCGCGAAATACGCAGGTTGCACGGAGCCGTGCATTGATTGAGGCTCGCGAGCAGGCACGGCCGGAACCAGCGCCAGCGTTCTTCCGCCTCCTTGATCTTCAGCGAACAAGTCCGAAATCGGAAGACCTGCTGGAGCACGACGATCGCGCCGCGCAGTTGCCGCGAATTGAGGAACGGGCCGTACAACCTCGTCCCGCGCGGCTGCGGCTTGCGCGTGAACTCGACCCGGGGGAACTCTTCACGCACGAAGATTTCCAAGTAGGGAAATGTCTTGTCGTCTTTGAGCGCCGTGTTGAAGCGCGGCTGGATGTCCTTGATGAGTCGCGCTTCGAGCAGCAGCGCATCGACCTCGCTCTCCGACGGGATGAAGTCGATGTCGCAGATTTCGGGGACGAGGTTGGCGGTGCGCGAGTCCTCGGCGGCAATCTTTGTGAAGTAGCTCGACGCGCGGCTGCGCAGGTTGACCGCCTTGCCGACGTAGATCACGCGACCGACGGAGTCCTTCATCAGATAGATGCCCGGCGTCGTGGGAAACGACTTCACCTTCTCGCGCGGCGGCAGGTCGTCGGTTGAACGATCTGTGGTCGGTGTCGAATCGGTTCGCGAGGATAAAGCGGGCTCGCACGAAGCCTCGGGAATTACCGAGTTCATGTTCGCATCAGGCAGGGGCGCGGAGTCTGACATGAGAGCGAGTCTGTTCCACATTTCGTGTGATCGTCGTCAACACTGCTAACGCGGATTATTCACCACGAAAAACCCAGCGCGGCCATCGGCCGCAACCAAAGTAGCCTTCATCGCTCCGCGTGAAGAAAGCCGTGCGCGAGTTCGGTGCCAATTGCTGATCCCGAGGTCCACTCACAATCGGCTCACTTCACGCGGAGCGATGAAGGCTACTTTGAAGCGGAAGAATTTGCGCAGGCCGACAAGAAACGAAACGTGAGTAGCACGAAAGACTCGAAAGTGAAGAAGAGACGAATGTTCTGATTCCAAGTGACCGCAATCGTACGACACGCCATGTATTGAGATGTTCTGACCGCAACTCTCTTCCTTTTCGTGCCTTTCGAGTATTTCGTGGTTCCTCATGAATCATCCGCGCTAAAGCGATTCTCGCGTCAGACAGCGTCGCTGTCGCTGTCGAGGTCGCTCGATTTCGTTCAGCCACAAAGAAAAAACGCGGCCGACTGTGAAGTCGGCCGCGTTGTGTTTGATCTGAGTCCCGTCCGCGAGCGGTGCCTACCGAGCGGCATCCCACCACCAACGACCGGCGGGGAGATCACCCGCTTTGGCCGATTGAGCCACATTGCCCAAGCGAGGCGATTCGGTGTTCAGAGCTTTGTCCTTCACGACGGACATCACGTCCCCCTTCACGCCACCCGCGACTTGAACCACGATGTCCTTGCCGTTGTAGACGCGATGGTTGACGACCGATTCGCATTCCTTCGGAACGGCGTAACGGGCTGGTGAATAAGCGCCGTTCGGAGCGAACGCCCCCATGTCCCAATGAGCCTTGTCGTCCAAGTTTTCGTGCTGGATCAGGGCCGAGACGAGGGCGAGATCGAAGACGTTCTGAGTATCAGCGAACACCCTGTCGCGAGCCGCCAACTTGTCGTAGTTCGCGGTGAAGTTCTGTGCGAACATGCGGTTGGTCGCTTCCGACTTACCGGTCGGCACATGCTTGCCGTCGGCCGTCAGCAGTTGATTCTCGGACTGACAGAGAACGGAAGAACCTGCGATCTCGAAGGCACTCTTGTCAGCACTGTGTTGCACGCCGTCGTACTTCATCGTCAGCCACCATCGCAAGGCGTCCATCGTCTGGACGTTCTTCTGCTGAGCGATCGGCAGCAGGTCGAAGTAGCTGGGAATATCCTTGCCGGCATCGAGCTTGTCGATCCCGATCAATTTCATCCGATAGTCCGCTTCCACGATCACGCGAGCGACGCGGCTGTCACCGGGAACGCCCCAGACTTCAATGTCTTGGCGGCCGAGTTTGTGTTGGAGAGCCTGTACCCAGCCTTTGACCGCGACCGAACTGATCGCGCCCTTGGACTGCGACTTCTGCACGTAATCGGTCAGCGCCCGGACTCCCGCATCGCGGGTGTTGATCGAGCAACCGAAGTCGGCGTTGCCTTTGGCAAACGTCCGCAGCACGGTCACGAGGTCGTCGAGTTGCAGCGTCGGTCGGCCATTGCTGATGGCGACCGGCTGGCCTTGAGCGTTGTATTGCCAGCCTTCGGCCGGACCCGCCAGCACGATCTCATTGGCTTCCGGGTACACGAAGACGTACTTGATTTGAGACAACCCGGCGAGTTGAGCCATCGTTTCGGGAACCGACTCGCCGTCAGCCAATCGCTGAGCGACCGCCTGCTCCAACCGAGTCAGCGAGACCATCCGGAGGTCCGAACGTTGAGCCACATCGGCGTTGAGGTCCGCTTTGCGAGCGGTCGTGCCCAGCGAAGCCAGCACGCCGGTTTGTTCTTCTTGCGTGAGCTTTTGTAGCAGACCACCCGGTGCGACGCGCACGCCGGTGGGGAACGGTGACATCGCGCCCCCTTCGCCGTCCTCGGCTTCCCACTTGCCCGAGGTGTTTTCCATGATGAGCGTCATCAGCGTACTGAAGTCGGCCATCGAACCACCGCCGCCGAATCCACCGCTTCCCACTTGGCTGCCACCGCCAGCACCTTGCCCACCGGCTCGACGACCATTGGTTCGGCTGGCCTGTTGCATCGTTCCCGATGCCGCCGTCGTTTCACCGGCACTCTGTTGAGCCATCGCGACGTTGTTCAGCAGGCCCGCTTGTTCAGCCGGGCTGGCTGCTGTCCTTGCCAAATCGAGGGCCGGGCCGAACTCACCCGCAGCAAGGTGAGCTGCCACCTGCTGTGCTCGGTCGAGCTGGGGTTGAGCCTCGGCGGCTCCCACAGAAACCGACAGGGCGAGGACACACCCCAGACCTGCCACCAATTGAGCGAATACAGAACGGGAACGCAGCATGATGACACCCGATGTGAACTGGCCGCGATGAGTTGGGAAGTCGCTTCTCAACTGAGGCGGCGGAATGTCGAACGAGCCGTGCGGAAGACGGCATCTCGGGGAGTAAGATCGTCCGGCGGCCCTCAATGGTCAAGGAGATTCTGCAATTTCCGCTGTGCGCGCGACTCCTCGTGGCCCCGCATCCCACTCATCGCGCCAGCCGCTAGAATGCTGCCGTCAGGCTCGCGCGGCAGCCCTTGCAAGGGGAGCCCGACCCGTAAAGTCGGTGAGGTGACGATGGTTGCAACCCAACGTAGGCCAAACCTCTTGGTCCGGCCGTCAGAAGCCTGTTGAACAAGCCGTAGCACAGGCGGCCCGTCTGTATTTTCCAGCAGGGTTTTCCCGCTATACCTCGGGGGTAGTTAATGAGACATCTGAGCGGGGGAACCGTTTCCGCAACGTGCTGTGTCAGTTGCCACCGGTAATGCCGGAGAGCTGATAACATCAAATGTAGAAGTAAGAGTATCATTGATACGGTTAGCA